>JBBTHR010000100.1:0-12379 GCA_038060295.1 Candidatus Eiseniibacteriota bacterium
TCCTGGCCGACGACGCGCTCGCCCAGCCGCGCCTCCATCTGGAGGAGCTTCTCCACTTCACCCTCCAGGAGTCGCTGCACGGGAATGCCGCTCCAGCGCGCCACGACCTCGGCGATGTCCTCCTCGTCCACCTCCTCCTTCAGGATCTTGAGGTCCTTCTGGAACTCGGCGAGGGCCGCCGTCTCGGAGGCCGCCTGCTTCTCCAGCTTGGGGAGGTCTCCGTGACGGATCCGGGCCACGCGCTCCAGATCCGCGTCTCGCTCCGCCCGCTGCTGCTCCTGCTTCAGCGCCTCGATTCGCTCTCGGATTTCGTGGATCACCTGGATGCGCGCGCGCTCCTTCTCCCAGTGGGCACGGAGGCGCGAGAGCTCCTTCTCCGTCTCCGCGATCTCCGCTTCGATGTCGCTCCGGCGCGACTTGGAGGCCTCGTCGCGCTCCCGCTTCAGGGCCAGGCGCTCGACCTCCAGTCGGCGCTTCTTCCGCTCCAGCGTGTCGATCTCCGCCGGAAGGCTGTCGATCTCGATGCGAAGCCGCGAGGCCGCCTCGTCCATGAGGTCGATCGCCTTGTCCGGAAGCTGGCGGTCGGGAAGGTAGCGGTGGGAGAGGACGGCCGCCGCCACCAGCGCGCTGTCCTGGATCTTCACCTTGTGAAACGTCTCGTAGCGTTCGCGCAGGCCGCGGAGGATCGCGATCGTCTGATCGACCGTCGGCTCCCCCACGAAGACCGGCTGGAAGCGCCGCTCCAGCGCGGCGTCCTTCTCGATTCGCTTCCGGTATTCGTCCAGCGTGGTCGCGCCGACGCAGTGGAGCTCGCCCCGCGCGAGCGCGGGCTTGAGGAGGTTCGACGCGTCGAGCGCGCCCTCCGCCGCGCCGGCCCCGACGAGCGTGTGGAGTTCGTCGATAAAGAGGATCACCTGACCCGCCGAGCGCGTCACCTCCTTGAGAACCGACTTCAGCCGTTCCTCGAACTGCCCGCGGAACTGGGCGCCCGCCAGGAGCGAGCCCAGGTCGAGCGCCAGGATGCGGCGCGACTTGAGTCCCTCGGGGACGTCGCCGCTCACGATCCGCTGCGCCAGCCCCTCGGCGATGGCGGTCTTGCCGACGCCCGGCTCGCCGATGAGGACGGGGTTGTTCTTGGTGCGGCGGGAGAGGACCTGGATCACGCGGCGGATCTCGTCGTCCCGGCCGATGACCGGGTCGAGGGAGCCCTTTCGTGCCATCTCCGTGAGGTCGCGCGCGTACTTCGCCAGCGCTTGGTACTTCTCCTCGGGATCGGGGCCGGTCACCTGTTCCCCCCCGCGGATTTCGAGGAGCGCGTGATAGACCGCCTCGCGCGTCGCGCCGTGCTCGCGCAGGAGCGCGCCGGCGTCGGAGGTCATTCCCGGATCGAGCATGGCGAGGAGGAAGTGCTCGGTGCTGACGAATTGGTCCTGGAGCCGCTCGGCCTCGACGAACGAATGCTCGAGGATCTGGCTCAGCGCGGGGGCGAGGACGATCTGCCGGCTGCCGGAGACCTTGGGGAGGCGGGCCAGGCGGCCTTCGACGGCGGTTTCCAGAGCGCCGACGTTGGCGCGGGCCGCTTCGAGGACCGCGCGGACGGCGCCCTCCTTCTGGCGGAGCAGGGAGAGGAGAAGGTGTTCGGGACGAACTTCGGGATGCCCGGCGCGGGTGGCGTCGGACTCGGCCTGGGCCAGGGCGTCCTGGCTCTTGGTGGTGAGTTTCTCGAATCGCATTGGAACTAAGACTTAGATGCCAGGCGCTCCTTGGCGAGGCGGGCTTCGTCGCTCTTCGGAAAGCGAAGCACGACCTGCCGGAACAACTTCTTGGCCTCCTCGGGGCGGTTCATTCGCGCGTGCGCGTAGCCCGATTTCAGGAGCGCCGCCGCCACCTTGTCTCCCTTCGGGTAGCGTTCCGCCACTCTGGCGTATTCGACGATCGATCCGTCGAAGTCGCCCGTGGCGTAGAGGCACTCCCCGACCCAGTACTGCGCGTTGTCCGACCGCTCGGTATCGGGATAGTGATTCAGATACTCGCCGAACGCCTGCCGCGCCAGATCGTATCGGCCGGCCGAAAGATCGGCGTAGGCCGCGTTGTAGGCGCTTTCGGGGTCGAGGATGGCGGTGGTATCCCGCACCATCGTACCGGCCGCGGCGCGGGCGCTATCGGCGCGAGTGAGGCGTTCCTTCACGTTCTCGATCTTCGCGACGACGCTGCTGAAGCGCTCGCCCGAGGCGTCCACTTTCCCCTCCAGGACCTCCATCCGCGACGACAGCTCATTCAGCCGCGTGTCGCTGCTGGCGCGCGTCGCCTGGACCGACTCCCGCGTCGTCTCCACCTTGCGGTCGAGCGTGTTGACCCGCCTGAGAAGCTCCGCCTGGGTGGTCAGCAGACTGTCGAGCGACGACTGGCTGGAGCGGTAGTAGCCGCTGGGAGCGCAGCCGAATGCGCCCGCCGCCACGAGGGCGGCGAGCGCGACGGTCGCGGCCGGCGCCCGAAGCGCCCGGAGGGCGCGCGGAGGACGGCGCATGGCGATCACTTGGCGACGAAGTGGGCGCGGCGGTTCTGGGCCCACGCGTTTTCGTCGTGGCCCGGATCGAACTGCCGTTCCTTGCCGTAGGAAATCGTGGTCAGGCGTCCGGCCGCGATGCCGTAGGAGACGAGATACTCCTTCGCCGCCTTGGCCCTCCGCTCTCCGAGCGCCAGGTTGTACTCGACGGAGCCGCGCTCGTCGCAGTGTCCCTCGACGATCACGTTCCCGCCGGAGTTCTTTTCCATCCACTTGGCGTTGTTCTCGAGCGCGCTCTTCGCGTCGGCGCGAAGCGAGGCCTCGTCGAAATCGAAGAACGCGTCGGCCAGCGTCGCGCGCGTCTCCGGTTCGCTCTCCGTCTGCGTGGGCGGAGGAGGCGGCGGCGTGGTCTCCTGCTGCGTGGTCGGCGGCGGTGGCGGCGGCTCTACCTCGCTCGTCGACACCTGCTTGCGCGAGGCACATCCAAGGGCCATCAATAGCGCGGCGAGCAAGCCCGCCGTCGCCAGCCTCACCATCCGTGGCGTATGGCGCATCGTACGATCCCCCGTTCGGGTCAGAGTGTTGTCCGACAAGGACTTCCGGCTAATTTCGAACCGTAGCACAGCCCCCGTGAAGCGTCAACCCGCCCGGAGGCCCCCCCCCCGGGCAGGGATCATCCTTTCTTCCGGGGTCGCGGTCCCGCCGACGGATTGTAGTTCTCGTCGGCCCGCGTCAACTGGACGACGTCGCTCCCATCGGAGGACATGAGATAAATCTGTCGCTGGCCGGTGCGCGAGCTGGAGAAGTAGATCTTCCGGCCGTCGGCCGACCAGCGGGGATTCTCGTTGTGCCCCGCGTCCGAGGTGATCTGGATCGGGTTCTGTCCGTTCGAATCGATGATGACCACGTCGAACGTTCCGTCGTGCCGCGCCGCGTAGGCGATCTTCTCCCCTTTCGGCGACCACTGCGGCGAGTCGTTGTACTTCCCCTCCATCGTGAGGAGCCGCTGGTTCACCCCGTCGGTGTCCATCACGTAGAGCTGTGGCGACCCGGAGCGGTCCGACGTGAAGACGAGCTCCCGCCCCGTGGGGCTGAAGCAGGGGGAGGAGTCGATGCGCGGATTCCGGGTCAGTCGCCGGGCCGTCTGCGCGTCGCGGCTGACCAGGTAGATCTCCGCGTTCCCGTCGCGCGAGAGCGTGCAGGCGATCCACTTGCCGTCCGGCGAGTAGGATGGCGCCGTGTTGAGCCCAGGGCGCGTGGAGAAGGGATACGATGCGCCGCGGCGAAGATCGAAGAGGTAGAGGTCGGGATTGCCGCGCTTGAATGTCGTGAAGGCGATCTCGCTTCCCCAGGGCGCCCACGCCGGCGAGAGCGCGATGCTCCGGTCGTGCGTCACCTGGCGCTGGTTCTCCCCGTCGTAGTCCATCACCCAGATCTCCTTCGCCTTTCCGCTCTGGCGGACGAAGGCGATGGGTGTCTCGCAGATTCCCCGTTCGCCGGTCAGGACCTCGATGACGTCGTCGGAGAAGCGGTGAAGCGTCGCGCGGAGCGTCGCGCGGTCGAAGGAGTAGGCACGGCGAAAGACCGACTCGGCGGTCCCGAGATCGAACACCTCGCCCGTCAGCTTCCAGCCGGGCCCCTCGGGCTCCACCAGTCCCTCCACGCGGACGGAGCCGGCGAGGCCGGGCTCGGGGCTCAGTTTCGATTCCAGCGCCGGCACGTCTCGGACGCTGAAGAGGCCCGAGAGTTCGAAATCGCTCCGCGTCACGTCGCGCGCGCCGGCGGCCGTCCCCGCCGCGCTCCCCGCGGCGCGAAAGGTCGCGAGAAGGAGCGGCGACTTGTTCGAGCCGGAGGTCTGCACGCCGATCCGCACGTCGGTCTGCGTTCCCGCCTCGCGCGGCGTCGCCGCGATGGCCAGGAGGAGGAGCCCCGCGAGCGCGCCGGCGCCGAGGAGCCTATTGCTGGAATTCGAAGCCAAAGTGAACCCCCAGGTAGTTGTCCGCGAATCCCGCCGGAAGCGGCGGGAGCGGCGTCGCCGAGATCAGCGCCCGCATCGCGGTCTGATCGAAGAACACGTACCCGGAAGTCGTCTCGATCGTCGCCTGCGAGATCTGTCCGTCCCGATGAACGCGGAAATAGACCGTGGCCTTGATCGGACGGCCGCGGGCGTCGACGCCCTGCGGGGGTACCCACCGGGAGCCGATCTTGTTCCGAAGCGTCGCGAGATAGTACGCGAAGCGGAAATCGCCGTCGGTCTTCGCGCTCGTCGCGCGCGAGGAATCGGAGGAGAACCAGCGGGGCGCCAGGTCGGCGGCCGACGGCGCGGCCGATTCCTTGGCCGCGACCTTGGTCTCCTCGGACTTCCCCTTCTTGTTCGGCGCCCGTTCCTCCCGGATCGCGATCTTCGCCCCCGGCTGGTAGCGCTTGAGGAGCGCCGGCTTCGGCTTCGCCTTCGCGGAGGCGGCCGCCGGCTCCGGCGCGGGCAGGGTGCGAAGCGGCGACAGACGGACCAGCTGCGAGCGCGTGCGCGGCCCGCGGCTCTCCGGGAGCGAGATCTCCGTCGACGGCTTGGTTCGGTAGAAGAAGAGCGGCACGAAGAGGAGATGGAGCGCGCAGGCGATCGCGAGCACGATCGCCGACTCTCGTCCGTCCGGTGGGGCCGCTCCGCGGCGCAGAACCGATGGCTTCTCGCGCCAATCCATGGCGGAAGCGTTCCCGGAGCCGGCCGCTAGGGCCCCTGCTCCAGTCGAAGCGCCTGGTGGAGCGACCGGACGGCCCGCTCCACGTCCTTCTGGCGCACCATGCAGGTGATCGTAATGGACGACGTGCTGATCAGCTCGATGTTCACCTCGGCCTTCGCGAGGGCGTCGAAGACGGCGCCGGCGGTGCCCGGCGACGTCGCCAGCCCCTCGCCCACGACCGAGATGATGGCCACGTCGGGGTCGTAGACGAACGCGCGCGCGCCGAGCTGCTTTCGCATCTCCTCGACGATCGGCAGGACCGTCTTCACGTCGTGCGAGCCGACGGCGAAGGTGACGTCGTTCTTCCCCCCCTCGCCGCTCGCCTGCACGATCATGCGCACGTTCACGCCGTAGCCTCCCACCGCGCGAAAGATCTCGGCGGCGACGCCGGGACGGTCGGGTACGCCCAGGAGGGCGATCTTCGCCACGTCCGCGTCGTGCGCGATGCCCCGAATGACGACCTCTTCCATCGATCCACCCTTTCGGATTCGCGTGCCTTCGTTCCAGTTGAAGCTCGAACGGACGTGGATCGGGACGCCGAAGCGCCGCGCGATCTCGACCGAGCGATTGTGGAGGACCTTCGCCCCCAGGGACGCCAGTTCCAGCATCTCGTCGTACGAGACGGCCGCCAGCTTTCTCGCCTCGGGGACGACGTGCGGATCGGCCGTGTAGACGCCGTCCACGTCGGTGTAGATCTCGCACTCCTCGGCGCCCAGCGCGGCGGCCAGCGCCACGGCTGTCGTGTCCGAGCCGCCGCGGCCCAGGGTCGTCACCTCGCGGTCCCTGCTCACACCCTGGAACCCGGCTACGATCACCACGCGCCCCTTGGCCAGCTCTTCCCGAATGCGGTCGCCCTTGATCTCCACGATCTTGGCGCGCGTGTGGGACGTGTCGGTCACGATCCCGCTCTGCGAGCCCGTGAACGAAACAGCCTCCTGGCCGCGATCGTTCACGGCCATCGAGACGAGCGCCATGGAGATCCGCTCCCCCGACGTGAGGAGCATGTCCATCTCCCGGGGATGCTCCTCCGACGAGACCTTCCTCGCGAGGTCGGCCAGTTCGTCGGTCGTGTCGCCCATGGCCGAGACGACGACGACCAGATCGGTCCCCGAGCGGCGCGTCCGGACGATGCGATCGGCGACACTCTGGATCCGCTCCGGCGAGCCGACCGACGTTCCTCCGTACTTCTGAACCAAGAGACCCATGTCAGCGGTTCCGAGTTTCGAGCAGGGTGTGCGCGGAAGCCCCTCGCGCCGCGATCCGGCCGGGGATGGCCCGGGCGGGGACGCCGCCGCGCGCGAAGGCGCGGATCATGGCGGTGCCGACGCGGGCGCCCGCCCCCGGTGCGTGGAACGCGAGCAGCGTCGGCCCGCTTCCGCTGATCGTCACGCCGTAGGCGCCGGCGCGCCGGCCCGCCGCGACCACCGCGTCGTAGGCGGGAATGAGTCGCGCGCGGTGCGGCACATGGTACACGTCCACGAGGGCATCGGCCAAGAGATCGAAGCGCCGGCTCGCGATGACGGTGAGGAGCGCGAGCGCCCGCGCCGTGTTCGCGGCCGCGTCGTGGAGCGCGATCCGTTTCGGAAGGAGCGCGCGCGCCTTCTTCGTGCTCACGCGCACGTCCGGAACGACGAGCGTGATGCCGAGCCCGCGCGGCGGCGCCAGGCGGAGCGCCTCGAAGCCGCCGCGCCGGAGCGGCATGGAGAGGATCATCCCGCCCCGCAGGGAGGGCGCCACGTTGTCGGGATGACCCTCCAGCCGGATCGCCTCCGCGAGGAGCTCGTCGTCGTCGAAGCGACCGCCGAGCCAGTGATTCGCCAGCGTGAGGCCGGCCACGATCGCCGCGGCGCTGCTCCCGAGCCCTCGCGCCACCGGAATCGCGGAGCGGATCGTGAGCGCCACCGTCGGAACGGGCTCGTGCGCGGCGCGGCAGAGATGGCGAAACGCGTGAAGGACCGTGTCGCGATGCAGATCGAGCGCCAGGTCGCTCCCTTCGCCCCGCCGCGCGATGCGGAAGCCGTCGGGGATCCGTTCCGCGGTGACGGAGAGCGGGAGCGCCAGCGCCAGGCCCAGGCAGTCGAAGCCGGGGCCGAGGTTCGACGTGGAGGCAGGGGCGACGGCCCGCCACCGGAGAAGTTCCGAACCGCGCGGGCGGGAGCGCGGGCGCGGGCGGACGCGCGGGCGGCGGCTCACGCGAGGATGGCCCGGCGAAGCGCGTCCGGTTCGGCGTCCACCGTGTCGAAGCCACCCGAGACCGTCACGGCGCGCTCGGGATCCTTGAGCCCATG
Source organism: Candidatus Eiseniibacteriota bacterium (assembly GCA_038060295.1). Classification (GTDB taxonomy): domain Bacteria; phylum Eisenbacteria; class RBG-16-71-46; order SZUA-252; family SZUA-252; genus SZUA-252. The sequence goes on from JBBTHR010000100.1 coordinate 7,536, forward strand.
CCCGGTCACCGTGCAGACCGCCGTGACGGCGCCGTCCAGCGCGCCGCGCGCGCCCATCTTCAGAAGCCCCGCGATCCCCGCGGCCGACGCCGGCTCCACGAAGACCCCCTCGATCGACGCGAGGAGCCGGTAGGCTTCCACGATCTCGTCGTCGCTCACCGCCTCGATCACGCCACGCGATTGGTCGCGCGCGTCGGTGGCGCCCTTCCAGGATGCGGGGTTTCCGATCTTGATCGCCGTCGCGATCGTCCGCGGTTCGGCCACCTTCTCGCCGCGGACGATCGGCGCCGCCCCCTCGGCCTGGAATCCGAGCATCCGCGGCCGCCCGCCCCCCTCGCTCGCGTCGCGCTCCACCCACCCCTTCCAGGCGGCGGTGATGTTGCCGGCGTTTCCCACGGGGAGCGCGTGCAGGTCGGGAACGCGGCCGAGGGCGGCGGCGATCTCCCAGGCGACCGTCTTCTGCCCCTCGATGCGGTCGGGATTGATGGAGTTGACGACGACGGCGGTTCCATCCTCGGCCAGAAGGCGCACCAGTTCGAGCGCCCGGTCGAAATTACCGCGCACGGCCACGATCTTCGCCCCGTGCACCATCGCCTGCGCCAGCTTGCCGAGGGCGATCTGCCCGTCGGGGATGACGACGGCGCAGCGAAGCCCCGCGCGCGCCGCGTAGGCGGCGGCCGAGGCGGAGGTGTTCCCGGTGGAGGCGCAGATCACCGCCTTCGCTCCGGCCGCCACGGCGCGCGACACCGCGACCGTCATGCCGCGGTCCTTGAACGAGCCGGTGGGATTGGCCCCCTCGACCTTCAGATGGAGCGAGAGGCCCGGGGCGATCCGCGCGGCGAGACGCGGCGCGGCGACCAGCGGCGTGTTCCCTTCCAAGAGTGTCACCACCGCGTCGTCGGGAATCGGCGGCAGGATCTCCCGGAACTCCCGGCAGATGCCGCGCCACGGACGGATCGTCATCGATCGAAGATTCGGATGGCGCGCGGCGCGCGGCGAACCGTGGCCAGCGACCCGATCGTCGCGATGGCGTCGCGCAGATCCCGATCGCGCGCCTCGTGCGTGAGGAGCGTGATCGACGCTTCGCCTCGCGCGCCGGGCTCCTGGAACATCTGCGCCACGCTCACGCGCGCGCCGCCCAGCCGCTGCGCGATCTGGGCCAGCACACCCGGCTGGTCGTCCACCAGGAGGCGGACGTAGTACTTGGTGCGAACCTCGTCGAGCGGGAGCTTCGCTTCGGGATCGGGTGCCGCCGGCGGCGGTTGCGGCGGCGGTGCCGCTCCACCGCGGAGCCGCCGCTCCCGCGCGATCGCGATCAGATCGCCCAGGACCGCCTGCGCGGTCGGGAGCGCCCCCGCCCCCTTCCCGTAGAGGAGCATCGAGCCCGACGCCTCGCCCCGGAGATAAACGCCGTTGAATTCGTCCCGGACCGAGGCGAGAAGATAGCGCCGGGGAATGAAGGCCGGGTGGACGCGGAGGTCGAGCCCCTCCGGCGTTCGCTGGCCGATGCCGAGGAGCTTCACGACGTAGCCGAAGCGATCGGCCTGGCGCAGGTCCTCCAGTTCCATGCCGACGATCCCCTCGGTCGGGATGGAGCCGTGCGGCACGTCGGTGCGGAAGGCGCGGCGCGCCAGGAGGGTCAGCTTCTGCGCCGTGTCGGCGCCCGAGAGATCGAGCGAGGGATCGGCCTCGGCGAAGCCGAGCGCGCGGGCGGCGTCGAGCGCTTCCGAGAAATCGCGCCCCTCCCGCTCCATCGTCGAGAGAATGAAATTCGTCGTGCCGTTCAGGATTCCGACAAGGAGCGAGAAGCGCTCGGTCCGAAGCCCCTGGTCGAGCGACTGCAGAACGGGAATCACGCCGGCCACCGACGCCTCGTGCCGGAGCGTGGCGCCGCTTCGGGCGGCCAGCGCCTCCAGTTCCGGCCCGTGGACCGAGATCAGGTGCTTGTTGGCGGTGATGACCGGAAGACCCCGCTCCAGCGCGCGCCGCACGGCGGGATAGGCGGGATCGAGCCCGCCCATGAGCTCGACGACGATGTCGACGTCGTCGGCGTTCGCGACCGCCATCGGATCGTCGCCGAGGACGATCTTCCCGAGGTCGAGGTCGCGCCGCTTGCCGGGTTCGCGGACCGCGAGACGGGTGACCCGGAGCGGTCCGCCGGCCGCCTCGGCGACGGCGCGCTCCCGAGCCCCCAGAAGCCCCAGGAGGCCGCTACCGACGACACCACAACCGAGAAGTCCGACGCGAAGCGGAGGGGAAGACATGAGTCAGGAGCCTACGGCAGCGGCCGCCAGGCCGTCAAACGGAGGGTCGGCGGTCGTTCTCGCGCCGGCGGAACGCGCGGAACGAGAACTCGGGATCGATCTTTCGCAGTTCGCGAGCGGCGCGGTGGAGCCGGCGCCGCGCCTCCACGGCGTGCGTCTTCTGCCACGTGACGTAGGAATCGAGAAGCTCGTCCCAGACGTGCGTCTTGTGCGAGACCTCGAACCGGCTCTGCGCGTCCCGCGTCAAGTGATAGACCTCGCCGTCGCTGATCCTCCGCAGGAGATGGAGGTACTCGCCGCTCATCCACGCCATCACCTTCGTGTAGCACTCGAAGTTCCGCGAGAGCTTGCCCATCACCTCGGGCACGCCCGCGCGGCTTCCGTAGAGCCGCTCGGCGTAGGCGGCGGCGAAGTGGTAGTACGACTTCCCGCGGCACGTCAGCTGCTGCTCGCGCTCCTCCAGATCCTCGGCGACGGGGCTCCGGGGAGGCGCGCCGCCGCTGAAGATCCCGAGCGACACGTAGATGAAATCGGCATTCGCCTTGTAGACGCGATAGCGGTGGCGCTGGTCCTTGCTCTCCTGGACGCGCGCGAAGACGTCGGTGTCGCGCGGCGATACCAGGTCGGCGCGCAGGAGGTCCTCCCTGCCCGTGACGATGCCGGCCAGGAGCGACGCCGTGTAGACGTTCACGTCCTCGTCGTACTCCTTCAGGTCGGAAGGCATGTCGGAGTCGATGCGCGAGAGGAGGAACGAATTGATGAAGAAATAGCCGACGTCCTCGCGCGTCGCCGGCCCCGCCGGCGGACCCGCGCCGCTCTCGCCCGTGAGGGAGGTCAGTCTCAGATAGTGCTCGCCCATGCCCCGTTCCTCCTTAGGCCGGCGGAACGGCCGGGAGCATCATGTAGAGAAAACTCCGGATCACGACCGTCAGATAGACGGCGAAGACGGTGATCACGGCCCCCGGCAGCCACTTCACCTGCTTGCGGAAGCGCCAGAGAAGGACGCAGCCGAGCGTCGGCACGAGCGTCTTGTACATCCAAAAAACGTAGGGAGAATGATCGAGGAGAAACGCCATGAAGCGGTTCGCCTCGACCATGAATTTCACGTTCAGGAGGAAGATGGTCTGGGCGGCGTCGGTGAAATTCAGGATTCCGACCCCCCAGAGCAGGAAGAACATCCGCCGCTCCAGCCGGCCGGCCGCCCGACGATCGGTACTCCGTCGCTGCCCTCCCCGGCGCTCCATAGCAGTCTTCGTTGCCGCCACGATCTTCCCTCCCCGCCGCGTCCGGTCCGTGCAAATCGTCTTGGCATTTATCGGCCTATCTCCGAGGAACTTGCGCCTGATTTGACACCCCCCCGAGGGGGTGCTAGAGTGCCCGAAACGACCCGTCTGGAGGTGCCGCGCCTCATGGAAGTCCTGATCGCCTCGGCGGATATACGGCGCCGCGTCTGCGAGCTGGGAAATCAGATCGCTCGCGACTACCCCGACAGCACCCCTCTCCTGGTCGGGGTGTTGAACGGATGCATCTGTTTCGTCTCCGATTTGATGCAGGCGATCGCCATCCCGCACGAACTCGATTTCGTAAGCGTCTCCTCCTACGGCGCCGCCTCGGAATCGAGCCGCAATCCCCGGCTCGTGAAAGACCTCGAAAAGACCATCGCGGGCCGCGACGTGATCCTCGTGGAGGACATCGTCGACAGCGGGCACACGCTCCATTTCCTTCGCGAGACGCTCCTGTCGCGGTCGCCCCGGTCGCTCCGGATCGCGGCCCTCCTCGACAAGTCGGAGCGCCGCGAGCGGACCATTCCGCTCGACTACGTCGGCTTCGAGGTGCCGGACCGCTTCCTCGTCGGCTACGGGCTCGACTTCGCCGAGCGCTTCCGCCACCTCCCGTACATCGCCGCGCTCAGCCCCGCAGAAATCGAGGCGGAGCCGGGCCATCACGAAGAGGTCGCCTAACCGATGCCGGGTCGCGGACGCGGCATCCTCATCGGGGTCGCGGGCGGGACGGGGGCCGGCAAGACGCTCGTGGCGCAGTCGATCGCGGAGGATCTGGGCCACGACAAGGTCCTCTTGCTGGAGCAGGACTCCTACTATCGGGACCTCGTGAACATTCCGCTCGGCGAGCGGGAGATCCACAACTTCGACCACCCCGACGCCTTCGATCGCGAACTGCTGCGGCAACACGTCGAGACGCTCCTGAACGGCGGCGACATCGACATGCCGGTCTACGACATGCGGACCCATACGCGGCTCCCCGAGCCGGTCCGGGTGAAGGCGCGTCCGATCATCATTCTCGACGGCCTCCTGATTCTGGAGGATCCGGCGATCCGCCAGCTCATGGACATCAAGCTCTACGTGGACGCCGATCCCGACATTCGCTTCATTCGGCGCCTCAAGCGCGATCTCACCGAGCGCGGGCGGACCCTCGACTCGATCATCCGCCAGTACGAATCGAGCGTCCGCCCGATGCACCTCCAGTTCGTGGAGCCTTCCAAGCGGTATGCCGACCTGGTCATCCCCGAGGGCGGCTACAACGTGGTCGCCATCGACCTCCTGAAGACCAAGATCCGGGCGC
>JBBTHR010000101.1:0-7110 GCA_038060295.1 Candidatus Eiseniibacteriota bacterium
TGCCCGAGTACTTGCCCATGAGGACCTTGTCGCCCTTCTTGACGTCGAGCGGGACCCGCTTGCCGTCCTCGAAGCGACCCGGACCGACGGCGATGACCTCGCCCTGCTGCGGCTTCTCCTTCGCGGTGTCGGGGATGATGATCCCGCCACGCTTCACTTCGGTGTCCTCGAGACGACGAACGAGGATGCGATCGGACAGCGGCTTCACATTCACTGAGACGGCCATGGAGTGAGACTCCTTCGTTTCGGATTCGTTGATGGTGACTCGGTGACAGATGGGCACGGGAGTACCTGAACCCCGCGACCAGCCGCTACTCTACCGCAATCCGCGTGCCGTGTTTTGGCGCAGGGATCGCTAAGTGGCTCTAAGTGATTGCCTGGACAACAGATAAAAATAGCACTCCACTGATCGGAGTGCCAATCCGGAGAGGCTTTGGGACCCCCGCCTTGTCCAAACGGCAGAAGCGTTGAGCGGAGGGGGCGCGCTTTCCTATAATGGCACAACAACTTATGAACCCTTCCAGCCCGTCCGCCAGATCCGGTCCTCCGACCGGCCAATTTGTCGCCCCGGCGCGGGACTGTCTGTAGGCGCCCGCAATGGCCAGACCACGAGCCAAACCGAATCGGCCGGCGGCCCGGACCGCGAAGTCCGCGAAGCCGGGGACGCGGTTCGCGCTTCCGTCGATCGACCGCGCCCTCCTCTTCATCCTGATCGCCTCGGCACTTCTCCGCCTCTGGGGAATCGGCGACCGGCTCCCCGACGCCTCGCTCGGGATCAACGTCATCGACGACACGGCGATCGAGGAGACCGACCGCACCACCATCATGCGATCGTGGGGCATGTGGCGGGGCGGCCTCAGGGACTTCGACCTGAATCCGCACACGGGAGGGTGGCCGGCGCTCTCGTTCTACGTCACGCTCGGCGTCCAGATCGTCTACAAGAGCTGGTACGGTTTCGTTCACTCGGGCGCGACCACGGCGGAGTTCGCGGAGCACGTGCAGCGCGATTCGGCCGCGCTCTTTCTCCTGGCGCGGATGCTGAACGCCGCGATCGGGGTTCTGAGCATTCTCCTGACCTGGCGCCTGGCGCTCCCTCTGGTGGGACGAATCGCCGCCATCCTGGCCGCGCTCTTCCTGGCCGCGAATCCGCTCCACATTCTCACGTCTCAACACATCAGCGATCCCAACCTCCTCGCGCTCGTGTTCGTGGCGCTGGCGGCTGGAGCGATGGCCCGCGTCGCCGAGGGTGGCGGGACGCGCGATTCGGCGTGGGCCGGCACTTGGATCGGCCTGGCGGCGGCGTGCAAGTACGTCCCGCTGGTGCTCCTCCTCCCGCTGGCGCTCGTGCATCTCCGCGACGGGCGATGGAAGGCGCTGGGGATCGCCTTGGGCATCGCGTTCGCCGCGATGTTCGCTGCCACGCCCTTCACCTTCCTCGACTGGCAGACCACGGCCGAGGCCTTCTCCGTTCAGCGGAAGAGCCTCTTCAGCGACTGGGTGGGACAGTCCGCGTTCCCGATCTCCCTTCCCACCTATCTGGCCGCCTCCCTGCCGAAGTCGCTGGGATGGCCGGCGTACCTTCTTTCGATCGCCGGGTTCATGGCGCTCTGGCGCCGTGGGCCGGGCGCCCGCACGGTGGCACTCGTCGCGATCGTGATCGTCGTCGCGAACGGGCTCCTCCGCGCCGCGCAGGAGCGCTATCTGCTCGTGGCGTTTCCGATCGTGACGATCGCGGCCGCGGTGGGGGCGCTCCGGCTGCTGGAGTTCCTGAGCGCTCGCCTTCCCGCGCTCGCGGCCCGTCGCGGGGCGGCGACGTCGCTCCTGGCAGCGGCTTGCCTCCTCGTTCCGTCTCCCGAACTCTGGAACGTTCGGAGCGCGCTCCACCGCCCCGATTCGCGCCACGAGGCGCGTCGATGGATCCAGACGAACGTCGGCCCCACGCGGCTCCTCGCCGTCGAGATCTACGGGCCGGTCTTCGCCGAGCGCGAGCGAAACCTCATCATCTGGCCCTTCTTCGCGACCCAGGCCCCGCTGGTCGCCGCGGCGTATCGTCCCGAATTCCTCGACGGGCTCGAAACCATCGTCCTCTCCGGGGAGATCTCGCGCCGCTTCGACGCCGACTCGCTCAAGTATCCGGGCGAGGCGGGCTACTACCGCTGGCTGCGCGCGAAGGCGCCGCTCCTCTGGCGCTCCGACGGGGCGCGGCTCTCGGGACCGTCGATCGAGGTGCGGTCGCTCCCGCCGGGCATCAGCACGCGCGGCACGCGCGACAGCATCTTCGCGGCGCTTCAGCCCAAGCCGAGCGGCACCTACCGCCTGGCGCTTTGGTGCCACGACATGGCCGCCCTCTTCTCGCGGGCCAACGATCAGGAGCATACGGAGGAGTGGGCGCTGCGCGGGCTACGGGTCGGCGCGGCCAGCATGAATCCGCGGCTCTACGCGGCGCTGGCATTGGCGCGGCTCAACCGGGGGAATTTCGCCGGCGCGGAGGAGGCGGCGCGGCTTGGAATCGCGCAGTCGCCGACGGCGTACGCGCTCCGGCTCTACCGCGGGATGGCGCTCGAGCGGCTGGGGCGCCCGGAGGAAGCGCTGAGCGAGCTGCGCGAGGCGCTCGCGACCGCGGGCGATTCGCGCATCCGGCTCAATATCGGCCAGGTGCTCGCGTCGCTCGGCCGCTTCGACGAAGCCGTGGGTGAACTCTCACAGGTGCCGGTTGGGGTCCCCGAGCGCGCGGCGGCGAGGCGCGACATGGCGGTGATGCTCCTGAATCAGCTGGGCCGGCCGGAGGAAGGAATCGCCGCGCTACGCGAGGCGGCATCGCTCACGAACGATCCGGGCGAGGCGGCGCTCTTGCGGGACGAGGTGGCGCGGCTGGAGCGGATGGGGGCGAAGTGAGCGGCGATCTCCGCCCGATCTTCGAGTTCATGATCGAACTCGACAGGCTCAAGGCGGTGCTCCGTCGGACGAAGCCCGTGGGGCTGGAGCGGTACGAGAACTCGGCCGAGCACAGCTGGCAGATCACGCTCCTGGCGCTTCTCCTGGCAGACCACGCCAGCGTTCCGCTCGACCGCCTCCACGTCGTCGAGATCCTTCTCGTTCACGACATTCCAGAGATCGATGTCGGGGATCAGATCGTCTACGAGGGGCGAAGCGACACGCGGCACGCGGCGGAATTGCAGGCGGCTCGCCGCGTCTTCGGATTGCTCCCGGAACCGCGAGCGGAATGGTGCCTTGAGCGGTGGATGGAGTTCGAGGCGCGGGAGTCGAACGAGGCCCGCTTCGCCTACGCCGTCGACCGGCTGATGCCGCTCCTGCAAAACCTCGCGAACAACGGCCAGAGCTGGCGTGAGAACGGGGTGTCGCTCGAGCAGGTGCTGGCCGTCAACGCCGTGATGAGAGACGTGCTTCCTTCCGTGTGGGATCAGGTGAGGGCGCGTCTCGGTGAAGCTTCGGCCAAGGGACTCTTCGGAGAACCCAAGAGATAATTTCGCTGATTCCGAGCGCGGGCCGGCCGCCCAGGGCGCCGCCTGCGCCTCCGGCCGTGCCCGACGCGCCCCCGCTCACAGCCCGTACTCCTTCAACTTCCGGTAGAGCGTCCGGAGCCCGATCCCCAGCGTCTTCGCCGCCTTCTGTTTGTCGTAGGCAACCGATCGCATCGTCGCCTCGATGGCGGCCCGCTCGATCTCCTGCATCGACATCCCCACGTGGAGGTGAAGATCGGGAGCCGTGGCGCCGCGCCTCTGGCGGAGGGCGAGTGGCAGGTCGGAGACGTCGAGCACCCGCTTCCCCTCCGTGAAGATCACCAGCTCCTCGATCGTGTTCTTCAGCTCCCGGACGTTTCCCGGCCACTCGTAGTGGATCAGCCGGTCCATCGCGCCGCGCGTGATTCCCGAGACCTTCCGCCCGTGCTCGCGGTTGAACTCCTTGATGAAGGCCTCCACCAGGAGCGGGATGTCCTCGCTCCGTTCGCGAAGCGCCGGCACCTCCAGGAGCACGACGCGAAGGCGATAGTAGAGATCCTCGCGGAACTCCCCGCGCGACACGAGCACGTCGAGCGGCTTGTTCGTCGCCGCGATGACGCGGACGTCCACGTTCACCGTCTCGCTCCCGCCGACGCGCTCGAACCGACGATCTTGCAGGATGCGAAGGAGCTTCGTCTGCACGTTGAGCGGCACTTCGGAGATCTCGTCGATGAAGAGCGTGCCGCCGTCGGCCAGCTCGAAGCGCCCCTTCCGCTGCCGCTCGGCGCCGGTGAAGGAGCCGCGCTCGTGCCCGAAGAGCTCGCTCTCGATCAGGTTCTCCGAGAGTTCCGCGCAGTGGAGCTTCACGAAGCGCTCGTCCTTTCGCGGCGAGAGCTGATGAACCGCCTGCGCGATCAGCTCCTTCCCGGTCCCCGTCTCTCCCTGGATCAGCGTCGTGGCGCGCGTCGGCGCGATCTGCGCGATCCGCTCGGTGAGCGTCTGCATGGCGCGCGAGTTGCCGGTGAGCGTCGGGATGCGGAGTCGCTCGTCCAACCGCTCGGCCAACGCCGAAACGCGCGTCACGAGCTGCTGGTGGGAGAGCGCACGCTGGATGACGGCAAGCATCTTCGACAGATTGAGCGGGCGGAGCTGGAAGTCGTAAGCCCCTTCGCGCATGGCGTCGGTGGCCAGCTCGACGCCGCCGGCGTCGGCGATCAGGATGACGCAAACCTCGGGATTCCGGCGGCGCGCGATCTCCAGTAATCGGAGTCCGTCGATTCGCTGGGCGCGAAGCTCGGTGATGAGCACCTCGTGCCCGAGCGGCACCGCGCCGGCCTTGTCGGGCGGCGGGGCGTCGAGCACGTTGAAGGCCTGCTCCCCATCCTTGGCCCACTGCACGTCGAAGCCGTTCGCCTCCAGAACCCCCAGCAGGGCTTGGGTTTCGGCGGTGTCCTTATCGACGACCAGGGCGCGGGGACGCTGCAGCGACAACGGAGGGTCCTCACATCGGGGGGAAAGTGTCGTAACGATAGGAGTTTACGGGGGAGGGAGGGCGCCGTCAAGGCGCGGCCGGCGGGTTGCGCGGCCGGCGGGTGGTTATGGGCGTGCGGATGCGGCGGAAACAGAGCGCGGCACCGTCAGGCGAGCGCGTCGACGATGTTGATCTCGTATTCCTCGGGGTTGAGCGCCGAGACGATGCTCGCCACGTAGGCGCCGGACTCCTGGTCGCGGGTGTTCAGATCGAGGACGGCGCCATGCACGGGCTTTCGGGCTCGGTCGCGCACGTTCTTCACCTTCGGCCGGAAGATGTCGTGCGGGCTCGGCTCCACCACCACGGCGATCTCGTTCGTGTCGAGGAGGACGACGGTCCCCGCGGGGTACATGCCGACCGTGTTGATGAAGGCCTTCAGGATGAGCGGGTCGAACTTGTCCACGTTCTCCGTGATCATCATGTGGAGCGCCTCGTACGGCGTGAAGGCGTTTCGCCGGTAGGCCCGGTGCGCCGTCATGGCGTCGAAGCAGTCCACCGTGGCGACGATGCGGCTGAAGAGGCACTGCTCCTCGCAGCCCTCGATGTGCGGGTACCCGCTCTTGTCCACGTTCATGTGGTGCTGGAACGACACGATCATGGCGCGGAGCGCCAGCTCGTTCAGGCCGCGCATCCTCGCGATCATCTTCACGCCCTGAATCGGATGATCGTTCAGGATCTTCCATTCGTCGGCCGTGAGACGGCCCGCCTTGTTGAGCACCCACGACGGAACCGCCGCCTTGCCGAGGTCGTGAAGGATGGCGGCGACGCCGAGGTCGCCGAGGAGCTTCTTCGAGAGCCCCAGCCGCTGCCCCAGGGCGATCGCCAGGATCGAGACGTTCACGCAGTGCTGGAAGGTGTACTCGTCGTGGTTCTTGAGCGCCGTGAGTCCGATGACCGAGTACTCCTCATCGAGGATCAGATCGACGATCCCCTGGACGGCGCGCTTCGCCTTCCGGATGTCGATCGGCCGGCGGTCCCGGGCGCTCAGCATCACGGTGCGCGCCGACTCGATGGCGCGATAGAAAGTCCGCTTGGCCGCCTTCCGGCTGTCGCGCACTTCCTCGCTCCCCACGTGGCCGATCATCGGCGCTACGGCGCGGAGCGGCACGATGTTCTCCACCGAGAGCTTCGTCAACGCCGAGACGAACTCCTCGAACGGCTCCGCCGCCTTCACGTCCACGTCGAGGAACAGCCGGACGAACTTCTTCACCTCCGGCGGGGTCAGCTTCCCTTCGAAGGCGAAGCCGCCGAGGCCGCGGGTCCGGAACTCGTCGTTCAGGTACTGGTAGCTGGGATACGACGACGCGTCCACGCGCAGGCGGTGCTGGTTCACGTAGAGGAAGTCGCCGACCGAGAGAACCTTGAAATCGTCCTCGGCGGTCCACATCTGCGCCACGGTCTCGATGAAGTTGGTGAGCGGCCCCTGGAACGCGATGTTCCCGACGTCGTGGACGCGGGCAGTCTTGAGGAGCACGCAGAGCTGGATGGCGAGATTCCGCCCTTGATGCAGGAGCCGCGCCGCGGGGTCGTCGTTGGTGTTCACCGGAGCGCCCGCGCCGGCGCGGGTCGTATCGCTCATGACGCGTCCTCCCCCCCCGGCGATGAGGAGGGCTCGCTCTCCGTGCCCTGCGCCTCGCCGTCGGCGTTCGGCGCCACCCCCGTGGCCGCCGCGTGGCGCACCGTGGCCAGCGCCTTCTCCACGGCCTGCCGGACCGGCTCACGCTTGCTCTTCAGCTCGCGTTCGAGCACGGCGAGCGCCTTCGACGTGCCGAGCCACGCGAGCGCCAGGGCCGCGTGGTAGCGCTCGTCGTCGTCGCCGCCGCCGAATATCCCGCCCTTCGTAAGGAGCGGCTCCAGCTTCGGCGCCAACACGTCGGAACCGGCACGGCCGAGCGCCTCATAGAAGGCCTGCCGCTCGCGGAGGTCGCGCCGCTGGAACTCCGGCACCTGGATGGCGCCGAGTAGGCTTTGCGCCGCGCGCTCCTCCCGCTTCTCGGCCAGCGTCATGGCGGCCTGGATGCGAACGCCCGCGTCCGGATCCTTGAAGGCCGAAACAAGATAAGCGCGCGCCGTCGGGCTCTCGATGTTCCCTAGCGCCCGGACCGCTTCCTTGCGGAC
>JBBTHR010000102.1:0-2856 GCA_038060295.1 Candidatus Eiseniibacteriota bacterium
GTCACGACGTCGGTGAAGGCGCTCGGCGTCATGCTGGTGCCGGTGGGGTAGACGTGGAAGAAGGTGGCGTGCGTGTGCATGGAGTTCACCAGGTCGAGCTCGGTGATGTTGACGAGATAGACGCGCTGCAGCTCGTTCATCTTGACCGGAATCGGGTAGTCGCGGAAATAGACGTTCGCGTATCCGTTCACCGTGTAGATCTCGTTCTCCGCGCCGTCCAGGTCGGTGTCGAAGCCGTTCATCATCATCACCATCTCGCGCGCCGGGGGGCGCGGCGTCTTGGGATCGATGAGGAAGACACCGTAGAGGCCGCGCGCGATGTGCATCTTCACCGGCATCGTGTGGCAATGGTAGAGGTGAAGCCCGAACGGCGCGGCGTTGAACGAGTAGACGAACTCGCCGCCGGGCGGCACCTGCTCGAAGACGCCGTCCATGTTCGCCCGGTGAAAGCCGTGGAAATGCATCGAATGGGGCATCGTGCCGCGATTGGTGAAATAGACCCTTATCGAATCGCCTTCGGTGCAGCGGAGCGTCGGGCCGGGGATCGCGCCGTTGTAGGTCCAGGCGGAGAAGCGCACGCCGGGCGCCACCTCGATCGCCTTCTCCTCCGCCCACACCGTGTATTCGCGGAGCGTCCTGCCGCCGGGGAGCATGGTGACCTTGCCGGTGTCGAACTCCGTGAGCGTGCGGATGGCGTGGTCGCGCGCGGCGGCGGCGAGCGTGTCGGCCGCGCCGAGCGGCGCCGGAGCGGGAGCGCCGCCGGGCCCGCAGCCCGGGAGTGCAGCCAACATCGCCATGCACGCGGCCATGGCCGCCGCCTTTGCCACCGCCGCCAGGGGCGTCCGCACGATCCGGAGGAACGATCTCACTTCTTCGCGACCACCATCTTGCCGCCCATGCCGGGATGGGTGCAGCAGGTGTAGGCGAACTCTCCCGACTTCGGCATCGTGACCATCACCTCGCGGCGCTCCCCGGGCTTCATGGGGGGGCCGCAATCCACGTTCATGCCGACGACGCGAAAATTGTGGAGCACGTTCGACTCCTCCTCGTTCGTGACGATGAAGTGGACGCGCTCCCCGGGGCGGAACTGGAGGGTAGGGTTGGTGCCGTTGAAGGTGTACTCCCGCATGTGGAGCGCCACGGTTCGCGGCGGAGCCGCCTCGGGGGCGCGGAGACGCGCCAGCAGCGCCGGGGCCGCGACGACCGCGACGGCGAGGAGGAGAAGGGCGGGAATCAGGGCTCGTTTCGTCATGAATGGCTCCAGGGTACCGTTATCGGAATTCCAATCAGTCTCCTTTAGGGTAGCCTAAATGTCAAGGGACCCTCTACGCTAGGGCTCCGCGCCGGGATCGTCCCCGCGCGACAGCCGGATGGGAGCCATGGCCACCGTCACGCACGCGGTCGAAGACTACCTGAAGGTGATCTGGAAGCTGAGTCACCGCGGCCGCGAGGGCGAACGGGTCCCGGTGGGCGACATCGCCGCGAATCTGCGCGTGTCGGCCCCCTCGGTGACGGGAATGGTGCAGAAGCTCCAGGTGATGGGGCTCGTCCACTACGCGCGCTACGACGGCGTGAGATTGAGCGCGAAGGGGCGGAAGATCGCCCTGGAGATCGTCCGGCACCACCGCCTCTGGGAGCTCTACCTCCACACCAGGCTCGGCGTTCCGCTGGACCGCGTGGACGTGGAGGCGGAGCGGCTGGAGCACGTGCTGAGCGACGACATGGAGGAACTCCTGTCGCGCGCCCTCGGCGATCCGACGCACGATCCGCACGGCGATCCGATTCCAACGAAGGCCGGGGCCATGGGAACGGTGCGGGGCGAGCCGCTTCCCGCCCTCACGCTCGCCACGCCGGCCGTGGTGACACACGTGAGCGACCGCCAGGCGGAGAAACTTCGCTACCTCGTCACGCTGGGCCTGGTGCCGGGCGCCCGCGTCGTCCTCCTGCAGCGGGCGCCCTTCGGCGGACCGCTCACGGTCCGGGTCGGGCGGAAGCGCTGCGCGATCGATCCGGACCTCGCGGCGCTCGTGAGGGTGAGCGAGGAAGCCCCCGCGGCCGCTCGTCCGAAACGCCGCCGCGGTCGCTGACCCCCCGCCACTCCTCCAAGCGCCCGGCAGGCACGAACTACAGAAGCGGCGAATGATCCTCGAAGCGCGTGACGCAGGGCGGGCCCCCGGCATGCGCGTAGCGGCCGGCGCCGGGCATTCCGAGGGCGAGAAGCGTGCTCGACACGGTGGAGAAGCGCTCCCGGTGAAGGCAGACGGGCGGGCCGCCCGAATCGTCGTGGACTCGCAGGAGCCCCGCGAGAAGCTCGAATCCCTCTCCCGCGTCGCGCGGACGCTCCCCGCCTAGCCGCGCCAGGAGCGCGCGCGTGCGCGGCTCGTCGGGATCGTCCATCGCCCCGTGCGTGATCACGTGCCAGCCCGGATTCAGGAGCGACGCGCGCGGCTCCTCGTCGGGGTGAAGGGTGATCACCCACGACGGGCCGCCCGCCTCCAACCCGACGAGGGAGCAGGGGGCGTAGCGCTCGCGGCAGATCACGCGCAGGGCCGCGTCGAGCCGGGCCGGATAGGGATCGCCGGTCGCGGGATCGATCGCGACGGGGAGGTCGAACGCTGGCCCCGCGGCGGCGGCGTCGAGGCAGAGGAGTCCGCGCGAACGAAGCGGCTTTGTAATTGTGGCGGCGGAAACCGCCGCCTCTGCCGCCGCCGCGGGACGCCGATTCAACAGTGCGGCCACGAACCGTGCCTCCCGCACCGCGAGCCATGTCCCCCCCGCCATCAGATCGCGCCCCCCCACGACGGCAGGGCGATCGCGCAATCGGGCCGGCCCCGCGGAGGGCCGGCCCGGCGAATA
>JBBTHR010000102.1:2866-35944 GCA_038060295.1 Candidatus Eiseniibacteriota bacterium
GCGGCGGCCGCCCCCGGCGATTCGTCTCGATTCGCTCCGACGAGGAGCGTTCCGGGTCCCAGGAGATCGAGACCCACGATGAGCGTGCACACGCGGATGGGGCGCTAGACGCGCTCCTCCATCGGAATGAACGGAACGTCGTGCCCGCCCGTGTAGATCTGGTCGGGGCGGAAGATGCGATTGTCCTTCAGCTGCTCCAGCCAGTGCGCCAGCCATCCCGAGACGCGCGCGATCGCGAAGATCGGCGTGAAGAGTGCCGTCGGAATGCCCATCGCCTGGTAGAGGACGCCCGAGTAAAAGTCGACGTTCGGAGCGATCCGCTTCGCCGACAGGTGCTCGGCGACGATCGTCTCGACTTCCTGCGCGATGCCGAGGAGCGGATCGCCTCCCCGCTTGGCGATGGCGATCTTCGCCAGCTCCTGGAGCACCAGCGCCCGCGGGTCCTTCACGCGGTAGATCCGGTGCCCGATCCCCATGATCTTCTGCTTCCGCGCGATCAGGTCCTCGACGTAGGGGCGCACCTTGTCCACGTCGCCGATGTTCTTCAGCATGTGGATGACCTGCTCGTTGGCGCCGCCATGGAGCGGCCCCGTGAGCGCGCCGATCGCGGACGAGACGACCGTGTAGGGGTCGGCCAGCGTCGAACCGGTGACCCGTCCGCCGAACGTCGACGCGTTCATCGAGTGCTCGGCGTGCAGGATGAAGCAGACGTCCATGATGCGGGTCATCTCGGCGTCCGGCTCCTCGCCCGTCAGCATGTAGAGGAAATTCCCGGCATGCGAGAGCTCCGGCTTCGGCGGAATGTAATCCTTGCCGTGACTGAGGCGATGGAAGGCGGCCACCAGCGTCGGCGCCTTCGCGATGATCCGCACCACCGAGTTGTAGCGGTCCTCGGCGTTCAGCGGATCGCGGTCGGGATAGAACATGCCGAGCGCCGCGATCGACGCCTGCAGCGCTTCCATCGGGTGCCCCGTGTCGGGAAGACACTTGAGGAGGTCGATCAGGCGGAACCGCACGTCGCGATTCGTCGAGAGGTCGCGGCTGAACTTCTCGAGCTCCGTGCGATTCGGCAGCTTGTCCCAGAGGAGCAGATAGGACGTCTCCTCGAACGTGCTCCGCTCGGCCAGCACCTCGATCGGAATGCCGCGGTATTCGAGCACGCCCTGGTCGCCGTCGATCCAGCAGATGCTCGATTTCGCGGCGGGGACGCCGTCCAGTCCGGGGACGTAGGGATATGGGGTCGGCGCCGTAGCCGGCGCCGTGGGAGCGTGACGCTCCGACATGATTCAACCTCCGATGCCCCGGCGGCGCCGCGGCTAGTGTCTGGGGATCGCACGGACGGATACGAGCGATTCTTCACATTCTATTTTGCTCGCTCGGGGAGCGGGAATCAACGCTTCCCGCGCTTTCCCCCCTCACGAGGGGCGAAGTTCTGGATCCGCTTGATCGCGGCCGGATCGTCGGACAGGAGCCCCGCCCGCACCAGGCGCGGAACCAGCGCGACCCACTTCCGCTCCTTGGCGAAGACCTTCCGGAAGAGGGGTGCCGCTTCCTTCTCCCGGCCCAGCTTCCAGAGCGCGGTCGCCTGCCAGAAGACGATCTCCATGTTCGTCGGGGCGAGGCGCGAGGCCGATTGGTACGCCGACATCGCCTCCTCGATCTTCCCCTCGGTGATCAGCGCGTCGCCCTCGTCCACGTGCCGGTAGGCGCGCCAGAGGGTCACGAGCCGCCGCAGCTCCTCGATGGGTCGCGGGTGATCCTCGACTCGGAGATCGAGAACGCGATCGGCCCACGGCCGCGCCGAGCGCTTCCCGCGGACGATCACGATCGCCGCCGATTGCTGGCCGCGAATGTCACCCCCCGCGCGTTGCCCCGCGTCGAGCGCGGCGAGAAGGCGCGCGGCAAGGTCGCCCCTGGTCGTCTCGTACGCGAGCGCCATGGCGGGCCAGACCGACTTGTTCGCCATGAGATTCGCCTGGACCGAGTACTGGGCGCCCGCGCGATCGCCGGCGTCGGGGATGCACTTGTCGCCGGTGTGCACCGCCACGCCCCCGTCGCTGTCGATCATCGCCACTTGCCGGACGTCGCGATACTGGTCCTGGGCCAGGAGTTCTTGAAGCGCCTGCCTGGCCGACCGGCCGTCGCTCATCAGCTGGAGCCCCTTCGGGCCGTAGCTGACCTCGACGAGCGACTGCGTGGCAACGGCGCCGACGCCGGGCTCCGCCCACGGGACGATGGGGCCGACCGCGAAGTAGTGCGATTGAACGGCGACGCCAATGTCGCCCGTCGCCGAATCTCGCGCGACGATCGAGAAGGTGGCGTGGGCCCGTGGCGCCGGGGCGATGAGCGAGGCGGCGAGCAGTGCGACCCAGGCTGGAGCGAATCGAAAGCGTGCGTGCACAAGGTCCTCCCTGGACCGGGTTGAGACGACCGAGTTCTCGGCCGCCAAGATGGGGGAAATCCCGCAGCGCTTCACGGGGCGTCGCCCACTCACGACCCCGCTCGACCCGGGCTTCCGATCGGCGCGATCCAGCCACTCCACAAGTTACATAAAATCAATAGCTTATAGCGCTTTCACCCCTCCAATTCCCTTGTCACCGAGGCTCGATTCCTGCATAGTATCCGCCGCGTCCGTGAGGTGCAACGTCGCTCGTCAACCAAAGGTGGATCAATCACGCATGGCGCGCCCCCTCGTCATCGCGCTAGTCGCACCTATCCTCATGACGCTGGCCCTCGCCTTGCTCCCGGTCGGAGTCCCGGCCGCGAACGTGACGTGGGCGACCTACGGCAGCCCTGCCTCGCTGGCTGACTCCAATCAGGTGCTGGCGCGCTCCATTCCCGACGGGTCGGGCGGCGCGTTCATCGTCTGGGAGGACTACCGTTCCGGGACCGCCGACGTCTATGCGCAACATCTGGACGGGAGTGGAATCCCGCTCTGGGGGGCCAACGGCGCCCTGGTAGTGTCGCAAGCCAACGGTCAGGAATCGCCTATCCTCGCGAAGGACGGATCAGGCGGCATCATCGTCGCGTGGCAGGATAGCCGAAGTGGCGCCTACGACATCTACGCGCAGGCGCTGGACGCCGCGGGCGCCACGCGGTGGACGGCCGGCGGCATTCCACTCTGCACCGCCACCGGAAATCAGGTGCTCCAGGTCGCGACCGAGGACGCGTCGGGCGGCGCCATCATCGCCTGGCGGGACCTCCGCGGCGCCGACAGCGACATCTACGCGCAGCGCGTCGATAGCGCGGGGACCGCGCTCTGGACCGTGAACGGACTAGCCGTCTGCGACACGATTGGGACCCAGACCGACGTTCGAATCCTGAGCGACCAACAGGGAGGCGCGTTCATCCTCTGGCGCGACCGCCGGGGCGGGGCGACCTCCGATCTCTATGCGCAGCGCGTGAACCCGAGCGGAACGACGCTCTGGACGAAAAACGGCGTCGTCGTCACCGCCGCGGTGCTCGATCAGCTGAATCCCGTGATGATCAGCGACGGGCACTATGGATTCATCGCAGCCTGGCACGACTCCCGAAATGGCCTCGACTACAACATCTTCGCTCAGCGCGTGCGGCAGGACGGCGTGCCCGCCTGGACCGCGAACGGCGTGGGGCTCTGCCTCGCCGCCGGGAGTCAGCAGAGTCCGGTGATCGCCTCCGACGGCGCTGCCGGCGCCATCGTGGCGTGGGTCGATCCGCGGACGAGCGCGCGCCCCGACGTCTACGTGCAGCGGGTTGACAGCCTCGGCGTCATGAGGTGGGCCGCGGACGGCGTCGCCGCCTGCGCCACCGACAGCAGCCAGTTTGTGCAGACCATCGTCACCGACATGTCGGGTGGCGCCATCATCGGTTGGGACGACGATCGCGCGGGTTTCCGGGAAGTCTTCACGCAGCACGTAAATGCTAGCGGCACGCCGCTTTGGGCTTCGCTCGGACTCAAGATCGCCACCGGCTCCGGGCAGCGGAACCTCCGCTCCGCCACTTCCGACGGGCAGGGCGGCTGCATTTTCGCGTGGGAGGATTTCCGGAGCGGGCCGACCAGCGACATCTACGCCTACCGGGTTACCTCGATCGGAACGGCGGTGGGATCGGCGGTGGCCCCGGTAGCTCCGGTGCGGCTCTATCCGGCGCGGCCGAACCCGTTCAATCCTCAGACGATCCTCTCGTTCCGGATCGACCGGGCGGGGCCGGTGCGGCTCGCCCTCTATGACGTCCAGGGCCGGCTCGTCCGAGAGCTCGTCCGCGGCGCCCGCGCGGCGGGAACCCACGACGTGGCCTGGGACGGGACCGATTCGCGGGGGACCCCCTGCGCGTCGGGCGTCTACTTCGCGCTCCTCCAGTCGGGCTCGACGCGCCGCCAGACGTCCCTGACGCTACTTCGCTGAACGACGCACCCGCAACGACCTCGGTTTCCTCAGCGGCGCCCGGGCAACCGGATTGACTCCCGGCGGGGAAACCGATAATCTTTCCGCATTCTGAACGCAGCCATCCTCTCGCTGGCAACACCCACTCCGGACACAAAATCTGAGGAAGCGTGGATCTTTTCGAGAAGTGTAACGATTTCACCGAGCATCGGTTGGCCCAGAGGGCCGGCATCTATCCGTACTTCCTGCCGATCTCCGAGAACCACGGCACCGAAGTCACGATCAAGGGCAAGCGCCTCATCATGGCGGGGTCCAACAACTACCTCGGCCTGACTAAGCATCCCAAGGTGATGGCGGCCGCGGAAGACGCCATCAGCCGCTTCGGCACTTCCAACAACGGCTCCCGCTTCCTGAACGGCACCCTCGAATTGCACGTGCAGCTCGAGGAGCGCCTGGCCAAATTCATGCGCAAGGAAGCGGCGCTCGTCTTCTCGACCGGCTATCTCACGAACCTCGGCAGCATTTCGGCCCTGAGCGACAAGGGCGACGTGGTGATCCTCGACAAGGAAGCCCACGCCTGCATCGTGGACGGCGCGCGCCTCGGCTACGGCGACGTGAAGCGCTTCCGCCACAATGACGTCAAGGACCTGGAGCGGGTCCTCTCGGCGGTTTCCCCCAAGGCGGGGAAGCTGGTCGTGGTGGACGGGCTCTACTCCATGGAGGGCGACATCGCGCCGCTCCAGGAGATCGTCCGGCTCTGCAAGGAATTCGACGCTCGGCTCCTGGTGGACGATGCCCACGGCATCGGAGTCCTGGGTGACCGCGGCGCGGGCGCCTGCGACGCCGCGGGCGTGGAAGACCAGGTCGACCTGGTCATGGGAACGTTCAGCAAGTCCTTCGCGTCGCTCGGCGGCTTCATCGCGGGTCCGAGCCGCGTTCTCGACTACCTCCGTCATCACGCGCGCGCGATGATCTTCTCCGCGAGCGTCACGCCCGCCAGCGTCGCCGCCGCGCTCGCCTCCCTCGACATCATCGAGAGCGAGCCGCAGCTTCGCGAGCGACTCCGCGCCATCTCGCACAAGATGCGGAGCGGGTTCCGGGCCCAGGGCCTCGAGGTGGGGAACGGCGAGGGAACGCCTATCGTTCCGATCTTCATCGGCGACCGGATGAAGACGATGCAGGTCTGGCGGAAGGTCCTCGATCGCGGCGTCTTCGTGAACGCCATCGTCGTGCCGGCCGTCCAGCCGGGGCGCGACCTGCTGCGCACGTCCTACATGGCGACGCACCAGGACGAGCAGCTCGACACCATCCTCCGGGTGGTGGACGAGGTGCGGCAGGAAGTCGGCCTCGAATTGGTCCCCAAGGCCAACTAGGCGGCCGCGAGCAGCGTGGACGTCGTCCCGGTCGAAGGTCCGCGCGATCTAGCCCACTTCGTCGAGTTTCCGCTCGACGTCTATCGCGGCCGAACGCACTGGGTCGCGCCGCTCCTCTCCGACGAGAAGGCCCGCCTCACCCCCGGCAAGAACCCCTTCTTCGAGCATGGCCAGGCCGCCTATTTCCTGGCCCGTGACGGCGGCCGGATCGTCGGTCGCATCGCCGCCTCCACCGACCGAAACCACGACGCGATCCACGATGAGCGCCAGGGCGCGTTCGGCTTCTTCGAGGCGCGCTCGGCCGAGGCCACGGCGGCGCTCCTGGCGGCCGCGGAATCGTGGGCGCGCGGAGCGGGGGCGACGATCATGCGGGGGCCGCTCTCCTTCACCACGAACGACGAGTGCGGGCTTCTGATCGAGGGATTCGATCGGCCGCAGCCGCTCCTCATGCCCTACAACCCTCCCGAATACGGCGGCTGGATCGAGGCGGCCGGATACCGGAAGGCGAAGGATCTCTTCTCGTTCACGCTCGCCGGTCCCTACACGCCGTCGCCGACGTTTCAGCGGATCTCCGAGATGGCGCGCCGCCGCTCGGGCGTCGTAACGCGTCCGATCGACATGAAGCACTTCGACCAGGAACTGGCGCGCGTGAAGGAGCTCTACAACGGCGCGTGGGAGAAGAACTGGGGATTCGTGCCGATGACGGACGCCGAGATCGACCACATGGCGAAGCAGCTGAAGCCGGCCGTGGTGCCCGAGTTCATCCGCTTCGCGGAGGTCGAGGGGCGCCCCGTCGCGTTCCTCCTCTACGTGCCCGACGTGAATCTCGCGCTGAAGGCGGTGCGCGGCCGGCTCCTTCCGTTCGGCATCTTCCACCTTCTTCTGGGATTGCCACGGATTCGCGAGGGACGCCTGATGGCGCTCGGCGTCCTTCCGGAATTCCGGCGCACCGGGCTCGCGCCGGCGCTCGTCACCGAGCTGGGCGAAGTGCTCAACCGGAAGGGCTACCGGCTCTCCACGATCGGATGGACGTTGGAGGACAACGACGCCGTGAACAATCTGACCCTCGGTTACGGCTGCACCCAGAGCGCGGTGCACCGGATCTACGCCAAGCCGCTCGCCGCGTGAGCGAGCCCACGTCCCCGGGCGGAACCGAACCGCCTAGCGCCCCCGTGACCGACGCGCCGCTCGCGGTCGTGACCGGAGCCTCGGGCTTCGTCGGGAGCCACATCGCCGACGAGCTGCTCCGCCGCGGCGCGCGCGTGCGCTGCATCGTGCGGCGCTCCTCCTCCCGGCGCTGGCTCGAGGGAAAACCGCTCGAGATCGTCGTCGCGCCGCTGGAGGATTCCGCGGCGCTGGCCGCCGCGGTGACCGGGGCGACCTGGATCGTTCATGCCGCCGGACTCACCCGCGCCAGAAGCGCGGCCGAGTTCCACGAGGCGAACGTGGGCGGCACCGAGCGGATGCTCCGCGCGGCACTCACGGTCGGACCGGGGCTCCGCCGCTTCCTCCTCATCTCCAGCCAGGCCGCCGCCGGGCCCAGCCGCGACGGGATGCCCGTCAGCGAGGCCCATCCGCCGCGGCCCGTCTCGGCCTACGGGGAGAGCAAGCTCCGCTCGGAGGAGCTGGTGCTCCAGATGCGAAACCGCCTCTCGGTCTGCTCCATCCGCCCGCCGGCCGTCTACGGCCCCCGCGACGAGGCGACGCTGAAGCTCTTCGTGGCGGTGAAGCGCCACCTGCAGCCGGTGCTCCATCGCGGGGGGAAGTTCTCGCTCGTCCACGTGGAGGATCTCGCGCGCGCCTGCTGGCTGGCGCTGGACGACGATCGCGCGGCGGGGGAGATCTTCTTCGTCGCCGAGCCCGACGCCACGAACTACGACGAGATGGGGAAGTTCGCGAAACGAGCGCTTGGGACCTGGGCGGTTCGGTTCGAGCCGCCCGCGTGGCTCCTCACGGCCGGCGCGCTCGCCGGGGAGGCGATCGGCGCGCTGACAAACCGGCCTCCGTTCCTCTCGCGCCCGAAGCTCCGGGAGATCCAGGCCGGCGACTGGATCTGCACCTCGGCGAAGATCCGCGCGCGCCTCGGGTGGAGTCCACGGATGCCGATCGAGGAGGGGTTCCGCCAGACGGCCGCGTGGTACCGCGAGGCGGGCTGGCTGTAGGGGAAGAGGCCACTGCGCCGCCTAGAAGATCGAGAACTTCAGATACTTCTTCGGATTCTTCTCGATCTCGCTCATGAGCCGCTTCATCGACGAGACCAGCGCGGCGGTGTCGTCGTAGAGGGTGGAATCGGCCATCAGGCGTCCCACGTTGCCGCGTCCCGATTCGATCACGGTGAGAACGGAATCGAGGCGCGTGCTCATCGACACGAGCCGGTGGTGCAGTTCACCGTTCGTGATCAGCTGCGCGGCGGTTCCGTCCCCGTGCTGCAGGCGCCAGGTGAGACTGTCGAGCGATCCCGTCACCGAGATCAGCCGGTCGGAGACCTTCGACTGGGTCTCGGTCAGCCGCTGGGTCAGCGTGTTGGCGTTCCGCGCCATGTCCACCAGCGACTCGTAGAGCCGGTCGTCCGCGCTCAGGCGGCCGAGCGTGCCGCTCCCCGCCGCCAGACGCCGCCCCGCCTTGTTGAGCGACCCCACGAGCGAGGCAAGGCTATCGGCGAGGCCCTCCGCGCGTCCCATCATCTGCGTCGGATCGGAGGCGACGACAGTGGAGATCTCCTCGTCCTTGACGATCGGCGGCTTCGATTCGTCTCCCGATTCCAGCGCCACGTAGAGATCGGCGAGAAAGCCGACCGTGGTGACGCGGGCGGTCGCGCCCTGGTGAAGGCGCGCGCGGGTGTCGCGCTTCACGCCGAGCACCACCGTCACCTGGTTACTCTCCGGCTGGAGCCGGATCACGCGCACCGTTCCGACCGGAACACCGTTCAGGCGGACCGTGCTGCCGACCTCGAGCCCTCCGGAACTCCGGAAGAGGAGCGAGACGTTCTCCTCCGGGCCGAGGCGAAAGGCGCCCGACTGGAACGTGGCCCAGAGCAGCAAGGCGAAGGCCACGAGGGCCGCCAACCCGATCTGGAGCTTCATGAACGGGACTCGCCCCGTACGCTTCACGCCCTACCTCCTTCAGGGGGAGATGCCGATGGCGGCGCCGGAGAGCCCGGGGCCGCCTGAAACTGTCGTTGCGCCGCCGAGATCGCCTTCCGGAAGGGCGCGAGGAATTCGTTGATGAACGGCGACCTGGCGTGCGCGAGCTCGGCGGAGGTGCCGTCGAAGGCGACGCGGCCCTTCTCCAGGACGGTGAGGCTGTCCGCGACCTTGAAGGCGTCGGCGATGTCGTGCGTGACCATGATGGCGGTCTTGCCGAGTGTGTCGCGCAGATGGACGATCAGGTCGGTGATCCGCTCCGCGCTCTGGGGGTCGAGGCCGGTGGTCGGCTCGTCGTAGAGGAGGACCACCGGATCGCGCGCGGCCAGGGCGCGGGCGATCGCCACGCGGCGCTGCATTCCGCCCGAGAGCTGGTCGGGCATCCGGTCGATCAGCGCGGGCTCGAGCCCCACGAGTTCCAGAAAGTGCCGCACCGTCCCCTCCACGTCGCGTTCCTCGTCGCCGTTCGCCTCCAGCAGCGCGTAGCCGACATTCTCGCCCACCGTCATCGAATCGAACAGGGCGCCCTGCTGGAAGACCATTCCCATTCTCGCCCGGATCTCGCGGAGCCGTGCCGCGGAGACCCGCGTGAGGTCCTCGCCATCGACCAGGATCGCCCCTCGATCGGGCCGATAGAGTCCGAGCAGAAGGCGCAGGATCGTGCTCTTTCCCGAGCCGGATGGCCCGAGGATGACCGTCGTCTTGCCGCGCGGAACGTGAAAGGAGACCCCGAAGAGGATCGGGTTCCCCTCGATCGAGAAGTCGACGTCGCGAAATTCGATCACGCGCTCACCATCCCAGGATGCGGAAGAGAACCCGCGTGCAGATGACGTCGGTTACCAAGATACCGACGGATGCGATGACGACCGACTCGGTCGTGGCCACGCCGACTCCCTTGGCGCCGCCTTCGGATCGAAAGCCCTTCCAGCACGCCGTCGTGACGATGAGCACGGCGAAGAAGAACGGCTTCAGCATGCCGACCAACACGTTCTTGGGCGTGAGGTACTGAAGCGCTCCGATCCAGTAGGACTCCCACGACAGATGATACTGGAGCCCGACGAATCCGCCGCCGATGACCGCGAGCGCGTCGCCGATGACGGTCAGGACCGGCAGCGCGATCAGGAGCGCGATCGTGCGCGGCACGACGAGACGGCGGATCGGATCGGTCCCGAACGCGACGAGCGCGTCGATCTGGTCGCTGGAGCGCATGGCGCCGAGCTCGGCGGTGATCCCGGCCGACATGCGCGACGCCACGACCATGCCGGTCAGCACGGGGCCGAGCGCGCGGACCACGGAGATCACCATGAAGTGTCCCAGCTGGCTCTTCGCGCCGGAGTTCGAGAGCTCGCGGGCGAGCTGGATCGCCAGCGCCTGGCCCGCCACGATGGCCGAGATGAGCACGATGGTGAGCGACCCGATCAAGGCGAAGTGGAGCTGGTGCAGCGTTTCCCGGGCGTAGAACGGACGCCCGACGCAGCAGCGGATCGTCTCGATGGAGAAGAGGGTGTAGTCCTGGACGGTTTCCACCATGCGGCGAAACCGCTCCACGATCGCGACCATCACCGGCACGGCACCATCCTTCGTTCTGGCGGCGCCGCGAGGCGCGGCAGCCTCAGCCCCTCTTGGTGTCCTTGGGAATTGTTCCGAAGATGACGTCCCAGAGCGGGGAGCTCACGCCGAAGCGATCGTCCGGGGTCTTGAAATGATGGAGCAGATGGTATCGCTTGAGGTACTGGAGCGCCCCCCCTTTCATCGGGAGATGGTGCTCGGCGTAGTGGAGCATGTCGTAGGCGAGGTACCCCGCGATGAACCCCGCGTAGAGGGGCGCCACCCCGAGGGGGGCTCCCATCGCGCTTCCCACGATGACGTGGAAGAGTCCGTAGAAGAGAAGCGCGAGCGGGACGCTCAGGAGGGGCGGCATCACGAGCCGCGTCTTGCACTGCGGCTGCTCGTGGTGGACGCCGTGGAGGAGGAACCAGACCCGCTGGAGGATCCGGCTCTTCGGCTCGTAGTGGAAGACGAAGCGGTGCAGGACGTACTCGGTGAAGGTCCAGACCGCGATTCCGGCCGCGAACACGAGCGCCACCGCGCCGATTCCGCGGCTCCCACCGAGGCCCTGGACTCCCCTGCCCAGGAAGAAGAGAGCCACCGGCGCGAAGAGAAAGAGCACAGCCACCGGGTGAATGTGCGTGAAGAACTCGAGGAAATCCGACTTGAAGAGCCGGATCGGTTCCCCTTCGCTGGGGACGGCGCGCGGAGCGAGTTTGGCGCGGGACATCGGGACCGAAACCTCCATGTTGCATCTACATCATGTTCCAATCGAGGTGCCACGGAGCCTTGGCCCGGAATGATAGGGGCCGACCCCCTGGCGGTCAACCGGCGCGGGCCCCGTGAACGGCCCTGACGCGGCGGGCCGGGAACCGCTATCATTTAGCCATGCCGTCGCTTCCGCCGTTCCGGGTCAACGAGATCTTCCTCTCCGTGCAGGGGGAGGGATTGCACGTGGGGGAGCGGACCGCGTTCCTCCGCCTCTACGGGTGCCCCCTCCGCTGCCGCTGGTGCGACCAGCCCGAGGCGCTCGCCCACACGGGGGTCGGCCGGTTCGAAACGCGCACGGTGGAAGAAGTGCGGGACCGGCTGGCCGAATTTCCGGCTGTTCGAAGGCTCTGCCTCACGGGTGGGGAACCGGCGATCGCCCCGAAGGCGTCGCTCCTCTGGCTCCTGGAGGACCGCCGGCGCGCGGGGTGGTGGTCGTCGATCGAGACGAGCGGTTCCCGCGTGGTCGAGGAGCTCTTTGAGGCGATCGATTTCTGGACCGTGGCGCCGAAGGGGCGCTCCGCGGCGACGTTCGAGGGCGATCCGGTCGAAGCGCAGCTCCCGACCCTTCGCCGCTACGCGTCGCTCCCGGAGGAACGCAGGCAATTCAAGTTCGTGATCCAGGGGGAGGAGGACGTGGAGGACGCCGTGCGGCTTCTCGACGCGCTCTCCTATCGCGGCGCGATCGTTCTCCAGCCGGAGCACGGGGCGGGGGATGGCCGGCGCGTCTTCTCGTGGTGGCCGTGGGAGCGATATCCCGAGGCGCGCCTCATTCCGCAGACTCACAAACAGGTGGGGCTCCATTGACGCCGCGCGGCGCGGACGCCCCGAGCGAGGGCAGATGAAGGTTCGGCTGACACGCGAGTTCGGCTTCGAGGCGGCGCATCACCTTCCGCGGGCGCCGGAGGGGCACAAGTGCCGCCGAGTCCACGGGCACTCGTTCCGCGTCGAGGTGGCCGTGGAGGGAGAGGTCGATGCCAAAACCGGCTGGTTTCTCGACTACGGCGTCATCCGCGAGGCGGTCGAGCCGATCCGCCTGCAGCTCGATCACTACTGCCTGAACGACATCGCGGGGCTGGAGAATCCCACGTCCGAGCACGTGGCCCGCTGGATCTGGGGACGGCTGAAAGCGGCGCTCCCGTCGCTGGCGCGAATCACGGTTCACGAGACGTGCGAGAGCCGCTGCGAATACGAGGGGAAGTGAGGAGGCTCCGATGAGGGCGACGGTGAAGGGCGCCCGATCGGGAACGTCGGTTCGACCAAGGAGGGACTCCTTTATGCTCTCGCTCCCGCGCGTCCTCGCATGCCTCCTCGTTCTCGCCTCGATTCCCGCGGCCGGTGCCGCCGGTGCGGAAACAGGCGCCACGGAATCGCTGAGTGATCGACTCGGCCCGGAGATCGACGCTGCCGAGCGATCCCACTACGGGCTCTTTCCCGATCTCCCTCGCTTCGCCACCGGCCGATTCGATTTATCGAAGGGCGCCTACCGCTTGATCTACATGGAAGGGGGCGATGGGAGTGCACGGCAGCGAGGGGGAACCGTCTCGCGCGAGGCCTTCCGGCAAACCGCGTGGCACGTGGCGTTCGTCGAGGAGCACGAGGCGGCCGCCGGGGGCGACAGCGTGTCTCCGGGCGCATCCGAACCCGATCTGCTCCGCCGTCTCGCGCTTCGCTACGCTTCTAGAAAGCGGTATGACCTCGCGAGCGCCATTGCCGCCGACCTGCGGGATTCTCACGCGGCCGACCCGGCCGGGACGTGGGCGATGGATGCGATTCCCAGGCTCGAGGCGCTCGCGGGTCCGCGCCGGGCACTCATCTGGCCTGGAGCGCTCCTCGATCAGCGAGGGCGCACCGATCTCATCGTGTTCAGCGGCTACTACGGACTCTGGCTCGGAATCGCGATCCCCGTCGCGCTCGAGAGCGAGGATGCCCAGGCCTACGCGGCGGGGCTGCTCGCGGCGCCCGCGGCGTCCGTGCTCCTGGCCGTGAACGCCACGCGCAACGCCTCGATCTCGAAGGGCGAGGCGACGCTGATCTCGCTCGGCGCGCATCTCGGCACCTGGCAGGGACTCGGCTGGGCCGGGCGTTCCGACACTGATGGCAACCAAGTCGTTGCGATCGGTGTCGCCACGGGGTTGGCCGGCATCGCGCTCGCGATTCCAATCTCCAAGGCAGTTCATTTCAGCGAGGGCCACGCACAGATCACGAACTCCGCCATGTACTGGGGTGGCTGGTTCGGGCTCGTCGAGAGCGTGCTAACGGGCCGCGACGAGAAGAGCGACGATGGCGCGCTCGTGGACATGCTGGTCGGCAGCGACGTGGGGGTTCTCGCGGGGGCGTTCGCCGCGCGCGGCGTTCGCCTGAGTAGCAGTCGAATGCGGCTGATCAATCTCTCCGGCGTGCTCGGGATTGCCTTCGGCGGGGGGATCGCGCTGCTGACGGAGACCGACGACGACGTGGCCGCGATGGCCATGCTCGGTGCGGGGAGCGCGGCCGGCTTGCTCCTGGGGACGCACTGGACCCGGGCCCACGACCAAGGCAAGGACCTCGCGGCGGGAGGACGGGCCCCGGCGATCGAGCCCGTCCTCGCGTTACGCTCGGGAGGGAGAGACCGAGCTCCGATTCCCACTGCGGGATTCCGCGTTTCGTTCTAGACGCTACTGCGGTTTAGGCAGGTTCAGCCCGTCCCACGCCGGCGGCGGCGGGAAGGTGGCGCGCGCCGCCGTCACGGGAGCGCCGGGCGCGATGTGGTCCGGCGACTTGTGGTTGACCGCCGGGATGCTCTTCAAGAACGCCGCCAGGGCGTAGGCATCCTCGTCGCTCGTGAGATTTCGGGGAAAGCTGCCGTAGGAGCGGTGAGCGGGGGGACTAGGCGCTGCGGAGGATTCGCTCGGCGGTCTTCTCGGCGTCTTCCAGGAGATTTCCGACGGAGACCCCGCGGAATCCGTTCCCTGTGAGGTGAATTCCGGGGGCGGCGTCGAGCCGCTTGGCGATCCCGCCGATCAGCGCGCGGTGGCCCACCTGGTACTGCGGAATGGCGTCTTCCTGGCGGATGATCCAGGTCCGTTCGGGGCCGCGGTTCAGGCCCACCATCCGGTCGAGCGCCTTCATGGAGATCGCCACGAGTTCGTCGTCGCGCTTCGTGACGAGATCGGGGCGCTCGGCGCCGCCCACCATGACGCGGACGAGGACGTGCCCCTCGGGGGCGCGGTCGGGGAAGAGGTTCGATTCGAACAGGGCGCCCAGGATGTTCAGGTCGTCGCCGGGTCCCGGAGAGGCCAGGAATCCGTAGCCGTCGGGAGTGCCGCGGAAGGCGTCACGCTGGAAGCCGAGCGCGATCACGTTGAGCCCCGCGGAGGGAATCGACTCGAGTTCGCGCGCCGCCTCGGCGTCGAGCGATCGCAAGAGCGACGCGGTCGTGCGGGGCGCGGTGGTCAGGACGACGACGTCGGCCCCGACTGTTTCGCCGCTCGCCAGGCGAAGTGTGTAGCCGCCGCCGTTGCGGCGCGCCAGCGCGAGCGCGGGGGAGCGGAGCCGGAGCGCGGGCCCGAGCGGCTTCGCGAGCGCCTCGACGAGCGATTCCATCCCGTCCCGCAGGGTCCAGAGGGCGCGCCGCCCGGGCCCCGCGGCGGCAGACGTGTCCAGGCCAGGCCCCTTCTTGCCGCGCGCGCGCGCTTCCTTCCCCGCCGCGATCATCGCCAGGACCAGCGACCGATGCTTCCGCTCCATCTCGCGCATGATCGGGAACGCCGAATCGAGCGAGAGGCGCCGCGCGTCCCCCGCGAAAACGCCGCGGACGACGCTCCCGATCAGGGCGACGGCGGCCTCCTCGCCGACGTGCCGGGCGGCGTAGTCGTGGACCGTCTCGTCGCACGCCACGCGCCGGGCGTAGAACGGCTCGAGGAGCACGCGAAGGCGTCCGCCGGGGGAGAGTCCGCTGAATTTCAGGAAGGAGACGGGATCGAGCGGCACGAGGTGGAGCCGTCCGTTTCGGGCGATGTAGCGGCGGGCCGCGTCGGGCTGGGAGAGAATTCGCTCCGCCGACAGACCGGCCTCCTCGGCCACGCGCCACGCGGCCCCGTCGGCGCCCTGGATCGCGTTCGCGGCCCACTCGATGGTCCAGCCGTCCTCGCGCGTCGTGCGGATTCTCCCTCCCGCGCGAGGGCTCGCCTCGAGCACCTGCACGTCGAGGGGGATCGACTGTCTGGCGGCGTCGCGGCGGAGGGCGTGCGCGGTCGCGAGGCCGGCGATGCCGGCGCCCACGATCGCGACGCGGCGCATCAGCGGGTGGCGGAGATGGGAACGCTCGCCGCCGCGCTCGCCGCCGCGACCGCCGCGCTGTCCGCGTCGCCCGCGGGGGCCGCGGGGGCCGCTAGGTGCGGCTCCACGATCGCCGCGAGCGCGTCGAGGAAGCGTGGATTGTCATTCAGCGCGGCGGCGCGGACGAACGTCGTGATGCCGCGCTGGTGGGCCAGATCGCTGTACTGCCGGTCGATCTCGTCGAGCGTTTCGATGTGGTCGGAGACGAACGAGATCGATACGACGACGAGTTCCTTCACTCCCTCGGCGCCGAGCCGCTCGATTGTCTCCTCGGTGCTGGGGCCGATCCAGGGTACGGGCCCGACGCGGCTCTGGTAGGCGAGGACGGTCGGGCACCCCGCCGTCTCCGGAACGCGGGCGAGCAGTCCGGCCATGGTGGCCTTGATGTGGTCGCAGTAGGGATCGCCGTCGTCGATGAAATGCTGCGGGAGCCCGTGCGCGCTGATGAGGAGCGTCGGCTTCGTTCCCGGCGCGTGCGACGTCCCCCGCGGGAGCGCGCCCATCGCCTGGCGCAGCGGCGCCGCCAGCGCGTCGAGATACCCCGGGTGGTCGTACCACGTCTCGATCGTCTTCAGGGGGAGCTTCGAGCCCCGGCGCTTCAGGACGCGCCTCAGCTCCGCCACGCTCGATCCGGTCGTCGCGATCGAGTAGTGCGGATACATGGTCAGCGCCAGGAGCCGGTCGCACCCCGCGCGCTCCAGCTGGTCCAGCGCCTCGTTGGTGGTCGGGTTCCAGTAGCGCATCGCCAGCGCGAACTCCACGTCGTGCCCGCGCGCGCGAAGCCGCTCCACCATGCCGCGCCCCTGGAGGGTGCTCCAGCAGACGATCGGAGAGCTGCCGCCGATGCGGGCGTAGTTCTCCTGCACTTCCTTCGTCCGCCTGTAGGCGATCATGCGGCCGATGAAGAACTGTCCGATCGGCCCGCCGGGGAGCTTGATGATCTCCCGGTCGCTGAAGAGCCGCGTGAGGAACGGGCGGACGGCCTGGAGGCTGTCGGGGCCGCCGAGATTGAGGAGCAGGATTCCGGTCTTCGGCATCGGCTAGACGGTCCGCGAGAAGACGGGCTTCTCGCCTCCCTCCTGCTTCTTGAGATAGGCGTCGAACGCCATGCAGACGTTCCGGACGAAGAGGCGGCCCGCCTCCGTGACCTCGATCGCCCGCGGCGAGCGCGTCACGAAGCCGTGTCCCACCAATCCCTCGTCCAATTCCCGGAGCGACTCGGCGAAGTATGTCGCGAAGTCGATGCCGTAGGCGCGCTCGATCGCGGGGATGTCGAGGTGGAAGTTGCACATGAGGCTCTGGATCACGTCGCGGCGGATCTCGTCATCCTTGCTCCGCTCGAAGCCTCGCTCGATCGGCGGTTCACCGCGGTCGAGCGCGTCGCGATAGCGATTCAATTTCTTCGTGTTCTGCGCGAATGCGCCGCCGATGTCGCCGATGGAGGAGACGCCGACGCCGATGTAGTCCTTCGCGGGGTGCGTCGTGTAGCCCATGAAGTTCCGGAATAGGGTGTGCTCGCGCGCGGCGACGGCCAGCGAGTCCTCCTTCACGGCGAAGTGGTCCATCCCGATCTGCTGGTATCCGGCCGCCGTGAAGAGTTCGTACGCGACGCCGAAGAGCTGGAGCTTCACGTCGCGGGGGGGCAGGTCCTCCAAACGAATCGCCTTCTGGTGCGCCTTGATCCAGGGAACGAAGGCGTAGGAATAGATGGCCACGCGGTCGGGCCTCAGCTCCAGCGCCAGCTCGATCGTCTTTCGAAACGTCTCGGGAGTCTGGTGCGGGAGTCCGTAGATGAAGTCGAAGTTGA
Source organism: Candidatus Eiseniibacteriota bacterium (assembly GCA_038060295.1). Taxonomy (GTDB): domain Bacteria; phylum Eisenbacteria; class RBG-16-71-46; order SZUA-252; family SZUA-252; genus SZUA-252. The sequence goes on from JBBTHR010000102.1 coordinate 20,187, forward strand.
TCGACTCGAATCCCAGATCGCGCATGTAGAGGTGCAGGTCCTTCGTGATGGGGAACGACTGGTAGCGGTTCACGGCGTCCTGGACGTCCTCGTCGAAATCCTGGACGCCCATCGAGATCCGGTTGAACCCCAGTTCACGCAGGAGCTCGGCCTGGCGGCGCGTGGTGACGCGCGGATCGACCTCGATGGCGATCTCGGCCCCGGGCGCGAACGTGAACTGCTTCGCCAGCGCGTTCCAGACGCGCTTCATCTCGTCGAGCGACAGGTAGGTCGGCGTGCCGCCGCCCCAGTGGTACTGGACCAGCTCCCGCCGTTTCCCCAGGTGCTTCGCCACGATCTCGATCTCGCGCTCCAGATCGTCGATGTAGGCGGAGGCGACGCCCGGCTTCTGCGTCACGATCACGTTGCAGCCGCAGAACGTGCAGCGCTCGCGGCAGAAGGGGAGATGGACGTAGAGCGAGAGCGGCTCCCCAGGCTTCCGGGACGCCTCCTCCAGCTTCTCGATGTAACGCTTGGGCCCGAACTCCTCGTGGAACTCGATGGCGGTCGGGTACGACGTGTAGCGGGGCCCCGGCCGGTCGTACTTGGCCAGCATCTCGGCGGTCAGCGCGGCGACGTTGCTCATGACGAGGCTCCCGTGGGGTCGGCGCGGAATCGCTTCACGGTATCCACCAGGAGCGCCACGTTCTCGAGCGGCGTGTCGGGGAAGATGCCGTGCCCCAGGTTGAAGATGTGCCCGGGCCGCCCCGCGTTCTCGCGAAGGACCGCCTCGGCCTGCGTGACAATGGTCGTGGGCGAGCCGAGCAGAACGGCCGGATCGAGATTTCCCTGCACGCCCCGGTCGTTCCCCAGAACGGCGCGCGCGTGCCGGATCGAGACGCGGTAGTCGATGCCGAAAACGTCGGCCCGCACGTGGCGGAGCGATTCCAGATGGCCCGTCGAGGGCGCCAGCGCGAAGTAGATCGTCGGCGTTCCCTTCGGCAGCGCCGCCAGCACGCGCTCGGTCCAGGCGGCGGCGATGCCACCGAAGAGGTGCGGCGGCAGCCAGCCGGCCTGCGTGTCGAAGAGCATCACGGCATCGGCGCCGGCGGCGATCTGCACCTTCAGATAGTCGACGGTCGCCTCGGTCAGGAATTCCAGGAGCGAGAGGAACGCCTCGGGATCGCGTGCCAGGAACGCGCGCGTCTTCGTCAGGTCGCGCGAACCGCCCGCCTCGATGAGATAGGCGGCGACGGTGAACGGCGCTCCCGCGAAGCCGATCAGCGGCACGCGGCCGGCCAGGCGCTCCTTGACGGCGCGGATGACGGGACGGATGTGGGGCAGCCCCGCGTCAGCTCCCGCCCACCGAAGGGCCAGAACGTCTTCGCGCGACTCGATCAGCTTTCCGAGCTTGGGGCCCGGATCGAACGCGAGCGGAATTCCCATGGCGAGGAGCGGCACCAGGATGTCGGAGAAGAGAATCGCCGCGTCGAAGCCGAAGCGCTCGATCGGCTGCGCCGTCACCTCGGCCGCCAGCTCCGGGACGCGGCAGCAGTCGATGAACGAGTGCTTCTCGCGGAGCGCGCGGTACTCGGGAAGATAGCGGCCGGCCTGGCGCATGATCCAGATCGGCGTCTGCTCGATCGGCTCTCCGCGGCAGGCGCGAAGGAACGAGTAGGCGGGGGCCAGCGATGGGCTTTGCGTCACGCCAAACCTCCCAGGGCTTCGTCGGCCGCTTCGAGCGTCCGGTCTATCTCTTCCTCCCCGTGCGCGTCCGAGAGGAAGGCGCTCTCGAAGGCCGACGGCGGCAGGTAGACGCCCCGCTCCAGCATGCCGCGGAAGAAGCGCGCGAAGCGCTCGCGGTCGGAGGAGCGGACGTCGGCCATCGAGGCGACGCGCGCCGGGCCGAAGAAGAGGGTGAACATCGATCCGACTTGATTGACGGCGCCGGCGATCTTCCGCCGGGTCAGGACGTCGCGGAACCCCGCGGCCAGAAGCACGGCGCGGGCCTCGACGCGCTGGAAGAGCGCGGGGTCCGATTCGAGAATTTCCATCGTGGCGAGTCCCGCCGCCATCGCGACGGGATTTCCGGAGTAGGTGCCCGCCTGGTAGACCGGTCCCTCGGGCGCGACCAGCGCCAAGAGGTCGGCTCGCCCGCCGAAGGCCGCCACCGGAAGGCCGCCGCCGATCACCTTGCCGAGCGTCACGAGGTCGGGCTTCACGCCGTAGCGCTCCGCGGCGCCTCCGCGCGAAACCCGGAAGCCGGTCATCACCTCGTCGAAGATGAGGACAGCGCCATGGCGGTCGCAGAGGGCTCTGAGCCCCGGGAGGAAATCGGGCGAAGGCGGGAGGCATCCGTAGTTGCCGACCACCGGCTCCACGATCACGGCCGCGATGGCCTCGGCCTCCTTCTCGAACGTCGCAGCGACGGAGACGAGATCGTTGTAGGTCGCGATCCGCGCGTCCTTCGCCACCGACTCCGGCACGCCCGGCGAATCGGGGGTCCCGAGCGTGGCGAGCCCGGAGCCAGCCTTCATGAGGAACGCGTCGGCGTGGCCGTGGTAGCAGCCGTCCAGTTTCACGTAGCCGGAGCGCTTCGTGGCGGCGCGGGCCACGCGGAGCGCGCTCATCGTCGCCTCGGTGCCGGTCGTGACGAAGCGGAGCCGCTCGGCCGCCGGGTAGAAGCGGCGGACTCGTTCCGCCAGCTCCACCTCGAGCGCCGTGCTCGTGCCGAAGATGAATCCCCGGCGCGCCTGGCGCTCGATCGCCTCCACCACCTTCGGGTGGGCGTGTCCGAGGAGCATCGGCCCCCAGCCGAGGACGTAGTCGAGGAGCCGGTTCCCGTCGGCATCGGTCAGGTAGGCGCCCTTGGCCGACGCGATGAAGCGCGGCACGCCACCCACCGCGCGGAAGGCGCGGACTGGCGAGTTGACGCCGCCCGGGAAGAGTCCCTGGGCGCGGCGGAAGAGCGCCTCACTCTCGGTCGTCTTCGGAAGCGCGCGGGTCTCGCTCATGGGAATTTCTTTCCCAGGATCGGCGCGATCTCCTTCGCGTGGTAGGTGAGGATCACGTCGGCCCCGGCGCGGCGAATGGCGGTGAGTGTTTCGAGCGCGGCCCGTTCGCCGTCCAGCCAGCCGCGCTCCGCGGCGGCCTTCAGCATGGAGTACTCGCCCGATACGTTGTAGGCCGCGACCGGCACGCCGAAGCGCTCCTTCACGCGGCGGACGATGTCGAGATAGGGAAGCGCCGGCTTCACCATCACCATGTCGGCGCCCTCCTCCAGGTCGAGCGCCACTTCGCGGAGCGCCTCGTCGCCGTTCGAGGGGTCCATCTGGTAGCCGCGGCGGTCGCCGAACTGGGGCGCCGACCCGGCTGCCTCGCGGAAGGGCCCGTAGAACGCGCTCGCGTACTTGGCGGCGTAGGAGACGATGGGCGTTTCGGAGAATCCGGCGGCGTCGAGCGCCTTACGGATCGCGCCGACGCGTCCGTCCATCATGTCGCTCGGCGCCACGATGTCGGCCCCCGCCTCGGCGTACGTGACCGCGGCCCGTGCCAGGAGCGGCAGGCTCTTGTCGTTGTCCACGCGTTCGCCCGCCAGGACGCCGCAGTGCCCATGGTCGGTGTACTCGCAGAGACAGACGTCGGCCCAGAGGGTCAGGCCCGGCGCCGCCGCGCGCATGGCGCGGAGCGCGCGCGGGACGATGCCGTCCTTCGCGTATCCCTCGCTCCCGACGGCGTCCTTCTTCTCGGGGATTCCGAAGAGGATGACGCCTCCCACGCCGAGACGAGCCAGCTCTTCCGCCTCGCGCACCGCCTCGTCGACGGAGAGCTGCGCTTGCCCCGGCATCGAGGCGATCGGCCGGCGTATCTTGTCGCCGTGGCAGACGAAGAGGGGTGCCACGAGGTCGCCCGGCTCGAGCGTCGTCTCGCGGACGAGGGCGCGGAGGGCGGGCGTGGCTCGGAAGCGGCGGAGTCGTGTCATCGGAAAGGTCATCGTAGGGTCTCGTCCATCAAGTGTAACGCAAGAAAGGCGAGCGGGTGGCTCGGCCTTAGAGTCACGGTGCGAAGCTCGGAATCGACGCTCCGGAATCCGCGCGCGCGGAGCGCGGCGGCGGTGGTCGGCCCCTTGGCGGCGACCGGGATTGCATGAAGCGCTTTCAGCGCGTCGGGGGCCAGGAGCGCTTCCAGCGCCTCCGCGCCCGACGGGCTGAAGAAGACGGCGCAGGCGAGGCGCCGCTCGCCCAGGGCCACGAGGAGTTCGTCGACGTCGGGACGGAGGTAGCGGGTCTCGTAGACTTCCAGCCGCTCCATCGGGATGCCGCGGACCGCGAGGCCCTCGGGAAAATCGGGGAGGGAGCGATTTCCCGCCAGGAAGAGGACGCGGCGAATTCCGTCGACCGCGACGCGGGTCGCGATCAGATCGGCCATGGCGCGGGCGCCGTGCGTCCCGAATCCCTGCGGCGTGGCGACCGCGATTCCAGCCTTAGCCACCGGCTCCGCGCTCGAATCGCCGAGTGCGAAGAGGGGAACGTTCGCGAGCGCCGCGTGGTGGCGGGGAAACGCAGCCTCGGCCAGCGCCTTGCCCGCGCGACGGCTCGTCCAGGCGATGGCCGTCCCCTCGGGGAGCGCCGCGAGCAGCGAGGGAAGGCGCGCGGCTCCACTCCCGGAGATCGTCTCGAGGAGCGGAAGCCGGAGGACGGCGAAGCCGTTCCCCTCGAGTCCCGCCGCCAGCCGATCGTCCTCGGGCTCGTCGCGGGCCACGAGGTAGACGAACGGCTGGTCCCGCGGAGCGGTCCAGCCGTACGCCTCGGCCGCCTTCAGCAGGAGCCCTTCCTCGGTCCGCACCTCGGCCGTCATCACGGGAAGACCTCGTCGCTCCGCACCTCGGCCAGGATCTCTCGCGCGCCCTGCGAGAGCATGGTCGCCGCGAGCGCGCGGCCGAGTTCCGCGGCTTCGGCGAGCGGCCCCTCGACCATTCGCCGGAGCGTGGGGCGTCCGGAGGGATGTCCGACGAATCCGGCCAGGAGGAGCCTGTCGCCGCGCACGTGGGCGCGCGCGCCGACGGGCACCAGGCAGCCGCCGCCGAGTCCGGAGAGGAACGCGCGTTCGGCCGTCGCCTCGGCCGCGGCCACGGGGTCGTGGAGGCGGCGCACCGCCGCCAGCGTGACCTCGTCGTCCGCACGAGCCTGCAGGCCCAGCACGCCCTGCCCGGGCGCGGGGAGCATGATCTCTTCGTCGATCGATTCGGTGATGCGGTCGGCGAGGCCGAGACGAAGAAGCCCCGCCGCCGCGACCACGACCGCGTCGAAGCGTCCTTCTTCGACGCGTTTCACCCGCGTCGGCACGTTGCCGCGGAGATCCACCACGACCAGATCGGGCCGGCGCGCGAGAATCTGCGAGCGGCGCCGGAGCGACGAGGTGCCGACACGCGCGCCCGGCGGCAGCGCCGCCAGCCCGAGGCCGTCGCGGGAAACGAGCGCATCGCGCGGATCCTCCCGCGTCAGGAGCGCCGCCACCACGAGACCCGGGGCATTCTCCGTTGGCAAATCCTTGAGCGAGTGGACCGCCAGGTCCACTCGCCGTTCAAGCAGCGCCTCCTCGATCTCCTTCGTGAAGAGACCCTTCCCGCCGATCTTCGTGAGCGACGCTTCGGCGAAACGGTCTCCGGACGTCGTGATGATCTCGAGCGGGATCGTCTCGTCGGTTCCGCCGAGAAGCGACCGGACGTACCGGCTCTGCGTGAGGGCGAGTTCGCTACCGCGCGTTCCGATCCGCATCGGATCCCCCCTGACCCGAATGTTCGCCGGCCTCGCCGGCGTTTCCACCCTCGCTCTCGATTCCGAACAGGTCCCGCACCGTTTCCAGTCGCGCCGCGCCTTCCAGCCCGTCTTCCTCGGCGTTTCGGAGACGCGTCGTGGGACGGTGGAGGAGCTTCTGCACGATGCCGTGCGCCAGCGATTCCGCCACCGCCACGTCTTCGGGGCGGAAGCGGCCGCGATGGCGCTCCAGTTCTTCCGCGGCGATCTTCTCGAAGTGATGGCGGAACGCCGTGACGGTCGGCTTCACGGCCAGCGAGCGGTGCCATTTCAAGAATCGGCCGAGTTCCTCCGCGATGATCGTCTCGACGCGCGGGATCTCGGCGCGGCGCTGCGACAGGCTCTGGGCCACGATCTGGCCCAGGGCGTCGAGGTCGTGGAGGAATACGTTCTCCAGCCGCGCCACCTGAGGCTCGATGTCGCGGGGCACCGCGAGATCGAGGCAGAAGAGCGGACGGTTACGCCGGATCTTCATCGCGGTCCGCACCATCGACTCCGTGATGACCGCGCCGGGGGCGCGCGTGGCGCTGACGACCAGATCGGCGCCCGGAAGCACGACCGGCAGCGCCTCGAGCGACACGGCGCGCGAGCAGTACTTCTCGCCGAACGCCTCGCCCCGCTCGCGGTTCCGGTTCGCGACCATGAACTGCGTCACGCCCGCGTCCTTGAGATGCGTCCAGGCGAGCGCCGACATCTCGCCCGCTCCGACCAGCAGCGCGCGCTTCTCGCCGAGGTTCCCCAGGACCTTCGCCGCCAGGCTCACGCCGGCGTAGGCGCTGGAGACGGGGCCGCGCCCGATGCCGGTCTCGCTCCGCGCGCGCTTGGCGCAGCGGAGGACCGTGTCGAGCAGCCGCTCCGTCACCGGGCCCGCCCCGCCGAGGCGGGTCGAGAGCTCCGAGGCGTCCTTCACCTGGCCCAGGATCTGCGGCTCGCCCAGGACCATCGAGTCGAGGCCGCACGCCACGCGAAAAAGGTGCTGGATCGACTCCTCCTCCCGCAGCGTGTAGAGGTGCTTCCCGGCCTGGAGCTGGAGATCGACGCCCTTGATCTCACGCAGGAGCGCGGCGATGAATCCCGCGGGATCCGGGATGCGTGCGCCGCGCGCGTAGAACTCGGTGCGGTTGCAGGTGGAGAGGATCATCGCCTCCGCGGCCCCGCCGCGGACACGGAGCGCTTCCATGGCGCGCGCCACTTCCTCGTCGTTCAGGACGACCGCGTCACGGACCTCGATGGGGGAGGTGTGATAGGAGAGCCCGACGCAGAAGAGGTCGAGCGGTCCAGCGGCGAATTCGGCCATCGCGATCACTTGAACGTGTGGAACGAGTTCACGAAGAGGTCGGTCACGACCCGTGAGAGGAGGAGGGTCGCGAAGCCGGCCAGGGACGCGTAGACTGCCCGAGGTCCGCGCCAGCCGAGACGGTGGTAGGCGAGGACGGCGAAGCCGAGCATGCACCAGGCGGCGATCGTCAGCCAGGTCTTGGGGTCGGCGAAGGGGTGGAGCCCCGCCGCCTTGCCCCAGCCGATCCCCATGAGGATTGCGAGCGCCAGGAGGACGAGGCCGGCGCTGGAGGCGCTGACGTTCATCCGGCCGAGCGATTCGAGGGGCGGCATGCGGGTGAAGAAGAACGACATCCGGTGTGCCTTGATCTCGCGGTAGAGCAGGAGGAAGAGAATTCCGTAGATGGCGGAGACGAAGAAGGCGCCGTAGCCGAGAACCGCCGCCAGCGTGTGAAGCTCGAACCAGATCGGATTGATCAGCGGCTTCGTGGCGGGCACGGCGTTTCCGTACGCGGAAGCTACGAGCTGGATCAGCAGCACGAGCGGCAACACGAAGATGCCGGTGGTGCGGATTCCCTGGCGCATCTCGAGGTAGAGATAAACGGAGGCGAGCGCGAGCGCGGTGGCTGACAGGAAGTCATAGATCGAAACGAGCGGTAGATGTCCCTCGGTCCAGCCACGCGCTATCAAATAGAGGAGATGAAAGAGCACGGCAGCACGAAGGACGCGGGGGCCCCAGCGGTGACTGTTCGATCCGCCCGATTCGGCGGGCTCGGTGGTGTAGATTCGGGCGTAAGCTGCGACACTAAGCCCATATAGCATGGGCAGCATCGTGGTCAGAAGCGGGACGAGGAAGTGCATGGGAAACCGATCACCCTCCAAGAGACGGACCAAGTCTGCCAGGGATGGAGCGTTAGGGGAATGGTCCTTTGGGGGCGCTCCCGCTGAGACCTCGGGCGAGCCGCTCTCCACGAGCCCCGATGCGGCGGCGCTTCGAGACACCTATCCTGGCCGCGGATCGTCGGTTATGGAACTTCGCCGGATCGCGGAAGAGGTGGTCGGCTGCGAGCGCTGCCCGCGTCTCCGCGCTCATTGCCTCGGAGTGGCGGCCATGCGCCGCGCCGCTTACCGAGACGAACCCTACTGGGGGCTCCCCGTTCCGGGGTTCGGCGATCCGGAAGCGTGGTTGCTGCTGGTCGGACTCGCCCCCGGCGCCCACGGCGCGAATCGCACCGGGCGCATGTTCACCGGCGACCGCTCGGGCGAGTGGCTCTACGGCGAACTCCATCGGCAGCGGCTCTCGGGCCGTCCGCGGAGTGAGCGCGCGGGCGACGGACTCCGACTCGACGGCGTCTACATCACCGCGGCGGGGCGCTGCGCTCCGCCGGGGAACAAGCCGGCGCCCGAGGAGCTGGCGAGCTGTCGTCCCTTCCTGGCGCGGGAGATGACCGCGCTTCACTCCGTTCGCGTCCGGCTGGCGCTGGGAAAGGTGGGGCACGACGCCTTTCTCGCGGCGCGCCGATTCCTGGGGTTCCCGGAGCTGAAGCCGAAGCCGGCCTTTCGGCACGGCGGTTTCGTCGCGCTGCCGGAAGGTGGGTGGCTTCTCGACTCCTACCATCCCAGCCAGCAGAACACGAGCACCGGAGTTCTCACCCCCGCCATGTGGCACGGAGTCTTCGTGACAGCGAAGCGGCTTCGGGATCGGGTATCATCCGCGGATGCGCGGCATCCTCCTTCGTAAACCGGGCCCACCCGAATCGCTTCAGATTCAGACGCTTCCCGACCCGACACCGGGGCCGGGCGAGGTCGTGATCCAGGTCCACGCGGCGGGAGTCAATTTCGCCGACGTGCTGGCGCGGCAGGGACTCTACCCCGAGGCGCCGAAGCCACCCTACATCCCGGGATTCGAGAGCGCGGGCGAGATCGCCGCGCTCGGCTCCGGAGTCGAGCGGTTCCGCGTCGGTCAGCGCGTCCTCGCCTATCACACTAGCGGCGGCTACGCGGAGAAGGTGGCCGTGTCGGCGGAGCGCGTCGTCGCGCTCCCCGATTCGATTCCCTACCAGGCCGCCGTCGTGATCCCGCTCAACTACGGCACCGCCTACGTGGCGCTCTACCGCACCGGGCCCGTGGAGCCGGGCATGCGCGTCTTCGTCCACGCGGCTGCCGGCGGCGTGGGGCTTGCCTTGCTCGATCTGGGGCGGCGCGCCGGGCTCGAGATGACCGGCGCCGCGAGCACCCACTTCAAGCGCGCTCGGCTGATTCACGCGGGCGTGCGCCACGTGGTGTCGTCGCGGCGCCTGCGCGTCGATCGCGTCGCGCGGCGGATCTACGGGGAGAAGGCGTACGACATCGTGCTCGATTCGGTCGGGGGCAAGACCATCCGCCAGGGGCTGCGATCGCTTCGCCCCGGCGGGCGCGTCGTCTCGCTCGGCGTAGGATCGCTATCGGGCGGCGGCCTTCTGGGCGCGATCCGGCTCCTTCTCGGCGCCTCGCGCTTCACGTTCCTCGATCTGCTGCAGCCGAGCGTGGGGCTTCACGGCGTGAACCTGCGCCGGTTGATGGACGATCCGGCGATGGTCCGTTCCGTGCTGGAGACACTGATCTCCTGGGTGGTGGCGGGGGAGATCAAGCCGGAGCCGGGGCGCGTGATGTCCTTGGAGGACGTCGGCGTCGCGCATCGGCTGCTGGAGAAGCGCGGGAACGTCGGAAAAATCGTTCTGCGGGTGGGGGAGTAGCCGGACTATGCGTGTCGCGGCCTAGTCCCGCCGCGGGGCTAGACCGGAAGCGGGGCGACGAAGCGGCGAAGGTCGGCCACGACCTTGGGCCACGACGCGGCGTACTCGCGCCGCGCGACGGAAGCTTTCTCCGGCGCGATCTTGTCGAACCCCGAGTGAAGCAGGAGGAGCGCCGATCCCGACGGATCGGGCTCCAGAGAGAGTTCCACCTTCGTCCGCGCCCCCCAATTCTCGCCCGCCCACTCCAACGCCAGCACCACGCGGCTCTCCGGAGCCATCGACTCGATTGCCCCTTCTTCCACAACCTGGCGGCCGTGGTGGCGCGACGTGAAGCGGAAACCGCCCTCGGGCGCTCCGTCGAAGCGCTCGACGTGCGCCAGCCACTTCTCGAGTCCCTGCGCGGTGGAGAGGAGGGGCCAGATGTCGGCGGCGCTTCGGGCCAGCGGCGCCCGGACGGCGATCGGAAGCGAGGCGCCCCATTCGTGCGCGTCGCGCTCCTCGTGGAGCGCGGTGCGGAGCGCGCCGAGCACTTCGCGCCAGAGCCGCCGTGCCTGCCGGCGCTCGGGCTCGCTGGAGAGTCCCTCGTGGCGGACCGTGACGCGCGTGCCGGGCCCGTCGCCCTGCAGCCGGATCGCGACGCGGCTCTCGGTCCCGGTTCCCTGCGGCTTCCAGGTGAAGGCGAGCGCGGAGGGAGGATCGGACTGGAGCACGTGGCCGCGGACGATGTCTCCGTTCCAGGCATGGAGCACGAATTCACCGCCGATCGCGAGCTCGAGGTCCACTTCGCCGAGCCAGTGCCGCAGAAGTTCGGGGCGCGAGAGATAGCGCCAGACTTCGAGCACCGGCGGGCGAAGGCCGCGATGACAGCGGGCCGCGTCGGGCGGGCGCTGGGGTTGGCGTTGGGTGCTTCCGGCGGATGGCGGCGTGGGTGCGGGTTCCGGCTGCAGCGCTGATTCTGGTGCTGGTGCGGGTTCCGGTGCTGGTTCTGGTGTCGGCTCTTGTGCTGGCGCTGGAGCTGAATCCGCAGTGGCGGCGTCCATGCCGGCGGTCGGCGCCTCGGCCTCGGGCGATGCTACTTCCGCTGGGGGCTCGGGTGCAGGCGCGTCGGATTGGGGCTCTGGCGCCTCGTACGATTCGTCAGGTGCCTGCATCGGACCCGTTTCGTCGTTCATTCGATCCAGCATAGAGAAGCGCGTGCGCCGACGCCAGGGGAACCGCCGGAAGAGTCTGGCGTCGTGCTGCCGTCAGGGCGGCCCTCCCCAGAGTCCGAGCTGCGCGAGCAGGCTCATTCCGTCCCACTCGCCCCATCGCTCCACGATTCGTCCCCCTTCGACCCTGATGATCTCGATGCCGGCGAAATCGATCGCGCGCCCCGACGGCGCGACGCCGAGATAGGCGCCTCGGTGCGTGCCGCGCGCCGTCCACCGGATGGCGACGCTGCCGCTCGATTCGTCCACGACGAGATCTTCGATGGCCGTCCGGAAGTCGGGGAAGGCGGCGTAGAACGCCACGAGCATACGGCGGTAGTCGTCGCGCGTGTCGCCGCGCCCCGCGGCGCTTCGATCGCGGAACTCGGGCGCGTGGAGTTCGTCGAAGGCGACGAGATCGCCCGGTCGCCAGATCTCCTCGATCCAGCGGCGGGCGATGCGTTCGAGGTCGGATCGAAGCGTTGCCACCATGGCTATCGGTACCTCGACTTGATGTTTCCCCAGGTCGTAGGCTTCACTCCGAGACATCCGCTCGTTACGTCGCAGGTGCCCTCGAAGTCCACGCTCAGGGACATCTTGAAGTCGCCATCATTTCCGGCACAGAGCGAGGTGAACCCCGTTCTTTCGGGCGATCCCACTTCCGCCCCCGAAAGAACTCGAGCCACGTTGCACTCGGCGTGCGGCATCTCGATCGGGAGGCCGCCCAGCAGATAGCGGCCAGGTGGGACATGCGCCGGCGGTTCGGGCGAGCTGAAGCCGACCCGCACCCATTGGCCCGCGGCGTAGTAGGAGAACTGTCCGGCGTCGACCGTGAATGTCGGCATCCTGTTCACCCAAGTTCCGACGTTCACTGGATCAGAGACGTGCGCGCCTTGAGCGAACGAGCCAAGTAGGAGGTTCACGACGTAGCCGCTCATGGTGAGCGCCTCTCCGGTTGGGCACGACACTTCGTTCCCCGTCGCATCGTGGTTCGTGTCGAGCCATACCCAGACGGTGTCGTTCCCCATCGGCAGCACATCATTCGCGGTGCAGACGCTGTCCCCGTCGACGTCGACGTAGATGTACTGCGCCAAGAGCGGGGCGGCGGGCAGCGAGAGCGCTAGTGAGGCTGCTAGCATCAGCAGTAGCGAACGGATCATCCAGATTCCCCCCTGGCCGGCCGGGCCGTTCCGCAAGCCTACTCCTCCACGAACCGTGGCGGGTAGTTCTTGACATTCACCTTTTATTCACCTACCCTATCTGGTGCCTCGTCGGGCGCGCCTAGCGTACCGCCTGTCGGGGCGGGTACCCGGGCGGCCGCTCACAGGGCGCCAGGCGGCCGTTACGGGGCCCCATTCGTTCGCGCATCGCCACCCGGAGGACCGCCACCTGCTGACCCCGAGACAGCGCACCGCCTACGACTTCATCGCCTCGTTCCGCGAGCGCCACGGCTTCGCGCCGTCGTTCGAGGAGATTCGCCGCCATCTCGGCGTCGCCTCCCTGAACGCCGTCGCCAAACTGGTCGCGCAATTGAAGCGCCGCGGCTACCTGGCCGAGGCGCCACCGAACGCGAAGCGCTGGCTGGCTCCGTCCGCCCGCCGCACCGAAGGAGCGACCATCCCCCTCCTCGGCGTGGTGGCGGCGGGCCGACCGATCGAGGCGATCGAGACGCCGGAGGAGATCGACGTGCCGGCGGCGCTCCTGGGAAAAGGGGGCGAGCGCTACGCGCTTCGCGTGCGCGGCGACTCGATGATCGAGGACGGGATCCACGACGGCGACGTGGTCGTGGTCCGGCGGGCGCGGCGCGCGGAGAACGGGGAGGCGGTGGTCGCCATCGTGGGCGGCGACGCGACGCTGAAGCGGTATTACCGGAGCGGCGCGCGCGTGGAGTTGCGTCCGGCGAACGCGGCGCTCGCGCCGATTCGCGTCGCCGCCGACCGCGTAGAGATCCGGGGCGTGCTAGTGGGATTGCTTCGCCGGTATTCGTAGGGGGGACCGATGACCGACCGAGAACTTCTTCGCCACACGCTCGCGACGCTCGCCTATCGCGCCGCCAAGACGATGCGCGGCGCGCCCGAGTCGTTCACGAACTTCCGCGCCCCGGGCGCCGGCAGCACGCCGCTCTCCATCGTGGCGCATATGGGAGACCTCTTCGACTGGGGGCTCTCGATGGCGAACGGAGCGGGGAAATGGAACAGCGCCACGCCCCAGGCATGGGACGCGGAGTGCGCGCGCTTCTTCACGTCGCTGAAGGCGTTCGACGAGCGGCTCGCCTCGGACGAGCCGATCCACTACGAGCTGACGCGCCTCTTCCAGGCCCCGGTCGCCGACGCGCTGACGCACACGGGGCAACTCGCCATGCTCCGCCGCCTCCACGGGGCCCCGATGAAAGGCGAGAGCTACAACCGAGCCGACATCGTGATCGGCCGCATCTCGCTGGAGCAGATACCGCCCGATCCGAAGTTCGAGTTCGACTAGCCCGGCAAGACGGGCGCGCTTGCCCGGGATCGCGCGGGGCGAAGCCCTCCGGTCGCTGTGCGGCGCCCACGCTGCGCGTGGGCTTGCAGGCTCCCTCCGGGCTTCGCCCCGTGCGATCCCTACATCTCCGCCGGTTCTGTTCGGGCCGCCGATCCCGGAGCATCGTCATGGAAGCGACCATCCTGCACGTCGCCATTGATTCCTTCGCCATTCAGGCCGAGCGACTTCGCTGCCCGAAGCTCGTGGGGCGCCCTGTCGTGCTCGCGCCTGGCGACTCGCCGCGGCCGCGCGTGCTCGCGGTGTCGCGTGAAGCGCGCGCGGCCGGCGTCACCCCCGGTACGCCGCTCGTTCTGGCGCGCCGGCTCTGCCGGGACTTGGTGCCGCTGCCGCCCGATCGCGATCTCTACGCCGGGCTCGCGGACTCCATCCGCGCGCGGCTTGCCCCCTACGCGCCGTTCGGCGATGGCGCCGGGCTTCCGGCGGGGCGCTTTGTTCTCGATCTCACCGGCATCGCGCGGACGCACGACGGCATGCACGATCGCGCGGCACGCGCGGGGCGGGAGGTGGAGCGCGCGTTCGGGCTCCACCCCACGCTCGGGCTCGCCGCGACGCGGCTCGTCAGCGGCATCGCGGCGCGTGTGCTCGCGCCCGACGGGGAGCTCCTCGACGTCCGCTCCGGAAGCGAGGAGGCGTTCCTGGCCCCGCTCGCCGCCCGCGTTCTTCCCTCGGCGCGCCTCCCCGCCGCTGCGTCGCGGCTCGATCTCCTGGCGCTCCGCGTCGTCCGCGACCTGCAGGCGCTCACCATGCCGCAACTCCACGCCGCCTTCGGCCCCCCGGCGACCCTACTGTGGCGCGAGGCGCGCGGACTAGACACCGCCCCGCTCCACGCCGTCGATCCGCCACCCACCGCCGTGGCCGAGGAGACACTGGCCACCGAAACCAACGACCACCGCACGCTGACGCTCCGGATGTCGCGCCTGGCAATCGAAGTAGGAACCGGACTCCGCGCCCGCCGCGTCGAAGCCCGTCGCCTGGCGGTGAAGGTGGTCTACGCCGACGGCAGAGAAGGAAGCGCACGAGCGACGCTACGAGAAGCAGTGGCGGCAGAGGTCCGGCTGCGCGAGGAGGCCACCGCGCTGCTAGACCGAGCGCTGACCAGGCGAGTCCGCGTGCGACGACTCCGCTTGGAGGCGTGGGAGGAAGCGCCGGGCGCTCAACAACTGTTGATGTGGGGCGAGGAGGGGGAGAACTCAGAGGGAGCCTGCAAGCCCGCGCAGAGCGCGGGCGCCGCACAGCGACCGGCGGGTTCCTCCCCCTCCTCGCCCCACCTCGACCGCTCGAACGCCATGTCCGCCGCCCTCCACAACATCCGCACGCGGCTAGGAACCGACACACTAGTCCCCGCCTCGTGGCTAGCGCACGGACTCGTCACCGCGCCCCCGCGCCGCACGCGCACGCCGAGCCGATGACCTTCACCCACCTCCACGTCCACAGCCACTACTCCCTCCTCCGCGGCGTCGACAGCCTAGAGTCGCTGGCGCAAACGGCGCGCGATCAAGGGATGACCCGCTTCGCGCTAACCGATACCAACGCGCTCTACGGATTCGTGTTCTACAGGCAGATCTGTGAGGAGATGAAACTGACACCGATCGCGGGCGCTGAGATCGTGGAAGTTGGCGCTCCCGCCGCGAAACCGGGCGGCCAGGGCAGGGCCGTACTCCTCGCGCGGGGGCGCGACGGCTATCGCTCCCTCTGCCGCGTCATCACCGCGCGGCATCTCGAACCCGACTTCTCGCTGGCCGCCGCCATCCGCGCGAACGCCGAAGGGCTCGTCGTCCTCTCGGAGACGCCCGCGCTCCTGGAATCGCTACGCGACGCGGCGCCGGTCCACGCCGAACTCGTTCCCGGTCGCGGCGACCGTCCGCTTCGCGCGTGGGCGCGGGAGCGCGGCATTCCCTGCGTGGCGACGAACGACGTCCACTTCACCCGTCCCGAGGGGCGGCGCCTTCACCAGGTGCTTCGCGCCATCGACCGGAACACCACCATCGACCGCGTCCCGCTCGACGACCTCGCCGAGCCGGGTCGGACGTTCGCCGGTGCTGACGAGATGGAGCGGCGGCTCTCCCACGCGCCCGAGGCGATCGAGAATGCCGCGCGGCTGGGTGAGGAGTGCGCCGCCGACTGGCCGATGGGGCAAACCGTCTTCCCCTCCTTTGACCTCGATCGCGGCACCGCGGCCGAGGTGCTCAGCGCCCGCTGCCAGGCGGGGATCCTCCATCGCTACG
>JBBTHR010000103.1:0-13549 GCA_038060295.1 Candidatus Eiseniibacteriota bacterium
CGTCGGGCATCATCGGCACGTCGGCGGTCGCGACGACCGGTTACACGATTCAGGGTTTCGGCAAGACGGCGATTCTCCCGCTCTCGCTGACCAACGGCTAATCGTTTCGCATCGGCAACAGACGGGGCGGCAGGTTCCGGCCCACCGGGCCTGCCGCCCTCGTCATTTTCCCCCTCCGAGGGGGAAAACGGACCGTCCGCGGGATGGCACAGTCTCTGCAATTGCCACGGTAGTTCCGCCCGCGAAGACGATCCAGGAGGCTCCTGAGCGCCATGTCCACGATTCGTGACACCGTCAAGACCCGCGGCCCCGGCGCCGCCGGCGACCGGTCGCTCCATGCCGTCCCGGGACTGCCGCTACTGCGGCTCGAGGCGCTCCGAAAGACCTATCGCGATCCGATGACGTTGAAGCCGTTCACCGCGGTTCGCGACGTGACGCTCGAACTGGAGCGGGGAGAGATCTTCGGGCTCCTGGGGCCGAACGGAGCGGGGAAGACGACGACGATCAAGATGATCCTCGGACTCGTCCGCCCGTCGGCGGGCCGCGTGCTTCTCGACGGGCGCGAACCGAGCGATCCCGCCTCGCGGCGGCGGCTTGGCTTTCTCCCCGAGAATCCCTGCTTCTACGACCACCTGACGCCGCTCGAGTACCTCGATCTGTCGGGCGCCTTGTTCGGAATCGCACGTCAGGTAAGGCGCAGCCGCGCGAACGATCTCCTCGAGCGGCTCGGCCTCGCGTCGCACGCGCGGAAGCCGCTCCGGAAGTTCTCCAAGGGAATGACGCAGCGCGTCGGGCTGGCGCAGGCGCTCATCAACGAGCCCACGTTCCTCGTCCTGGACGAGCCGATGTCGGGGCTCGACCCCGTCGGCCGCTCCGAGGTGAAGGAACTCCTCCGCGAGCAGCGGGCCCGCGGCGTCACCGTGCTCCTGAGCAGCCACGTCCTCGCCGAGACCGAGTCGATGTGCGACCGAGTCGGAATTCTCAAATCGGGGGCGATGGTCGAGGTGGGCGCCGTCTCGTCGCTCCTCGCCAGCGGCGTCCGCGAGTGGGAGATCGCCGTCGACCGGCTCCCCGACGCGGTCCTGGCGGCATTCCGGGAAGCCGGGCACGCGATGGAGCGGATCGGCTCGCGGACACTGATCCGCGTCGCCGACGGCGAGGCCCTCCAACGGGGCCTCCGGACGCTCGTCGACGCCGGCGTCTTCATCCATTCGGTGGAGGCGCGCCGGGAGACGCTGGAGGAGCACTTCATCCGCGTCCTCGGACGGGGCGAGAGCGGGGAGGCGGCGTCATGACCGGTACCTTCGCCATCGCCCAGAATACGATTCGCGAAGTCGTCCGCCAGCGGATGGTCCTCGTGCTCGCGCTCTTCGGCGTAGGGCTCGTCGCCGCATCGCAGGTGCTCTCGCCGATCGCGCTGGGGGAAGGGCGCAAGGTCGTGACCGATTTCGGACTCGCCGGCTCCTCGCTCCTGGCGACGCTCCTTGCCGTGATGCTGGGGTCGAACCTGCTCCACAAGGAACTGGAGCGGCGGACGATCTACGCCGTCATGGCGAAGCCGATCCGGCGAAGCGAGTTTCTCCTGGGGAAGTTCATGGGACTCTGGGTCACCGCCGCCGCGCTCGTCGCCGGCATGACGGCGATCGTGCTGGCGCTCCTCTCCGTCGCGTATCGGGAAACGCCGTGGCTCCTCCTCGGTTCGCTGGCCTTGACGGTCGTCGAACTGGGGGTGATCACGGCGGTCGTCGTCTTCTTTTCGTCGTTCACCACGCCGGTCCTGACCGCGTTCTTCGCGATGGCGACCATCGTCGCCGGACATTTCGCCGACGATCTCCTCTACTTCGCGACGCAGGGAGCGTCGCCGTGGATCGCACGGTCGACGGAGATCTTCTACTGGCTTCTGCCGCACCTCGCGGTCTTCAACGCGCGGGGCCAGGTCGTCCACGGCATCGCGGTCGAGCCCGAGCGGCTCGCGTTCGCCGCCGCCTACGGACTCCTCTACATGATCGCGCTCCTGGTGGCCGCGGGGGCCGTCTTCGAGCGAAGGGAGTTCCGGTGACCGCACTTCGGGGCCGCGCCGGCCTCTTCGCCGCGCTCGCCGTGGCGGGGGCGCTCCTGGCGGGTGCGGGGATGCTCCAGGGCTCCTATCGAGCGCAGCGGGGAGCGCCGTCGGTGGACGAACTCCTCTACTACCCGTCCGGAGTCTGGGTCCGGCAGGCCGCTCTCGGGTACGAGACGGCCGCGGCCGACGTGGCCTGGCTCCGCGCCATCCAGTACTACGGCGAGCACCGTCTGAGCGACCAGCGCTACGACATGATCGGGCACGTGATGGGGATCGTCACGGAACTCGATCCGCGCTTCACGGAGGCCTACGTCTTCGGCGGCTTCGTGCTGGCGCAGGAGCTTCGGCAGCCGCAGCGCGGCTTGGAACTCCTGGAGCGCGGCATGCGGGCCAATCCCGACGACTGGCGCCTGGCGTTCGAAAGCGGCTTCCTCCACTACGTCGGTACCAAGAACTACGAGGCCGCGGCCCGCTACTTCACCCGGGCGAGCCGGCTGCCGGGGCACCCGGATTACGTGGAGCGCTTCGCCGCCTTTACGAATCAGCGGGCGGGAAACGCCGGCATGGCGATCCTTCTTTGGAAGCGGATCGAGGCGACCGGGAACAAGTACATGCAGGAGGTCGCGCGCCGCGAACTGAAGCGGCTGGAAGGCCAGGGGGGACTTTGAGATGACGCCCGAACACTTCGTCCAGATGGCGGCGTTCTTCATCGGGCTCGCGCTCGGTTCGTTCCTGAACGTGGTGATCGCGCGCCTGCCGAAGGGGGATTCGGTCGTGCGGCCCCGGTCGCGCTGCCCGCGCTGCAAGCACGCGATCGCGCCCCACGACAACATTCCCATCCTTTCGTACCTGCTGCTGAAGGGCCGCTGCCGTCACTGTAAGAAAAAGATCCACTGGCGCTATCCGGTCGTGGAACTCACGGCGGGCGTCCTCCTGGCGCTTCTCGCCGGGCGCGCGACGCATCCCGGGCTCCTCGTGCCGCACGCGGCGTTCCTCCTCGCGCTTCTCGCCGTCGCGTGGATCGATCTCGACACGCGGACCATTCCCGACGTGGTCACCATCCCAGGAGTCGGCGTGGGGCTGGCCGCCAGCCTGTTCGGTCCTCCGGGATTCACCGGCGCGCTGATCGGCGCGGTGGCGGGGGGAGCGAGTCTCTGGCTCGTGGGCGCCGCGTACGAGAAGGCGACCGGCGTTCCCGGCATGGGCGGCGGCGACGTGAAGCTGGCCGCGATGATGGGAGCGTTCCTCGGCACGGGCGGTGTCTTCGGCGCCATCTTCCTCGCCTCGCTCGCCGGCTCGATCTTCGGGGCGGCGCTCATCGCGAAGGGTGAGGGGAGCCGGCGGACCGCCATCCCGTTCGGGACCTTCCTGGCTCCGGCGGCCGTGGTCCTTCTTCTCTTCGGCGACACGCTGGCGTCCTGGTACCGGGTCCTCGTTCCGTGACGCGTGCATCGTGCACGCGCGTACGAGCGCGAACGCCCGGCCCGACGGTGGTTCGATCGAGCCAAGCGGCCGTGGAAGATGGCGCAACGGGGGGCGCCGCGCCGGCTTCTAGCGCGTTCTAGCAAGACGTTCCGGCTGGCACGGCGATTGCCATCCTTGGACCCCGGACAGAACCATACCCAGGCGGAGGTGCTCCAAATGACGACGATCGGGGGAAAGGGAGCGGCGATGGAGCGAGCCGAAGGCGGATTCACGCTGATGGAGCTCATGGTCGTGCTGGTGGTCTTCTCCATCGTCACAGCCATCGCCCTTCCCGGCCTCAACAAGTTCCTCCGGAGCGTCGAGCTCTCGGGAACCATCGAGCGCATGGCCACGAGCCTTCGCGTCGTTCGGCAGCGCGCCGTGACGGAGAACAACAACTACGTCGCGGTCCTCCTCACGAGCGACACCATCCTCTGGTGGGACGACGACGACAACGACGGCGTCAAGGACAACACCGAGAAGACCGGGGAGAACGCGCCGATTCCAAGCTGGGTCACCGTGACGAGCGACCCTGGCAATCCATTCGCGTCCGACACGCTGACGTTCCTGCCGAACGGGAGCGCCAGCCAGTCGGGCACGATCATTTTCTCCAACGGGGACGGATTCCAGCGGTCGCTCTCGGTGATCCGGCCGACAGGCATGGTGACGGCACAATGAAGACTCGGCGTGGTCTGACCGTGAAGAACCGTTCGCGCGCAGGCGGAGCGGAGGGCTTCAGCTTGATCGAAGTCATGTTCGCGCTCACGTTTCTGGCGGTCGGCATCCTAGCCGTCGCGTCGATGATCCCGGCCGGTACGCGCGGCGTCTCCGAGAGCCGGACGATCACGTCCGGCCTCATGGCGGCGCAGCTGAAGCTCGAGGAATTGCGCGGAACTCCCTATTCCTCGCTCGCCGCCGGTTCCCAGTCCGACACCGTGTCGGTGTTTCAGCGAACCTGGACGGTCACCGATTCGATTCCGACGGCCGGCTGCAAGCGCGTCCTGGTGACGTCCTCGTGGAACAACGAGCGCGGGACCCAGTCGACGACCCTGACGAGTTACGTGACGCGATGACCGGCACGGAACGCCATAACCCCGAGGTGATACCCGTGAGTCCCAATCGAAATCGATCCAGCGCCGGCTTCACGCTCATCGAAATGACGAT
Organism: Candidatus Eiseniibacteriota bacterium; assembly: GCA_038060295.1. Taxonomy (GTDB): domain Bacteria; phylum Eisenbacteria; class RBG-16-71-46; order SZUA-252; family SZUA-252; genus SZUA-252. The sequence goes on from JBBTHR010000103.1 coordinate 4,691, forward strand.
CGCCGTGCTTCTCTTCGCGCTGGTGATCGGCTCCATCTACGAGATCTGGATCCGAGGCGAGAGGTCCCAGCAGGTCGGCATGGAGCTGGCCGAGGCGAGCCAGAACGCCCGCGCGGGGTCCGACCTGATCGCGCGGGAGCTCCGCTCGGCCGGGTACGGCGTCGACCCGAGCGTTCAACCGTCGGTGGTCTTCGGCTCGCAGTACCGCGTCACCTTCGCGCTCGATCTGAACGGAAGCCGGACCATCGACCTGGGCGAGGTGATCACCTACTTCCTCGACCCGAGCACCACCAACGCGCTGGCCAACGCAAGCGCGAATCCCTACGACTACGTCCTGCGCCGGAAGGTCGGCAGCGCCGGCGATTCGCTGGCGGCCCCGACGGCCGGAACGGGCGAGATCGTGGCCTACGGACTCACGCAGCGCACAAGCGACAACGTGACCACAAAGGACGTGCCGCTCTTCTCGTTCGCGAACGCCGCAGGGACGGCCCTGGAGACGAAGACGGGGACCGCCGACGATCCGGCGGGTACCTTCTTCGGAAAGACGGTGAGCGATACCGACCTCGGGAAGCCGCCGGCGCCGGGCGTCTCCAGCAGCGTCAAGTCGATCCGCGTGAGCATGGTGACGGAGACCCGGCAGAAGAACGTCCAGACGGGCGGCTACGACCGCATCAGCGTCAGCACGGCCGTGGAACCGCGCAACTTCGCGTATCTGGCGCAGGCGAACGTGGCCTACGCGGCGAACACCGGCGCGACCGGCACCGGCACGGGGACCGGGACCGGCACCGGCACGGGGACCGGCACCGGCACGGGGACCGGGACGGGCACGGGCACCGGGACCGGGACGGGCACGGGGCTTCCGCCGAGTCAGCCTCCGATCCACATCCCGACCGACAAGGTCCTCTCGCTCGTTCTGGCCGACCTCGACGAGGTCGACACCGCGGAGGGATCCGCCACGACCGTCGACAATCAGCACGACCTAGACATCGTCGTCGGCACCAAGGCGTCGGGCGTGGCGAACATCCGCGTCTGGTGGAACGGGCAGCCCGACCGCTATACCGGCAACGTCTACTTCCAGTCGACCCAAAACTACATGGGCAACGCCGCGTACGACATTCCGGCGATCGCCGCGGCGAACCTGGATAGCTCGATCGTCCATGCCCGCGACGTCGTGAGCGGCGTGATCACGGGCACCAACACCGGGCAGTTTCAGGTCTGGCGGAATCAGGCGTTCGGCGGTGGCGGCGAGGTGGCGGGCAAGGTGGGCGTCGTCGGAAACCCGACGAGCCCCAACTCGTCCCACTACGACAACCCCGGCACCGGCGAGGTACGCGCCGTCGCCATCGGCCGGCTGAACAGCGACGACCGCCCCGACATCGTCATCGGAACGAAGACCGCCGCCAACCTAGGAAAGCTGGAGGTCTGGTGGGGCGACGGCTTCGGGAGCTTCACGCACTCGGCGTCGCTCGACGTCTACACCGCGAGCGGCGAGGTGCGTAGCGTGTCCATCGCCGACATGAACCAGGACGGACGGAACGACATCGTGGCCGGGACGAAGACGAACACCCCCGACACGAACGGAAACGTCGACATCTTCTTCGGCGGGCTCGTCGTGGACGGACGCTTCACGACGTCCTACTCCGTGGCCGCCGGCGGCTCGGTCTACGGCATCGCGACCGACCTCATGGACAACGACGGTTACCCCGACGTCATCACCGCGGTGAGGACGGGCAGCAATACCGGCAAGATCGAATTCTGGAAGGGGAGCGGCACGCTCATCGGGGCGCTGGCGCGGCGCGACGAGCAGGCGACCCCCGGTCCGGCGCTCTCGGTGGCCGTCGGCCCGATCGATGCCGCGAACACGAGCCCGGACATCGTCGTGGGAACGGCGGGCGCCGGCGGTTCGACGCCTCCGGCCGTGCAGATCTTCTTCTGCGACCCGAGCGCTGCCGCCGGGGCCATCATCCCGAACGTCTTCTCCTGGGCCGACGCCAACGCGGGCGGCTCCGTGAACGCGGTCGCGATCGGCCGGCTCGAATGCTCGCAGGACCGCCTGGGAGACGACGGCCTGAACGACGTCATCGCCGGGACCGCCACGAGCGCGAGCACTGGCGACCTCGTGATCTACCTGAATCCCTACTCGTCCACCATTGTCCCGTAACCAGGGGAGCCGACGGCCATGACGCGCATGATCCATCCAGGAACGGGAAAGCCCCGTCGCCCGCGGCGAACGTCCGATGCGGGAAACGCCATGGTCGTCGCCTTGCTCGTCCTCATGCTCTTCACCGCGGCGGGCGTCACGTTCGTCGCCGTGACCAAGTCGGATAAGCAGATCGCCGGCAACCAGCTCTCCTCCTCGCAGGCGATGTACGCGGCCGAGGCGGGCTTGAGCGAGGCGCTGGCGCGCATGAACAATCCGAGCAATCCGGACTACATCGGCACCGCCACCCCGACCCCGGGCTGGGGCCGGTACGTCGTGAGCGAGGCCGGGACGAGCGGCTACGACCCGAACTGCGGACTTACGGAAACGGACGGCTACGACAACGACGGGGACGGCACGGCCGACGAAGCCGGCGAGCGCTATCCTGAAATCTTGAGCGCGGCGCCGTCGGTCGACCAGTCGGTTCGCTATCCCTACGTCCGCGTGACCTACAAGGCGCAGGGGACCGACCTCGTCCGTTTCGGTAATCACGACGCGAACCCGCTGACGCCCTTGGCGGAGAACGTCAATTTCGGCGCGCCGGTATTGGAGTTGACCGCGCGCGGTGACCGCGGGAACGCGAGCAAGACGATCGAAGCGGTGGCCTACCGGTACCCGCTCCTGGACGTGAACTCGGCGATCTGGTCGGGCGGCAGCATGCAGATGAACGGCAACGCGTTCCTGATCGACGGACACGACCACGACGCGACGGCTCCCTATGACACGATTTCGGGGGCGACGGCGGTTCCCGGCGTCATGACCGAAGGACCGACGACCGACGTGCCGCTCGCTCTCGGACAGGAAGACAACGTCCTCGGTCTCGGCGGTGATGGAAGCGTAACGCAATCGCCGATAACGTACGACTTCGATGGAATCTGGGCGACGATCGCTCCGATCGCCGACGTCACCCTGGGAGGCGGCACGACGCTGTCGAGTTCCTCGCCGAACATCGGCACCCTGGCCAATCCGAAGATCACCGCGGTGAACGGAAACCTCACGGTCCAAGGTACCTGGAGCGGGGCCGGCATCCTGGTGGTGAACGGGAACCTCGACATCGGCGGCGGGTCCCAGTACGACGGGATCATCGTGGTCTTGGGCGACGTCACGCTCGCCGGCGGCGGACCTGCCGACGTGGCGCGGATCGTCGGCGGGTTGATCTTTCAAGGCACCGTCATCGACAACAGCTCCTACGGCGGCGCGTGCCGCATCTTCTACTCCACCGCGGCCATCAACAACGCGCTTCTCCTGAGTCGCTACCAGTTGGCCTGGTGGCGCGAACGCTGACCCACGGAAGGCGGACACGACAGGTGAGGACCATGAGACCCAAGAACGAGCCGTGGGCAATGTCGGCGGACCCGGAAGCGGGCAACACGCTGGTCGTGGCCCTCCTGATTCTCTTCCTGCTCACCGCGGTGGGAATCTCCTACCTCGCGGTGACCAAGGGCGAAAAGCAGATCGCGGGAAATCAGCTGGCCGCGTCGCAGGCGTTCCAGAGCGCCGAGGCGGGGATCAGCGAGGTGCTCGTTCGGATGTCGAACTCCGACGACGGGACCAACTACATCGGCCAGACGGTCGGCGCCTACACGGCCGGCTGGGGGCGCTATGTCGTGAACGATCCGGGGGCCGGAAGCCTCGATCCCCAATACAGCGCCACGCTCTCCGATGGACGCGACAACGACGGCGACGCGGCGGTCGACGAGGCGAGCGAGCGCTACCCGGAGACGGGCTCGCGCAATTCCAACCTCCCGCTCGCCGACCGGCTCGACTATCCGTGGGTGAACGTCCACTACAAGGTGAACAGCGGCGGCGCCATCGTCCTCTTCGGGGATCACGACAACAATCCGCTGACGTCCCCCGTGGAGAACACGACGCGCGGGGTGCCGAAGATCATCGTCTCGGCGCAGGGGCGGCGTGGTCTCGGGTCGAAAGTCGTGACGGTGGAGGCGGTGAAATGGCCGCTCCCGCCGATTCCGGGTTCCGTCTACACGGAGGCCCCGATCAATTTCAACGGTAACGCGTTCTACGTGGACGGGCACGATCACGACTACGCGGCGCCGTACGACACGATCGCCGGCGCCACGCCGCTGCTCGGGATCTCGACCCCCAACGACCCCGCGGTGATTTCCGGGGCGTTGACCGGACAGCAGACCGACAACGTGCAAGGCACGGGCACCGACCCGAGCGTCGGCTCCTCGAGCGTCAACCTCGACCTCCCGGCGCTGGCCGCGAGCTGGAGCCAGATGGCCGACATCACGCTGGCCGGCCCTCAGAACAATCCGAGCACGGCCACATGGGGATCGATCGGCGATCTAAAGATCGTGCACGTCACAGGCGATCTCAGCGTCTCGGGAAACGCCTCGGGCGCGGGGGTCCTTGTCGTCGACGGCAATTTCGACATGAGCGGGACGTTCAACTGGAGCGGCGTGATTCTCTGCCTGGGGGACGTGACGATCACGGGCGGCGGCACGGCGAAGCAGGTCGTGGGAGCGATGATGGTTCAGGGAACGCTCAACGGCACCGGCACCATGAACGGCAACATCAAACTCCTCTACTCGAGCGCGATGATCAATCAGTTGAACTCGCTCACGCCCTATGAAGTTTCGTCCTGGATCGATCAGTAGCGGCGACCGGGATCGCAGAGCGGGCAGGCGCAGGGGACGGATCCGTGGGGACTCCGCCCCCGCCGCATTTCACTGGAAGAACCAGTAGCGGAAGGGCGCGAAGTTCTCCTCGCCCGCCGTCACGACGCGCTCGATCCTGAACTCCGGCCGATCCCGGCGGAGGAGCGCCCCCGGCACCGTGAAGCGCGGCTCGATCCAGGCGCTCTCGGAGCGGGCGACGCTCCAGATCCCCGCGGGCTTCCCGTCCACCGATAGGCGGAGCCGATTCGCGTACCACGCGTCGGTCCGCATGACGAGGAGGAGATCGCGCCCCGGGTGAACGGTCGCGCGGAACCGCTCCACGCCTCTCACGATCCGTCCTCCGTCGTTGGCCGGCCGGTTCATCCGGTCCGGAAACGCGTAGCGGCGGAGCACGTCCTTGGCCTCGGGCTCGGCGTGCCACTCGTGCCGGCGCTCGTCCTCCAGCCAGGCGTGGTCGAGAGCATCCACCAGCTCGCGCGTCCCGAGTTCGGCCGCGGCCAACGCCGGGCGATCGGTCGGCTTCGTGTCGAGCCACGCGGCCGAGTAAACGACCATGTCGGTCCCGCCGCAGATGGTGTTGAAGCCGAGGTGCGCGCGAAACGATTCGGGGCCGAAGATACCGCTCTCGGGCCAGTAGGGAAACCAATCGGGGTAGACCGCGAAGTAGGTCGGAAGACGCGCCGGAGGCTGGCGGCGAAGATGCTCGAAGAGGCAGCCGAGGCCCGAGCGGTAGACGCGCGCGTATCCGGCCGACGTGAGCCCCGCCAGGTCGACCGTGGAGCGCCGTCCGAAGTAGGCGATCGCGCCGGCGTCGTTCAGGCCGACCACCGCGTCCTTCGGGAGATTCGCGTCGATCCAGCGGCCGATGGCGATCTGCTGGTGGAGGATGTTCTGGCAGTTGTGCCCGTAGAGGAGAATCATGCGCGACTGCTCGGGGAGGAGCCGCGGCATCGTCACGACAAGCGGGAGCGCGATCGCGGCGGCGCCCCCCAGTGCCGCGACGGCGCGCGGGATTCGCGGCGGCAGGAGGAACGCCAGCCGTCCCCATCCGGCGGCCACGACGACCAAGACGAGCGGAAAGAGCCCCTGTAGATAGCGGTAGTAGTGCACCCACCAATGGACCGGCAGGACGCTTACCGTCACGCCGGCTCCCATGAGCGCCACGACCGTCCAGGTCGCCGGCCAGCGCCGCGGCCCGCTCCACCGGCCCGCCGCGACGAAGAAGAGAAATCCGAGCCCCGTGATCCAACCGAACGCCGGGGAGATCGCGTTCCCTCCTCCGGCCATCGGCTCCGGGAGGAGCAGGGAGGCGTAGGTCTTCCCGATCTCCGCGACAATGCGCGGAGCGCCGGCCACGTAGGCGGCGCGCGTCTCCCGGTACGGTTCGGCGAGGATCGACTTCGCCTGGCTGCTCGTCGATTCGATCGAGCCCGACACGGCGGCATTTACGAGGAAGGGAATCGCCGCCGCGGCAAGGCAGAGGAGCGCCGTCGACGGGGATCGTCGCACGCCGCCGCGAGCTCCAGCCATCCAGGCGTCGCGGAGCGCCAGGAGCGCGAAGACGCCGCAGAGCACGGCCCCCTCGGGACGCGCGCCCGCCAGGAGGAAGACCCACCAGCGAAACGTCGGGAACCGCGCCTCCGCACGCTCTCGCACGTAGGCCAGCGTCGTCGCGAGGAGGAGAACGGCGTAGAGGCCGATCTCCATGCCGCTCAGCGCCCCCCAGAGGAGATGGGGGCTCGCCAGGACGAGCGCGGTGGCGAGGACGCCACCGGGCCATCCGCCCAGGGTGGTGCCGAGCCTTCCGGCCAGGAGCGCCAGGAGGAAGTAGCAGAGAATCCCGAGCCCGAACACCCAAGCGATAGCGAAGGAGGGGGATGCGCCGAGCCAATGCGGCGGCACGAGCAGGAGCGGATACAAGAGGCTCGTAGAGCCGGTGGTGGCCGCGTTCCCGGGCGTGTAGACGAAGGGGTGCCCCTCGGCGATCGCCCGCGCGTACTGGAGGTAGATGAAGGAGTCGTCGAGCGGGAGCGACATGCCGCCGCCTCCCGCCGCGTCGATGATCGCGCGCTCGGCGCGGAGGACGCGCCCCGCCTGGAACGCGACGACGGCGAGGAGAAGGAGGGCGATGGCGATGCTCGCCACGCGCGCACGCGGCAAGGCGATCACGGGGCGGCCCACCGGACGCGGTAGAAGGGAATCGGCGGATAGCCGACCGGCTCCGTCCGGAACTCGCGCGCGAGTCCGGGGTCGAGCCGCGTCAGATAGACGGGGCGCTTGTCGAGATTCCGCGCGATGAGCCGGTTCATCGTGTCGTCCAGATCGCCGCGGTGGCTCGGCACGCGGAGCCCGGGGTAGGTGCGCGAGAGGTGGTGGAGATACCAGGGCCAGACGAGCAGGTACTTGTACGCCACGACCAGGCGCGGGTGACTCCGCCGGAATTCGGTCGCCTTGTAGAACCAGAGCGAGAAGGTCCTGCCGTCGTACTCGCTGACGATCAGCGCGTCGGGCTCCACCGAGCTGAGGTTTCGCCGCGCGTAGAGATAGGGAGTCAGGTCCTTCGAGGCGTCAACGGCCGCGCGGTTCGCGAGGTAGCTCTCCGCGGCCCCTCCCAGCGCCAGGAGGAGGAGCACGGCCGCGGCCGCGCGCGCCAGGGGATCGCTCTTGGCTGCGAGGCGAGCCGCGCCGACCCCCGCGATGGCCGCGACGAGCCAGGCGACCGGCATCCAGTACCCGACGTCGTCGGGAATCGAATAGAGCGAGAAGAGGACGAGGGCCGCCGAAAGCGCCGCCACCGCCGGGCCTAGCCCGCGAAAGCGTCCGATCGCGGCGGCCGCCGCACCTCCCGCCAGCGCCAGCAGACCCCATCCGAACTCGGACCACCACCGCCCGGAGAAGAGATGCCCGGCCACGCCCGCGAGGTCGCGTGCGAAGAAATTCCGCTCGTACTGCGCGCCCGTCAGAACCCAGAGGAGCCGGGACGGAGTCGACGGGACTCCCCAGGAGAACTCCGGCCCCGTCCCGGGGGCGCCGGGCCCGAGGCCGACCCCCGCCCGGATGGGGAGATAGAAGACGAGGGTCGCCCCCCAGAGCGCGAGAAGGAGCAAAAGAACGCCGCCCGCCGCGCCGATTCTTCTGGTCGCGAGGGCACGCGCCGCGCTCCAGGCGAGCGCGGGCGCGGCGGCGAGCAGGAGCAGGTGGTTGGTGAGGCCGACGCCCCAGAGGAACGAGGCGAGGGCGAGCCACCGGACGTCGTGGCGCCGCTCGAATCGCGCCAGCGCCCAGAGGACCGCGCCCAGGAACGCCACGTTCAGGGTGTAGACCTCGGCGAGGACGCTCTGGCTCCAGGCGCCGCGCGAGAGCGCGTAGAGGAGCGCCGCGCCGGCCGCGAGAAGCGGCGGAAGGCCTGAGTCCCGGGTGGAAGCCCGGTCCGCGCCGGCGTCGCGCCCCGCGGAGGCGAGCTCGAGGACGAAGCGGGCGAGGAAGTAGACCGCCGCGGCGCCCGCGAGCGCGGCGACGAGGTTGATCCGGAAGGCGATGCTTCCGAGCGGCAGGAGAGACGCGAGCCGCCCGAGAAGCACGAAGAGCGGATATCCGGTCGGGTGGGCGATCCCGAGCGTGGCGGAGGCGGCAAGCAGGTCGCCCGAGTCCTCGCCCTGATTCACCCACGCGACGGTCGGCGACAGAGTTTGAGCGTAGACCCAGAGCGCGACGAGGGCTGCGACCCACGCGGCGCGGTGGGAGAGACGCGGCATGGGCGCACCGTAGCAGACGCACCGGGGTCGGTCAACGCGGCCCGGGCGAAGGGGCGCCGGGCCGGCACCGGTCAGTTTTCAGCGGATGAAGCCTGGCCGAGTGTGCGAATCGCACCGCTCTTCCGCGAAGGGCTCGCAAGGTGCACGGGGATGGATCCCCGAACGTAAGGCCTTACACGGAAAAGGCTTACGTTGCACGGCAGAGAGTCCGTGGCATGGAACTTGCTCGATCAGCCCTCGACGAGTTCCAGCGGTCGGGCGC
>JBBTHR010000104.1:0-5278 GCA_038060295.1 Candidatus Eiseniibacteriota bacterium
GTGCCGGTGAGCGTGATGCTCGGCGCCAACACAGGACCAGCCGAAGCCGGGCCCGCAAGGAACGCCGCCGTGTTCGTCTGCGATAGCGTCACGGTCTCAGCGTCAGGATCCGACGCCGAACCGGTGATCGAAACCGCCGTGTTCTCCGTACCGCTAACCGTCGCCGGAGCCACGATGACCGGGTTCTGGTTCAGGTTCGCGATCGTGATGGCCGTCGCCGCCGACGCCGTGCCCGTCGTGTTGTCCACCGCGCTCCAGCTGACCGAATAGGAACCGGACTGCGTGAAGTTCGGCGTGCCCGAAACCGTGAGGCTGGGCGTCGCCACCGGACCGGCCGAGCTGGGAGTCGGCAGGAACGGGGCGTTGTTCGTCTGCGAGAGGGTGACCGTGTTGCCCGCGTCAGGATCCGACGCGGTGGCATTCACCGAGAACAGAACGCCCTCGGAGCCGCTGGCCGTGGCCGGAGCCACGATCACCGGGTTGGCATTGGGAGCCGCGGCCGCGCCGAGACCGTCGACGTCGAACCACTCGTCGCTCAGCTTCAACGTGTTGTCGAAGCTGTTACCGGAGCACGCGGACCCGAAATTGGTCAGGTCCGTGGGTTGAAGCGCGCTGGGAGCGACGATGGCCACGGAAGGAGTTCCGCTGGCCCCCGTAATCGTCACGGTGAGGAGCTTGTAGTTGCCCGGCAGGAGAACGGTTCCGGAGCCTCGTCCGACCGAAAACTCGGTCGTGTTTGACAGAGGCGTGCCCGGAACGGTAATTGTCGTCATTCCTGCCTGCTGGTTGACGAAGAAGGTATACGCAACCGTTCCGCCCGACGCCTGCAGGTTGACCACGTAAGAGTTGATCGTCATGTCGCCATCGGCGGTGACGCAACTCGCCGCGGAAGTGTCCCTGTTCGTGTTCGTTCTGAGCCAGACGTCCACCGTCGTAGCCACGCCATTCGCGTTCATGCGATCGGCCGCCGTATTGACCCCGTCCCCATTCGAGTCGAGGTACATGTACTGCGCGTTGGACGTGCTCGCGAACCCGACCGTCGCCACGACCACGAATAGTGCCGTGAGAAGCCGTTTGAGCATGTTGTTGAACCTCCGGAAAATCAGTATTGAACCGATGGATCCTGGGACTCGCTCCCGGTTGCGGAGCGTCTCCCTGTTTCCTGCGCTTCGGCCATTCCGAAACGCGACACTCAGCGGGCACGAGACTTCGCCGCGAGGCGCGGCGCCGCTGAGGTACTGCCTCCTTGGACTCGGTTACGATTGATTCCCCTCGGATCATCACCCCCCTTCCGTCTTAGTAGGCGTCTTCGCCTTTTTCCTACCTACTTGAGCAGGGTCATCCGGACCGACTGCCGGGCCCCCGCGTTCTCGATTGTCGCGAAATAGACTCCCGAGGCGGCGCCGCGGCCCTGGCGGTCGCGGCCGTCCCACTTCACCCGGTAGACTCCCGCCGCCAGCGACTCGTCCGTCAGCGTCGACACCTGCCTCCCCTGCAGGTCGTAGACGCGAACGGCGACGGGTCCCTGCTTCGGAACCGAGAATTCCACCGTGGTGCTCGGGTTGAACGGGTTCGGGTAGACGCGCCGGATGGCGGCCCTGGTCCCCACCGGGACGCCGCCCACCGCTTCCACCCCGCTGATCGTGTAGATGTAGTAGACGCCGATGTTGTCGAAGTAGATCCCCTCGGTATTCACCCCGAGCCTGAGCACCGCGGCTTCGGCGCTGGTCGCTTTCTCGTCCCGGATGCGGAAGCCGATCTGGATGTAGCGCGTCCCCGGCTGAAGGCCGGTCCGGGCGGTGCTGTAGGGATCGAAGCTGAGGGTGTTGACCGTCAGCCCGTCCGAAATCTCGCACTGCGGATTCCCGCCCGAGAATACCAGCGGATTGAGCGCATTTCGCCACGGTGTCCAGGTGGCGGCGTCGTTCGAGCCGCGAATCCAGAACGACCAGTAGAGCGCGTTGTCGAAGGGGATGTTTTCCCAGCTGTCGAACTGGAGCTTGAGCGACGTGGTCGGCGTGGCCGCGGAGAAGACGCCCCCCAGGTCCATGGTCGGCGAGGTCAGCATGGCGTCGGAGTGATCGGGCACGATGCCGAAGCCGAAGCCGACGAACGGCACCCAGAGCTGGGTGTTCAGGAAGAAGCAACTCGCGGGAATCGACGTGGAGGGAGCGCTCTCCAGATGCCAGAGCGAACCGGGGTTCGGCGTCGATGCGAGCCACTTGGTGGTGCCCGCCTCCATGTCGTCGAAGAACCGGACCGGGCCGCCGGGCGGATTTCCCTGCGCCTTCACCTGCACGTCGTCCAGCGTCCAGCCGGTGAACGCACCCAGGGAGTCCGACGTGGCGACGGTCAGATCCGACCCGAAGAGGAACTGGAGCGTGATCGGCTGCATCACCGTGGTGAACGAATCCGGAATGTCGATCGTCTGGTTGATGCAGGAGGCGCCGAAATCGCCGGAGTAGGACGCCAGCGTGTCCCAGCGGGCGCCCGCGCTCGCCCCCTTGATCAGGACCCAGCCCCAGTCGTAGCCGTACTCGGCCTGGAACTTGGTCTTGAAGGTCAGCTTGTTCGTGCTCGTCCCGGCCAGGTCGATCGGAACGTTCGTGACGAGCGACTGGACCCAGTTGTTGTCGTAGCCGTCTCCGTGCAGGAATCCCGTCGCGCCCATCCACCAGGAGGTCCCCACGCAGGCGTGCGAGCCGCCGGTCACCAGGTGCCAGGCATTCGGCTGCCCGGCGCGGTTATTGATCACCCCCCAGCCGGCGGTCGAGCCGTCCATGTCCGAGAAGAAGACCTGGTGGCGAATCGTCGTCTCCGCGAGGGCGTTCGTGTTTCTACCGGGCGCGTAGGAAAGCGGCGACTCCTGGGTGAGGAAGTCGTACATCGAGACCACGCGCCCCTTTTCCACGGCGTGCGCGGGAATCACGGCGACGAAGAGCAAGCCTAGGAAGAGGATGGGGAGTAGCACGGCGTATGGGCGGCGACGCTCGAGGGACACGAGGGGGACCTCTTTCTCTAGGTTGTCGGGCCACGGTTGCGCGAGGTACCGATTCGTCGGCTCCCTCGGACTAACAAAAAAAGCGAGACCGCATCACGAGCGGGATCAGGCTCGGATCCGCGGGCCTCGCGAATTGAATTCGGAACTTCGGCTGCAAGCGAAACGGGGAGTGTTCGCCATGGCCTCGTCGGAGTCCTTCAAGGTTGCGATTTGGGAACGTGACTTTGTCTCGCTAAGTTGTCTCGCTAAATAGGTTTCTGAGCAAATACCAGTATACCACCGGGCGCCTCCCCGGTCAACGGGAGAGTCTCCTGCGGAGTCTTGTAGGGAGTCCTCGACTCCCCCCTAACTTACATTATTTCAACAGGGTAACGGATCGGCTCTCGTACTCCCCTCCGGCATCCAGGCGGAGGAAATAGGTCCCCGAAGCGAGCGAGCCGCCCCGATCGTCCTTCCCATCCCACTCCACGGTCCTCGATCCGGCCGCCACGAAGCTGTCCACCAACGTCCGGATCAGTCGGCCCCGCACGTCGTAAACCCTGAGGAGCGCCTGGGCGTCCCGCTTCAAGGTGAAGCGAATTTTCGTCAGCGGGTTGAATGGATTCGGATAACTACGCATCAGTCTGCCAAGGGCAGGTGACAACGGTGTCTCTACGGCGGTGACGAATCCGCTACCGACCTTGTAGTAGGCATCCTTGTTCCTCCCGATCGAGGCCGGGAGGCGCTCGTCGGTCCATGTCACGTAGAGTTCGGCGATCCCGTCGTGCGTGATTCCCGGGAACTGCTGGACGGAGTTGGTCGGATCGCTGGCCGAGTAGACGAGCGCCGTCTCAGTCCCCCACAAGCCCGCCTTCCGTTCCATGTACCAAATGTCGGGGTCCGAGGCGCTGACGCGGGAGTCGGTCCAGACGACGTAGACGTTGTCCATCGGATCGGCGTCCAGATGCGGCTGGATCTGTGACGCGCTGTTGATGGTAAGGCGCGTATCGACGAGATCCCACCCGCCCGCGGGCGTGTATTCCTTGTAGTAGATCTCGTTGTTCCCGTCGCGGTTGTCGCGCCAGACGAGGTGGAGCCGCCCCGAGCGCGTCGCCGCCAGGGAGGGCGTCGTGGCGGAGCCCGCGGAGACGACGATCTGCGAATCGGCGCTCCAGCCGATGCCGGGCACGAAGCGTTTCCACCAGATCTGATTTCGGGCGAAGATACGGTTGTCGGTCCAGACGACGTGCACCACCCCGTCGCGCGTCGAGGCCGCGGAGGCGAGGCCGGAAAAATTCAGATCCGCGGTCAGAGCTTGCTCAGCCCCCATGACGCGCGTCTGACTGTTGTAGATCGAGGAATAGAGTTCGGTGTTTCCATTGTTCGCGCGCTGATAGATGAGGAAGATGCGGGACGAGTCCCCCACCGCGACGACGGGACTGTTCGCGGCGTTGATCGAGTCGTAGGGCGAAACCTGGATCTCGGGCCCGAAGCCGACGCCGCCGCGCGACTGAAAGGTGCGGAAGTAGATGTTGTACGACTTCGGCTCGCCGAGGGTCGGAATCGAGTAGAGCCTGGCGTCCTGCCAGGCGATGTAGATCCGGCCGCTATCCTGGGCGGTCGCGGCGTCGTCGGCTCCCCAATTGCGCGTGGCCAGGGCCGGATACTTCGACGGATTGAACCAATTGGTGACCCGGGTGATGTTCGGCGATCCGAAGTTGTAGATGAAACGCCGGAAGTAGATCTCGAAATTGTTGTCACCGCTGGTCTTGTTCCGGTTGTCCCAGAACGCCACGTAGAGATTGTTGCTGTCGTCCACCACGGCGAAGCGCTGGCCGTTGAGACCGGTGTAGGTCTCGTTGACCTCGCCTTCGGAGATGTTGAAATCGGAGGACCAGACTGGCTGCGCCGGCGCGGACGCGGGGTTCGCGAATCCGGCGGCGACGGCCAGCAACAATGCTACGGCCACGCGGCGAAGCGGGGGAGCGAACGGCATGGGGAGCCTCCGGCGAGTACGAGCGGGGTGTGGAAGCGATGGGCGAGGCGCCAGCGTCAACCGCGCCGAGCCGTCCCGTCTGAAATCGATCACGCGCCCTCGTTGCGATTCACGATGCGATGTCATGGCACGCGAGCCGGGCTGCCTCCTGCTCCCCGGCACGTATGCGCAATACGACCAAGGCTCTAGTTTACCAGAGCTTCCGCGGAAACGCAAGCAAGCCGTACGCTTAGGAAATAAATAAGCGCGGCGCGGGGGGATTTGGCCCCCCGCGCCGCGTTGCCGTTGGGGAGGGCCCTTTG
>JBBTHR010000105.1:0-4297 GCA_038060295.1 Candidatus Eiseniibacteriota bacterium
AACTCTCCCTGCGGCAGGCGCCCGACCGGCCGTTGTTCGGGATCATCTCCCGGCTCGCCGATCAGAAGGGCTTCGACCTCGTGGAGGCTGCCGCCGAGCGACTCTTCGCCCTCCCGGCCCGGTGGGCCGTCCTGGGGAGCGGCGCGCCCCGCTACGAGGCGCTCTTCTCCGACTGGGCCGCGAGGCATCCGGAGCAGGTCGCCTTCCGCGCCGGGTTCCTGGAACCGCTCGCCCACCGGATCGAGGCGGGGGCCGACTTCTTCCTCATGCCGTCGCACTACGAGCCGTGCGGCCTCTCGCAGATGATGAGCATGCGCTACGGCACGGTCCCGGTCGCCCGCGCCACCGGGGGGCTCGTAGACACGATTCCTCCCTATGGGCCGCACGCGCCCGAGGGGACGGGGATCCTCTTCGAGCCATACACCCCGGAGGCGCTCCTGGGCGCCGTCCAGGCGGCGCTGGCCCTCTACGCCCAGCCGGGAGCCCTGGGCCGGGTGCGGCGAAGCGGCATGGCCAAGGACTTCTCCTGGGAGACGTCGGCGCGACGCTATCTGCAGCTCTATCGCCAAACGAACGCCGTCCGCCGCATGGGGACCGGCTACCACCGCTGGCTCTCGGGGATGGAGCCGGGGGCCGCCGTCGAGGGGCCGGGCGGATGGTCGCCCCCGGGCCCTCCCTTGACGGGACGGAAGGAAGGCGTTTAGAATCTCCCCCGCGGTACCTACAATTCAATGAGTGAGCGGAAGTAGCTCAGCCCGGTAGAGCCCCACCTTGCCAAGGTGGTTGTCGCGGGTTCAAATCCCGTCTTCCGCTCCAATTTTTTTTGCCCTCCCCTGGGAAAAATCTCCCTCCCTGCTTGTCACCCCGCCCCATAGGTGCTAGTAATTTCCCTCGGCGCCGACATTGATGGATCGGCACGAGTTCACTTGAAAGGAGAGAGGTGCATGCCCGCCAAAAAGCGTGCTACGAAGCCAGCGAAGAAGAAGGTCACCAAGGTGAAGCGGAAGCCGAATGCCGCGTTCATGAAGCCGATGACGCCGTCTTCGACCCTCTCCGAGGTGATCGGCAGCAAGCCCATGCCTCGTACCGAGGTGACCAAGAAGCTCTGGGCGTACATCAAGAAGTACAAGCTCCAGGACGCGAAGAAGAGGACCATGATCAACGGGGACGAAAAGCTCCGCGCGGTCTTCGGTGGTAAGAAGCAAGTGAGCATGTTCGAGATGACGAAGCTCGTCTCGAAGCACCTGAAGTAATCACCGGCCTTCTGTTCGTATCGTCACCGCCTCGCTGCTCCGGCAGCGGGGCGGTTTCGTTTTGATTCGCTCTCCGCGGGGGAATCGATCGGGGTATCACCGCGAAGTGTCCTCCGCGCCGCCACCCGCGCGGCGAATCAGCGAATCGAAATCGAGGGCGGGCAAACCGCCGGCCTGCTCCGCCAGGGCGGGCAGCAGGGACAGCTCCGCGTCGCTCGTCGGGGTGGCGCCGTTCCAGGGATCGAATCCCCGCGCGTCCCGGAACCGCTGGCGCGGCCCGGACCAGGTCAGCACGCCCGGGTGCTCGACGAGGAGCGAGGGACGGCTCCCCTCGAGGATCTGATAGGCGCGAAGGCGAGCGTAGAGGTCGTTGTTCCAGAAGACGAGCCCGCGGTCGAAGGGAACGCTGCGCCAGGCGGCACGAACGATCCGGTCGGTCTCCTCCGCGCTCCGCTTCGCCCGGAGATCGGCGTCGATCCACGGGGGAAGGAGCGCGAGGAGGAGCGTCGTCCCCGCGAGCGCCGCCACCGCGCCCCCCGCGCGCGCCGCGAGCCGCGCGGCCAGCCACGGGAGCCAGAGCGAGCCGAGCGCGAGAATCGGGAGGAGATGTGCGGAGGGATCGGGGACGCGGTAGGCGAGGACGAAGGCCGCCTGCGCCGCGATCGCCGTACCGGTCGCGAGGGCGAACGAGCGAAGCGGGGTTCGATCCCGCGTCGCGGCCGCGATCGCCGCGGCGGGAAGCGAGAGCGCCAGCCAGGGGAGCGCGGTCAGGAGGAGGCGCGTCTCGGCGGGGCTGGGATGAAAGCCGCCCAGATAGCCGGCGTAGGCCTTTCCGGTCAGATGGCCGGCCAGGCCCGCGAGGCCCGGCTCCAGGAGCGGCCATTGAAACACGGCGGGGTGCGCGGCGCGATAGGCGATCCAGCCCCACGAGAGTAGCGGCACGAGCAGACCGATCGCGAGCGAGAGAATGGCCGGCCAAAGAGCGGCGAGGCTGCCCTGCCGCGCGCGCCAGGAGGGAAGTCGCCGCGCCACGATCCATGTCGTCAGCGGGGCCGCCACGAGCACAAAGGTGGCGTGATGCGCCGCGCCCAACCCCAAGACTACTCCCCAGGCGAAGAATCGGCCCTGAAGCCTCCCTGGGGCCGCTGGAGCGGCGTCGAGGCCTTCCTCCTCGCCGCCCGCGAGGCGCCACGCGAGCCACGCCGCTCCCAGCGCCCAGGCGACGTGCCACGAGGTGACCTCGGCCGCGGTGGCGGCGGCGTTCCAGATCGGCTGCGCGATGAGGGGAAGGAGGGGGAGCGACGAGAGAAGCGCGCGGGTCGCGCCTCGCGCGGGGAGCCGGGCGCCGGCCAGGGCGAGCGCGAGTCGGTGGAGAAGGAAGATCGCCACGGCGCTTCCCACGGCGCTCCACGCGTTCGCCGCGACGGGCCAGGAGACGCCGAGCGCGTGAAGCGCGGTCGTGACCGCGTGACCCGCGAGCACGTAGATCGGATAGCCGGTGGGATGAGGCGCGCCCGCCAGGGCGAGCGCCAGCGTCAGTTCGCTCGCGTCTCCCTCCGCGTAGCCGCGTGGCGCCGCCGCCAACGCCCAGCCGAGCGCGGCCAGGGCGAGCGCGAAGCCGACGGCGACGTCGGCCCGGCCGGCGCCCCGCGCCTGGTCCCTAGGTCCCATACCCTCCGAGTCCGGAAATCGCGTAATCATCGATAGTTCCGGGCGGCGATCGCCCGCGCGGCGGCGCCCCGTCGGGAGCCCCGCGGCGCCACTTTACGCTATACTGGCGGGACTTCCACCGTCCTCCGCAGCGGTAGCGGCCCTCGTCTTTCTTGGAGGCCTCATGAATCCCAACCTACAACAGCAGGTCGCGTGGAGTACCACGATGACGAATAACAAAGCGCTGCAAGCCTGGGTCGGCGAGATGGCGCGTCTCTGCCAGCCCGACCAGGTGGTCTGGTGCGATGGGTCCGAGCAGGAGAAGCGCCGCCTGACCGACGAGGCGGTGGCGACGGGGGTGCTCCTCCCGCTCAATCAGAAGAAGCGCCCCGGCTGCTATCTCCATCGCTCCAGCCCGAACGACGTCGCGCGCGTCGAGCACCTCACCTTCATCTGCACGCCGACGAAGGAAGAGGCCGGCCCCACGAACAACTGGATGGCGCCCGACGAGGGCTACGCGAAACTGAGCAAACTCTTCGAGGGCGCCATGCGCGGCCGGACGATGTACGTCATTCCGTACGTCATGGGGCCGCTCGGCTCGCCATTTTCAAAGGTCGGGATCGAGCTGACCGACAGCGTCTACGTCGTCCTCTCGATGCGAATCATGACGCGCATGGGGAAGACGGCGCTCGACATGCTGGGCGAGTCGAACGACTTCAACCGCGGGCTCCATTCGACGCTGGACCTGAACCCCGATCGCCGCTTCATCTGCCACTTTCCGCAGGACAACACGATCTGGTCGATCGGTTCGGGCTACGGCGGCAACGTCCTCCTGGGGAAGAAGTGTCTGGCGCTCCGGATCGGGTCGTATCTCGGCCGGAAGGAAGGGTGGCTGGCCGAGCACATGCTGATCCTCGGCGTCGAGAGTCCCGAGGGACAGACGACGTACGTGGCGGCGGCCTTCCCGAGCGCCTGCGGCAAGACGAACTTCGCGATGCTCATTCCGCCGCGCCGCTTCCACGGCTGGAAGGTCTGGACGGTCGGCGACGACATCGCCTGGATGCGCGTCGGCTCCGACGGGCGGCTCTGGGCCATCAATCCCGAGGCGGGCTACTTCGGCGTGGCGCCCGGCACGAGCGTCAAGTCGAACCCGGCCGCCATGCGGAGCATCGAGCGCGACACGCTCTTCACGAACGTGGCTCTGACCGCCGACGGCGACGTCTGGTGGGAGGGGATGACCGAGACGCCCCCCGAGGGGATGACCGACTGGCTCGGGAAGCCGTTCGATCCGAAGTCGGGCGAGAAGGCGGCGCACGCGAACAGCCGCTTCACGGCGCCCATGACGAACAACCTGGCGCTCTCCCGCCGCGTGAACGACCCCGAAGGGGTGCCGA
>JBBTHR010000106.1:0-4630 GCA_038060295.1 Candidatus Eiseniibacteriota bacterium
GGAGCGAAGCGAATCGCGATCGCCACGCGCCAGAAGACGGAGGTTCGCCGGTGACCGCCGCCACCCTGAGACTCGACCTGGATGACGTCCGGAGTAAGACGCGCTGGACGATGGCGGTCAGTCTGGCCGTACACGCCCTCCTCTTCCTCTGGGTCATGCTGCAGCCCTCGCTCGCGAAGGAGACGCCGCCGCTCACCGAGATCTCGTTCCTCGAGCCGGGCGAACTCGAAGGGGCGCCGGCCTCGGCCGCGCCCGCCGTCACAGCGGAGGAGCCCCGCTCCGGGGCCGCCGCGCGGGCCCGCACGGAAGCGCGGTTCCAGCGGCTCGAGCGAAGCGGCGACATCTCCCTCGACCCGGTCGCGCCCGACGTGATCTCGGATCAGCTGGAGGCGCGGCTCGCCTCGCTCCAGCAGACGGCGTCGCTGGCCCCGGCGGGCACGGGCACGTCGGTGGTTCCCGCCTCGCTCTTCGGATCGGGATCGGCGCCCCTCGGCGGCACGGGCGGTGGACCGGCCGTGGCCCTGACGCGCGGCGGAGGCGGCGGAAGCGCGCTGCCCCTCACGCGCGGCGGCACCGGCGGTACCGGCATCGCGCCAGCCACGCTCCCCGCGTCGAAAGCCGGAGCGGGTGGCAGCGCACAGGCCGCGGCCACCGTGGGAGACGGCGCGGCGCGGCGAACCGTCGCGGGCGCATCGCTCGCGGGGCCAATCGCCGACCGGAAGGTCCTCTCCACGGAAGTGCCGGAGTATCCCGACTGGGCAAAACGGGAAGCGGTCGGAGGATCGGTGACGCTCTACTTCGTCGTCCGTCCGGACGGGACGGTGAAGGAGAACGTGGTCATCCAGAAGACGGCAGGATTCGGTGAATTCGACGACAACGCCCGGATCGCGCTTCGCGCGTGGCGGTTCGAGCCGCTGCGCGGCGGACGGACGGGCGAGCAGTGGGGAACCATCACGTTCCACTTCCGACTTCGGGACGTGGGGTAAGGGGGAACCGATGACGCCAATGGCACGCTGGACGCGAATTCTGGGAGCCGTGGCGCTGACCTGCTGTTGGGCCGCCGCTCCGGCCCATGGCGAGACGGCGCCCGCCGAGGGCGACAGCGCCTACACGATCAAGGGCGGTCAGGAGCGAACCGACCTCAAGTCGCTCACGGTCGAGGGCGAGGACCGCGTCCACGTGGAGATCGAGCGGCCGCCGCTGGCCATGGATCTCGACCCGGCGAAGGTCGCCGGACTCGTCACCGGCGACGCGCGCGACGTGCTCAACCGCGTCCCTCCCGACCTCACGACGTCGTACTACGCCTCCACCGCGGCGGAGCGCTCGCCCTACACGGGGCGCCCGTGGCTCCGCCAGTTCTCGAGCGGTTCGGTGGCGCGCTTTCAGCCGGCCGTGAAGGGTGTGGAGCATTGGAAGCTGACGGTCGCCGATTCGCGCGGTCAGGCGGTGCGGGTTTTCGAGGGAAAGGGCGACCCGCCGAAGGAGATCGTCTGGGACGGCCACGCCACGAACGGCGCCACCGTCACGCCGGGCGTCACCTACTCCTACGTCTTCGAGGCCAAGGACAAGGCCGGCAACAAGCGGAACTTCGTCGGCGAAGGGTTCCGCGTCTCCGCCTACAGGCTGGACGGGCCGGAGGGACCGACGCTCGTCTTCAATGGACGCGAACTGGTCGCTCCCGTCGCTGGCGCGGCCGGGCTCTATGGGGGCGCCGGAGCGGCGCGTCCGACCGCGGCCATTCTTCTCGAGGCAGCGTCGTGGCTGAACCAGTCCCCGAACGTCATGCGGCCGGTCCGCGTCACGGCCACCGGACGCACGATGGAGCAGGCCACGTCGCTCGCGAAGCAGGTTTCCGTAGCGCTCGCCGCGAACACGCTCGGCGATCCCGCCCGAATTCAAGCCGTGCCCGAGGTCGTCGCGGACGCCCCCGACGGGGGAACGGTTCGCGTGGCGCTCGCGGTACGCCCCTAATCGGGGCCGCTTGACCGAACGACCGCGGGGCGTGATGATGGCGGGGTGAACGAGCGCCCGCGCGAACCCAGCGACCGACCGGCCGACGCCGAGCGCCAGGCCACCTTCGTCCTCACACGCTTCGAGAAGTGGGCGCTACCCCGCATGGCGGCCGCGCTCCCCCGCTGGGTCATGCCCGACCACCTGACGGGGATCGGGGTCTTCGGCGCCACCCTCGTCGCGGCCGCCTATCTCTCCACGCGCTGGTCGCCGGCGTGGCTCTGGGTGGCGAATCTCGGACTGCTCATCAACTGGTTCGGCGATTCGCTCGACGGCACCCTGGCTCGCGTCCGGAAGCACGAGCGGCCGCGGTACGGCTTCTACCTCGATCACCTGACCGACGCCTACTCCACCACCGCCATCGGAATCGGGCTCGGCTTCTCCCCCTACATGCTCCTCTCCACCGGCCTCGCCATCGTCATCGCGTACCTCACCCTCTCGATCAACGTCTACCTGGAGACGCACGTCTTCAAGGTCTTCCGATTCGGCTACGGGATCGTCGGTCCCACGGAAGCGCGCCTGCTCCTCCTCGGCCTCAATCTGGTCGCCCTCGTGATCGGACCGCTCGACTTCGGGATCAAAGGCGTGGGATTCACCGTCTTCGACGTCGTCGGCATCGCCGCGGCGCTTGGCATGCTCTCGCTTCTCGCCACGCGGGCTGGGCGAAACCTGCGCGACCTGGGACGCCTGGAGCCGCCGGGAACGCCGCGGCGGGACTGAAGTCCCAGGGGGAGGGATTCGTGCTCGTCCGCGATCCGTTTCGAAAGAAATCGCTTCGCGCGGTCTCGCGCGTGATCCGCATGGCGGCGGTGGCGGCGGTGCTGGCGGCGGTGGCGTGCGGCGCCGGCGGGTGCCGCAAGAAATCCGCCCCTCCAAGCAAGGTCGACGAAACTCTCTTCAAGGACATCGCAAAGGCTCAGGTCCGAGCCGACGAGGTGTTCAACGGCCGGGACACGATGAAGATCGCGCGCGGCAAATGGACGACTCCGGGGAGCGCGGCCGGATACGAGGCCTATCGGGCCGGCGAAGTCTTCCGCTTCATCGAGGAGCGCGAGGATCGCGGCGAGTACGGGTCGAGCGACAATCGCTACTACTATGACGAGACCGGAACCATCTTCTTCTACGAGGACCGTGGCGAGGAGAAGGAACCGCGCGGCTCCCTTCCCCCGATGTCGCGCCTGGTCCAGCGGACGCTGATGTTCGGCGACAGCGGCCAGGCCGTCTGGGGCCGCCGCCTGGTGGACGGCGCGGCGGGCGTGGTCCCCGACTCGCAGATCGTGGCGATCCGCGGCCGGGCGAACGGACTGCTGGCGCACGCGAAGGGGATGATGCCGTGAAAGGGCTCGCTTGAGCGGGCGCGTTCGCGGAGAGATCCCCGACGCCAGCCGCCGATGCGCTCGCGCGGGGGCCTCCACGGCGCTCCTCCTGCTGACCCTCGTCGCCGTCACCGGCTGCGCCATCCGCGTTCCCCGCTCGCTCACGGTCTCCATCCCGGGCCCCGCCGGACGGCTGGAGGGCGCCCTCTTCCTTCCCGACGGGCCCGGACCGCATCCCGCGATCGCCCTGGTCCACGGGTCGCGGCACGATAGCCGGCTCGCCTACGTTCACGAAGCCCGCTTCTTCGCGACGCATGGCATCGCGGTCCTCGCCTACGACAAGCGCGGGACCGGCGGCTCGGAGGGCGTGCTGGAGGAGGCCAACTTCGATTTCCTGGCGAACGACGCGATCGCGGCGGCGCGCTACCTTCGCGCGCGCCCGGAGGTCGATTCGACGCGCGTCGGCCTCTGGGGCATCGGCGAGGGAGGATGGATCGCCCCCCTTGCCGCGGCGCACGACAGCGCGATCGCCTTCGTCGTCGTCGTCTCAGCCCCCGTCGTCTCGCCGCTGGAGCAGCTCGCCTATCAGCGGTCGGAGCAGCTCGTGGCGCGCGGAATGACGCGGCACGATGCCGAAGCGGTGGCGCGGTTGCGCCGGCGGATCTGGGACTACTGGCTGGCGCCGGCGGGCACCGGTTCGGCGTCGAGCGATTCCCTCCGCCGCGCGTTTGAATCGGCGCGCAAGCGGGCCTGGTTCGCGGAGGCGGTGGAGTCGAGCGACCTGCCGGAGGTGCTGATCCCGGACGAGGGAATGGGGATCGTGAATCACCCGGCGCGGTGGTGGCTGGCGAAGGACATGCCGTCGTTCTGGTCGCTGCGGCACGACCCGATCGGCATCCTGGAACGCGTGCGCGTGCCGATCCTGGCAATCTACGGGGAGAAGGATCGCGACGTGCCGGTCGTGGAGAGCGTGGTCAATTTCCAGGCGGCGGTGGGACGCGGCTACAACAGGCGGGGCGTCTCGCATCCGTTTCGAGGGGCCGACCACTCCTTGAACGTGCGGAGCGGGCTCGGCCTTCTCGCGAAGATCGAACCCGCTCCGGGATACCGCGACACGGTGCTGGCCTGGCTGGGGCGCGTCACCGGCTCGCGCCCCGCGGCCGCTACCGTATCAGGACCATCTTCCTCGAATCGCTGAACTCCGGCGCCTCCCAAAAAAAAGGCCCCCCGCTTTCGCGGAGGGCCTTCTCTAAGAACTCCCGGCGGCGTCCTACTCTCCCACACGGTCTCCCGTGCAGTACCAT
>JBBTHR010000107.1:0-3392 GCA_038060295.1 Candidatus Eiseniibacteriota bacterium
AGCGGCATCATGCGGACCGAAGAGTTATGCGGACCTTGCGATCGCGGGGTCATGAGAAGCGCTGAGAATCCCGCCGTTGAGCCACGGCGGCCAGGCGGATCCGGTCCGCATAATCCGGGCACGCTGGTGTCCCCCATCGACCGGGCTTCGGCCCAAGGAGGACACCGTGCTCGAACGCTTGTTCAAAACAGACTTCACTCCGCGCCGTCTCCGCGACGGACCCGCGGGGCCGTTTCTCGACGGCTTCGCGGAGTCCATGTTCGCGGGAGGCTACTCGTCGACGACAGTCGGTTCCTTTGTGCACGCCGCCGACCACTTGGCCCGGTGGGCCGCGCGGCGCGGTGTTGCGGTCGCGGATCTCGACGAGGATCTGCTCGCACGCTTCGTGCGTCACCTGCTCGGGTGCCGTTGCCGCGGCTGCAGGCGCGGTGCGCACAGCAAGCGCGTACCGTTCCGGATCCACGCGTTCCTGCGGTACCTCCGCGAAGAAGGCGTCGTGACGACATCGGCGCCCGAGACGATTCGTCCGCAGCTGGTGTGCGAGTACGGCGCGTGGATGCGCGACCGGCGCGGCCTGGCCGAAACCACGATTGCCCACTCGTTGCCGGTGGCCCAGGCGCTGCTCGGCACCGTGAACGACGATCCCGCGCGGCTCGATGCAACACGGGTGCGCGAGTTCGTGCTCGAGTACATCCGTCGACACGCACCGGCGTCGGCCGGCTGCGTGACGACGATCGTCCGCTGCTTTCTACGCTGGCTCGTCGTGCAGGGTCGCTGCGCCACGGACCTCACCGCGGCGGTCCCCAAGGTCCCCACGTGGCGGCTGACGAGGCTCCCGCGCTACCTCCCCGCGGGCGATGTAGAGCGCATCATCGCCGCCTGCGATCGCCCGAGCCCGGTGGCGCGACGCGATCGCGCCATGCTGCTTCTGCTCGCTCGCCTGGGCCTGCGCGCGGCTGACGTCGTCGGGCTCCGCCTCGGCGACATCGAGTGGCAGCAGGGACGCCTCCGCGTCGTCGGCAAGGGACGGCGCGAGACGCGGCTGCCGCTTCCTCAAGACGCCGGCGACGCGATCTTGGCCTATCTCGAGAGCGAGCGTCCCGCTGCCGCCACGGACCACGTCTTCCTGACCGCGCGGACTCCCATCCGACCGATCGGGTCCAGCGGCTTGCAGGACGTCGCCCGTCGCGCGATCGAGCGCGCGGGCGTCGAGGCTCCTTCCCGCGGGACTCACATCCTGCGTCACTCGCTCGCGATCCGACTGCTGCGCGAAGGCGCGACGCTCGACGCGATCGGCGCCCTCTTGCGCCACCGCGACGTCAACACGACGGCGCTCTATGCCAAGGTGGACATCGATCTGCTCCGGCAGGTCGCGCAGCCTTGGCCCCGCGCGGAGGTCTCGCCATGCTGAGGCAGAGCATCGACGCGTACCTCGCGCTCCGGCGGGCGGTCGGCTTCCGGCTGGAGACCGAGGAGCACCTGCTGCACGACTTCGCGCGATGGGCTTGGGAGCGCGGCGAGACTCACGTCCGGACCTGCACGGCCACGGAGTGGGCGGCGGCGGGACGCTCGACGTGGCAGCGGGAGCGACGGCTCCGGGCCGTCGCCGGCTTCGCACGCCATGCGCGGGCCGAGGATCCCCTTCACGAGGTACCGCCGATCTTCGTGTTCGGCCGCCGGCACGTGCGTCCTCGGCCCCACATCTACTCGCCGGACGAGATCGGCCGCCTGCTCGACGCGGCCAGCCGACTCCCTGCCATCTGGCCGTTGCGACCGCAGGTGTTCACGACACTGTTCGCGCTCCTGGTGTCGACCGGCTTGCGTGTGTCCGAGGCGCTGGCGCTGCGTTTCGGTGACGTCACGAGCGACGGCCTCGTGATCCGCAAGACGAAGTTCAACAAGAGCCGGCTCGTGCCCCTTCACCAGACCGCCGCCTCGGCGCTCGACCGCTATCTCGAGGAGCGGCGGCGCGCCAGTACCGTGAGCGACTACGTCCTCGTCTCGCCGAAGGGAGACCGGCTCCCCTACGGGACGGTGCACAAGACGTTCCTTCACCTGTCGCGACAGACGGGTCTTCGCTCGGGTCCGGGAAGATCAGGACCGCGGATCCACGACCTGCGGCACACGTTTGCCGTGCGGGCCCTGGAAGCTTGTCCGCATGACGGCAGCCCCGTCGGCTGGCGCGTGCGCGCGCTCTCGACCTACCTCGGTCACGCCAATCTCGCCGACACGTGCTGGTACCTGCAGTCGACCCCGGCTCTGCTGCGGGGCGTCGCCGACGCCTGCGAGCGCTTCCTCGAAGGAGGTGTGCGATGACGCCGATCGCGCCGCATATCACCGCGTTCTTCCAGAAGCGGCTCGCCGTGGACCTGCGAGCCAGCCGCCACACCTGCGACACCTACGCCTACGCGTTCCAGCTCCTGTTCGAGTTCATGAGTCGCAAGCTCGGCGTCGCGCCGGCCGACCTCCCCCTCGAAGCGCTCGATGCGCCGCTCGTGCTCGAGTTCCTCGAGCATCTCCAGAAGGAGCGGCACAACTCGGCGCGCACGCGCAACGCGCGGCTCGCCGCCATCCGCTCCTTCATGCGGTTTGTCGAGCACCGCGTGCCCTCGGCCCTCGATCAGGTCCGGCGCGTTCGGGCCATCCCCGCGCAGAGGACCGACACGCGCATCGTCCGGCACCTCGGGACCGAGGAGCAGCGCGCGCTCCTCGACGCGCCCGACCCCACCACGCGCCTGGGCATCCGCGACCGCGCCATGCTGCTCTTGGCGCTCGCGGGCGGCCTGCGCGTCTCGGAGCTCGTCGGCCTGCGCATCGACGAGGTGCAGTTCAACGGCCGCCACCTCGACGTGCATCTCCGCGGCAAGGGAGGTCGCGAGCGCGCCCTGACGCTGTGGAAGTCGGTGGGCGACGCGATCCGCGCCTGGCTCGCCGTCCGCGGGGAAGCGCCCACCTCGGAGCTGTTCCTCAATGCCTGGGGCAAGTCCATGACACGCTCGGGCTTCGAGCGCGTGCTCGCCAAGCACGTCGCAGCGGCCAGCGCGCGGTGCCCGTCGCTCCAGCACAAGCGCGTCTCGCCGCACGCGCTGCGGCACACCTGCGCGCTCAACATCCTGCAGGCGACGCGCGATCTGCGCAAGGTCGCGCTCTGGCTCGGGCACGCCAGCACGCAGACGACGGACATCTACTTGCAGGCCGACCCGACTGAGAA
Source organism: Candidatus Eiseniibacteriota bacterium (assembly GCA_038060295.1). Classification (GTDB taxonomy): domain Bacteria; phylum Eisenbacteria; class RBG-16-71-46; order SZUA-252; family SZUA-252; genus SZUA-252. Next base: position 3,212 of record JBBTHR010000107.1, read on the forward strand.
GCTCGAAGCGCTCGCGGTGATGAAGGCGCCGTCGTTGCGGCCGGGGAAGTTCCGTCCGCCCGAGCGACTGATCGCCGCGTTGCGTGCCTCCACCGTTATGCGGAGCTCCGACGCGGTCAACCCGTGAGGACGCTTAGGGACTCCTCGCGGAGGTCCGCATAACAAATCGGTCCGCATGATG
>JBBTHR010000108.1:0-1843 GCA_038060295.1 Candidatus Eiseniibacteriota bacterium
GCGGTGGCGCCGCCGCGATTCACGATGTAGTTGGCGTGGAAGGCGTGTACGCCCGCGCCCCCCTCGCGAATCTCCTTCGCGCCCGCGGCTTCCAGCAACTGCCCCGCGGCGATCTTGCTCCCGTCGGGAAGGACCGGGTTCTTGAAGAAGCAGCCGGCGGTGTGGAGCCCCTTCTCGTGCCGGCGCGCGCGCTGCGCGGCGTGCTGGCCCATGATCCGGTCCATCTCCGCGCGATCGCCGCGCTGGAGCGAGAACTCCGTCTCCACGACGATGTTCGTGTTTTCCTTGAGATTGCTATGCCGGTAGGCGAAACCGAGCTCGGACGGCGTCCGATCGACGAGCGTCGTCCCCTCGAGGAGGCGGATCCGCGTCACGACGTCCCCCACCGAGCGGCCGAACGCGCCCGCGTTCCCGCGAATGGCGCCACCCACCGTGCCCGGGATGTCGATCGCGAATTCCAGGCCGGAGAGCGAGTGCTGCCGCGCCGCCTCCACGACTTCGCCCAGGTCCGCGCCCGCGCCCGCGACGATGCGGGTTCCCTCCACGCGGAGATGCTCGATCTTGTTCACGATCGCCACGCCCCGGAATCCCGTGTCACCGACCAGAAGATTGGAACCCCCGCCGATCAGGAGCCACCGCATCCCGCTCTCGACCGCCTCGCGGACCACCTGCTGGAGCGCCCGCTCCGTGTAGACCTCCACCAGGACGTCCGCCGGCCCCCCGATCCCGAACGTGGTGTACGGGGCGATGGGAGACATCTTCGTGACGGTCAGCTCCTGCGGCGGCGCGGCCAGGGTCTCGAACGGCATCGATCCTCCGGAAACGTGGCGTGATCTGGTGGAAGGATACGGGAATCTATCGGCAGGGGCGGGCGATTTCTGCAGTCTCTTATCGGCCGGATGGAGGGCGGAGCCTCCTCCGCAAGTCCCCTTGCCGAGCAGCCCCGCGCACCGTAACGTGAGCCCGTCATGAGCGGATATTCCGGGATTCTGCAGCGCCTTCGTCTGCGCGAGTTCGTCCCCTTCGTGGGGCCGGCGTTCGTGGCGAGCATCGCCTACATGGACCCCGGCAACTTCGCCACGAACATCGCCGGCGGCTCCGATTTCCGCTACCAGCTCCTCTGGGTTCTCCTCTGGAGCAACCTCATGGCGATCCTGGTCCAGCTCCTCTCGGCCAAGCTGGGGATCGCGACCGGGATGTCGCTCCCCCGGAACTGCCGGGAGCACTTCCCCCGCGGCATGAACTACTTCCTCTGGGTCGCCGCGGAGATATCCGCCCTGGCGACCAACCTGGCCGAGTTTCTGGGAGCGGCGCTCGGTTTCTCGCTCCTCCTCGGAATGCCGCTCTTCCCGGCGGCGCTTCTGACGGGCGTGGCGACCTTCCTGATCCTGGGCGTGGAGCGGCTCGGATTCCGGAGACTTGAGTACGTCATCATGGCGTTCGTGGGGGTGATTTCGCTCGCATACGTCGCCGAGCTGTTTCTAGCGCAGCCTCCTTGGGGAACGATTGTCTACCACATCGCGGTCCCGCACCTGAACGAGAAGAGCATCTACGTCGCAGTGGGGATGCTGGGGGCGACCGTGATGCCGCATGTCGTCTACCTCCACTCGGCGCTCGTGCTTCCCCGCAGGGCGGAACTCGGGCACTCCGATCACGCGCGGCACTTCCGCATGGCGCGGCTGGAGGTGCTGGTGGCCATGAACGTGGCGTGGGTCATCAATTCCGCCATGGTGATCATGTCGGCGGCGGTCTTCCACGATCGCGGCATGCCGGTGCAATCGATCGAGCAAGCGCACCAGACGCTGACGCCGCTCCTGGGGCAGCTCTCCAGCACGCTCTTCGC
>JBBTHR010000109.1:0-15192 GCA_038060295.1 Candidatus Eiseniibacteriota bacterium
GCGGGCTCCGGGAGTCCGACGAGGAGAAGAAGCGCTCCTACATCGAGAAGTACATCCCCCACATCGGCATCGCGCTCCAGGAGATCCTCGGCATCGACGACAAGGAACGCGACAAGGTTTGCGCGACGCTGAAGGACACTCTCGAACGGAGCCGCACGTGAGCGAGAATCTGGTGCCGAAGATCAAGAAAGAAGCGCGGGGCGTCGAGGAACAGATCCTCAAGAAGAAGAAGCCGATGATGAAGTTCCCGGTCCGCTCGCTGGCGAACGTGAAGTACGCGGAGAAGACAGGGTACTTCGAGATTCGCGGCATGAAGAAGGAACGGACCCTCACCGTGAACACGGTGAAGACCTTCGCCCAGACGCTTCGGATGATGGCGCTCTCGAAGACGCTGGTCGAGACTGACGACATCGCCACGAAGCGAGAGGCCTACTATGTCTCGAAGAACTGGGGCGACGCCCGCTTTCTGGAACAGACCGAGTCCGACACCGTGATGGACGACGTGGAGGCACTCTTCGAGGTGAACCGCGAGCAGATGGGATTCGTCCCCGAGGAGAAGGGGGGCGACATCTCCGGCGCGCTCGTGGTCGTGGACAAGGACAGCGACACGGGGAAGCCGATCCGGATCGACTGCACGCAGTTCGGGAGCGGCGCCTACTCCATTCCGATCTCGGTCGAGCATCTGAAGTTCGAGACGAAGGCGAAGTTCATCCTGGTCATCGAGACCGCCGGCATGTTCCAGCGGCTGGTGAAACACGGCTACTGGAAGAAGGCGAACTGCATCCTGGTCTCCATGGGAGGCGTTCCGACCCGCGCCTGCCGGCGCTTCATCCGGCGGCTGGCCGACGACAAGAAGATCCCCGTCTACGTCTTCGTCGACGGCGATCCATACGGAATCTCGAACATCTACCGCACGTTCAAGGTCGGCTCGGGAAACGCGGCGCACATCAACGAGTTCTTCTGCGTCCCGCAGGCGCGCTTCCTGGGCATCACGCCGCAGGACATCATCGACTACAAGCTACCGACGCACCCCTTGAAGGACGTCGACGTGAAGCGGGCCAAGGACGCCATCAAGAACGATCCCTTCTTCAAACACCACAAGGCGTGGGCGAAGGCGATGGAGCACCTGGTCTCGATGGGTGTCCGCGCCGAGCAGCAGGCGCTGGCGGCGCACGGCTTGAACTACGTGATCGACGAGTACCTGCCCCAGAAGATCGCGCACCCGGAGCGGTTCCTGCCGTAGGGGCGGGACCGGGGAATTAGGGTATCCGCCCTAGGTTTCGATCCAGATGGTGAGCGTCGCCCCGTTCTCCTGAATGGTGAGCTTTTCGCCCTTCGGCAGGCGCTGAATGTCCTTCCAGATGTCGCGCAGGCGGATCTCGCGCGAGCGCTTCACGTCCGTGAAGCCCACCGTCGTCACGTCCTTGTCGAAGCTGATCTTCGCGTCGGTCCCCAGCGCGACCATCGTGTCGAGCATCCCCTTGGGGAGCCGCATCGAGACCGTGGCCAGGTCGTGTCCTTCCTCGAGAACCTGGATGCGCACGTGCGCCTCCTTCCCGTACCACCACGGCTTCTGGCCGTTCAGGGGAAGACCGATCTGGACGCTCCACCAATAGCCCAGCGCCAGGCAAAAGGCCGCGAAGGCGACCACGAGGAGTGCGTTTTTTCCGCGTGCCACGAGAGGACCTCCGGGAAAAGGGTTCGGGGCGCCGCGGAAGGGGGGATCTTCACCCGGACGCCGCGGTGTCACCCACGCGCGGGATCCGAGGGTCTCGTGAACCCCGGAGCGGCAGCCCCTGATTCTCATTCTACGACGAAAGGGGCGCCTGGGTTTCGTTCCGAACGTGCGTCCCGGCCCAACTTCGCCCCTAGCCCCGCGCTTCGCCCCCTACGCCCGCCGGACCACCCCGCGATATCCCACGGCCAGGAGGAGGGCCAGGCCGAACGTCGCCACCACCGTGGCCCCGGTCGGGAAGTCGAGCCTGTAGGAGGCGAGCATCCCCGCGACGCTGACCGCCACGCCCACGACCCAGCCGACCGCGAGCCGCGCCGGGGCCGAGTCGGCGACCAGCATGCCGACTACGGAGGGGACAATCAGGTACGAGAAGACCAGAAGCACGCCCGCCACGGCGACCGACTGCGTCACGACGAGACCGAACGTGAGATAGAAGAGGAAGTCCCAGAGCCGCACGCGCCCCTTCGACATCCCTTCGGTCTTCCCGTGGGAGATGGCGAAGAAGGGGCGTCGCCAGACGAAGTGGAGGATCCCGATCCCGACGTAGAGGGCGGCCAGGCGCGCCACCTCCTCCGGCGTGGCCGCGAGGAGATTTCCGACGAACATGAACTTGATGTGCTCCGCCCCCTCCGGCGTGCGGTCGACGATCAGGATCGCCGTGGCCGCGGCGACTGCGTAGACAATTCCAATGAAGGCCTCCTGCGGAATGCGCCGCTTCTCGGCCTTCAGCAGGGCGATGAGCGCGGCGCCCAGGACCACCGCGCCCATCGAGAGCCAGCCGGCCATCGGATCGTGGAGGTCGTAGCCCAGCAGGAATCCGATCGTGGCGCCGAGCGCTGCGACCTGCGCGAGTGCGAGATCGACAAAGATCACCCCGCGCTCCACGACGTGGAACCCGAGATAGGCATGGATCCCCGCGATGGCGATGCAGGCGAGGAGCGGCCAGAGAAGAAGGCTCAGGGCGTCCATCATGGCTTGGCTCCCACCAGCGCTCTCCGGATCGTGTCGAGCTGCGTGTCGAAGAGCTGAATGTAGTCCGTGGCCTCCGGCGCCGCGCCGACCGAGGGGGGCAAGACCACCATGGGCACGCCGGCGTTCCGGGCGATCTGCCGCGATAGTCTCGGATCGAAGTAGGGCTCGACGATGAGAAGCCCAACCTTCTGTGCCTTCATCGTCGCGACGAGTTCCTGCACGTGCCGCGGGGCCGGCGGGACGCCCGGGCGGGGCTCCACGTAATCGACGACCTCCAGCCCGAACGCCTCGGCGAAATAGGGCCACGAGCGGTGATACGTCACGACCTTCATTCCCGTGAGTCCCAGCGCCGCGGCGCGCTTCTTCCACTCGGCGATCTTCGCCCGAAGCCGGCCTTCGAACGCCGCGTAACGTTCCTGGAAGTAGCCCGCGTCGGCCGGGGCCAGGTGGGAGAGCGCGTCGCGGATGTTCGCCGCCATGGCGATCCCGTTCTCGGGATTCAGCCAGTAGTGCGGATTCCCCAGCGGGTGGACATCCCCCTGCTCGCGACCGACGCGCGCGCCGACTTCCAGAATGTTCACGTTCGCCGAGGCGTCGAGGAAGCCGGGCGCGCCCGGCCGAATGCGGTTGTTCCGCGCGTTGTTGATCAGCCCGGGCGCCCAGCCGACCTCGAGCTCGCGGCCGACCTGGATGAAGAGGTCGGCTTTCCGGAGCTTGAGGAGGTAGGAAGGCTTCGCGTCGACGAAGTGCGGGTCCTGGTACCCCTTCGCCAGCGGCTCGACCGCGATACGATCGCCTCCGATTTGGGCGGCGATCGATGCTAGATCCTGAGTCGTCGTGACGACCTGGAGCCTTCCGCCCGCGTGGGCCGTGCCCACCTCCGCGACGGGATCCTCCTGGAAGAGGGGAATGCGCGCGCCGGGCGCGAGGAAGCCGAGCGCCAGAATGGCCGCGCCCGCGAAATGGACGAGACCGCCGAAACGTCGGATCATGACTCTATCTCCTTTCGGCTCAGAACGGGTGCGAGCCGTGCGGGCCGATGTTGAACGTCGTCTTGAAGTAGACCTGGGTCTCCTTCGCATCGCCTTCCAGCCTCCGGCGGCGGACCTGCGCGCTCATGGAGGCGAACTCGCTCGGGTTGTACGTGAGAAAGCCAAGCACGCCCGTGGCCGCTTTCGCCTCGGCCGCGTCGAGGTTGTCCGACCAGTCGTAGCGGCCGCCCACGTGCCAGCGACGGGCGAACTGGAAGTCCCCCCACGCGTAGCCGCCGGTGCGCGTGAGGTCGGGGCCGTCCGGCGTTTCCGCCGAGCGCTCCATCCACTCGACCTGCGCGATGAAGGAGCGGTAGATGGCGCGCCGCGGGTTCTTCCAGCGAAACGTCACGTCGGCGCCGGCCACGCGGGCACGCAGCGCTTCCGGGTCGCTCGAGGTGTCGGGCTGGGCCGATCCGTTCGCACCGTCCGCGAAGGAGCCGCCGATCGCGACGTTCCAGGCCTCGCCCAAGTCGAAGAAAGTGGAAAGGCGCCCGAGGAAGAGGAGGTCCTTGCCGCGATAGGGGGCGAAGGAGACGGGTTCTCCTTCGGAATCGGGCGTGTTCGTGATCTCTCCGTCGAGGTTCGCGTAGAAGGGGAGATGCGGGATGAGCCAGGCGGCCGAAAGTCCCTCGGCGCTCAATCCCTCTTCCCCGAAGAACCGTTCCGCCGCCAGAGGACGATCGGCGAATACGGTCTCCGGCGGATGGGTGCGATTGAACTTCCCGAAGTTGCCGCGGAACTTCCCGAGCTTGGCGCTCAGTCCGCCCGGCAGCGAGAGAAGGGTCAAGTACCCCTCCTCGAGATCGATCCCCTCGGTGGGGCTCACCGCGATGAAGAAATCGGCGCGACTGTAGGGATCGACGTTCGCTTGAAGGCCGAGTTCGGCCTCGCGGAACGAGAAGGCCGAAGAACCCTCCTCCTCGAGTCGGTCCCCGGCTTCTCCCTGAAACCAGCCGATGACGCTGACCGCGGGGTTGAGAAGGTTCGCGCCCTGCGGCAATACACCGGGCGACGATGTCGATTGGGCGGACGCGACCGCCGCGAAGCCGGTGCCGAGGAGAACCAGCGCCAGGACCGCGATGGTCGCGCGAGGTGCGTGACGCACGATAGCCTCCGAAGTTCGGTTGTGAAACGGGAAACGGGACGAGTCGGGGGAGGCTAGGCTAGCGGCGGGGCGCGGCCCGGGGGAGTCGAGGGATAGGGCGTGGCGGCGGAAGGAAGCGTCAGGGGCGAGGACGACAGGGCCGCCGCGGCTGGTTCGGCCACCCCGATCGGCGCGACGAGGTCGGCCGAGGTGAATTGAAGGGCATTGCAGACGTGGCACGTCGGGGCCCCGGAGTGCCCGTGGACCAGCCCGATGCCGGCCCACACTCCAATCAGGAGAAGGGCCAGAGTGGTGGGGAGCCAGAGGTTGCGTCGAATGCGGGTGGACATCATCCCTTCAAACTCTATCATCGACGGCATGGTTCCGCCATCCCACGCTTCAGCTGGGGAAATTACCCCTTCCGGGAGGCCCAGATCATCCCGACGCCCCAGACGATGAGGAGAACCGGCCAGTAGCGAAGGATGCTTCCGTGGAGGTAGCCGAACTCCTTGAGAAGGAGAAGGGACCCCACGGCGACGAGGGTGAGAGGGAACGCGATGCTGCTGTGACCGGCTCCGGCCATCCTTATCCTCCGGCGCGCTGCGGCGCGCGTTTGATCTTCACGTAGAGAAACATGCCGTCCACCACGATCAGGAGCGGCCGCCCCTTCCCCTCCGCGATCCAGATCTTCGCCTTGCCGCGCCCTCCGACGTGCTCCAGGAAATCGTCGGGGAGCGAACGTGCGGTGAGGGGCGAGAGGAACTCGACGCGTACCGGTCCCGAGGAGGGGAGGAGGATCTCGGCGGCGCCCAGCGCTCCACGAATCATGATCTTCCCGGGGGCCGACGCGCCGACGTGCAGGCGGACGCCTCCCGACATGATCGCGATGTCGCAACTCTCCGGGCGAAGCCGCGTGAGGTCGAGGTCCGCTCCCGAGAGAATCGTCTCCGTCTTGAGACGCAGGGGTGTCCGCTCGGGAGCGCGCAACTCGAGTTCGGCGCCGATGGGGGCTGTGTTGGGGATGAGCACCCGCCTGGGCCAGACGAACTCGCCGGTCCTGCCCCCGACGCTCCAGAGGTGCTCGGCGTCCTTCTCGCTCACGCCCCGAACGGAGGCCTCGAACGAGCGGGCGCCCGCCCTCGAGACCGAATCGCGCTCCCCGCCGGCCGCCGCGGCCGCGAGTGAAAGCCTCCCTCCGAACGTCCGCGCGCGAATGGTCAGCGCTTCCACCGGCGGGCGATCGAGCGCATGCCGCGCCACGTGGGCAGTCCCCGCGGCAGCCTTGTTGTGGGCCAGCCACCAGCCGCCGAACGCGATCGCGCCGATGGCCAGGAGCGCCGTCAGCCAGCCGAGGACGACGTTCTTCATGGCATTGGCCAGGAGGGCGAGGCCGAACAAAACGAGGAGAGCGGGCCAGAATTGCAGGAACCAGGGCATCACGCCCGAGGGCAGATACCCTAACTGCGACGCGAGTAGGACCCCGCCAATCCCGACGAGGATCGCCCCTATCAAGAGCCGTCCGAAGATCACGCCGGATGAGTACCACGCCGCCCGGGCGGGCGCAAGGGATGCCTGTGGGGTGTCTGTGGAGGGCTGCCCGATATGGCGCGACCGCGGACGGCGAATCCAGGGTTAAAGCGCCAAGTGGCTAGGGTGAAGTAACTTGGGTAGCCTTGTCGGGTATACCAAAGGATGTGTGAAGGCCAGTTAACTTTCTCTTGCACGCCCGCACTTTGGACTGCATTCTTCACTCCGTCGCGGGCGGAAGATCGCGCCGTGGCTTCAGAAAACCCAAATCGCCGGGGTCCGACGCCCCGACTCGACAACCCTGGAGGCAACGTGAACCACCCACGAATCACCCTCGGCTTCGTGACGGCACTCTCCATCGCGCTCGCCGCACCCCCATCCGTCACCGCCTACCCCTCCTACGCCGATCAGAAGGAGGGGGGAGCGACTTCCCGATTCCGCCTTCACGGATACGGCGAGGTCCACTACAACAACCCCCGCCCCGGCACCATGGATCAGAACGCGACGAGCGAGGCCGACTACCACCGCTTCGTGCTCGGCTGGTCGTACGACTTCACGCCCGAGATTCGCCTCGACGCCGAAGTCGATTTCGAGCACGCAGCGGAGGAGATCGAGCTGGAGTACGCGCACCTCGAGTACGATCTCGGCCCGACGACATCCTTCCGCATCGGGAGCCTTCTCATGCCGGTCGGGCCGCTCAACGAATTCCACGAGCCGCCCACTTTCTACAGCGTCGAGAGGCCCTACATCCAGAACAGCATCATCCCGACGACGTGGCAGGAAAACGGCGTCGGCGTGGTAGGACGCGCTTCAGGCGGCTCGCTGGGATACCGGGCCTACCTCGTCGCCGGACTCGACGCGAGCAACTTCACCACCTCGAGCGGGCTTCGCGGAGGCAGGTCCAAGGGAATCAAGTCGAAGGCCGAGGATCTTGCCGTCGTGGGCCGGCTGGAGTACGCGACGACCGCCGGCGTTTCCTTCGGCCTGTCGGGCTACTACGGAGGCGCGGATCAGATGACGGTCGACTCGGTCGACGTGAAGGTCGGTCTCGGCGTCGCCGACGTCCGCTACAAGCGGCACGGTTTCGACCTTCGCGCGCTCTTCGCCCGCATCGCCGTGGACGGCGCGGAGCAGGCGAGCGTCCTCTCCGGCGAGTCGATCGGCGAGGCGATGCAGGGATGGTACGGCGAGGCGGCCTACGACCTCCTCCGCCGCGACGCGAAGCCCGATTCCCGCCGCTCCCTCTGGCTCTTCGTTCGTCACGAGAAGTTCGACACCAACGAGGAGATGCCGGCCGGCTACACGGCCAGCCCGACCGCCGACCGCCGCGTCACCTCCGGGGGACTGGCCTACATGCCGATCGAGAGCATCTCGTTCAAGGCGGACGTCGAGCACTGGGAAGACGAGACGATCGGCCCCAACAACCAATTGAACCGCGTCAATCTTGGCGCGGCCTTCATGTTCTGATCGTGGATCGGAAGGAGCTCGTCATGCGCGCACCTCGGATCGGCACCGCCACCCTCGCAATCCTCGTCGCCGCGATCGTCCTCGGAGCGATCGCCGCCGCGCCCTCGAACGCAGCGCCCTCGAAGGGGGCGCCGGCCTCCGCGGCCTCCGCGGCCACCGACGCCACGGCCCCCGCGCCGTTCGCCCGCGTCTACCTGGCGCTTCGCGGCTGCACCTCCTGCGCGCACTGCCGGACGACCATCCGTCAGATGACGAAGGGGAGCGCCAAGGGGGGCGAGACTCGCGTCAACGGCGACCAGGTAGAGGTCCTCTACGCGAAGCCGCGGGTCGTCCCGCTCCGCGACGTCATCCAGGCGCTGGCCGACAACCGGCTCCACGATCTGAGCCTGGTGGACGTGTTCTTCGAGGCGAAGGGCGTGATCGGGAACGGCGCCGACGGCGCGCTGACCTTCACGCTCGATGAAACGGGGCAGGTCTTTCCGATCAGCCTCGCCGACCATGTGAAGAACCCGGTCTCCGGCCGCCCCGTGCGCCTCGTCGCGCTCGTGGAGGGCTGGCGAAAGAAGGGCGCGCTGACGCTGGTGGCGCGAGACGTCCAAGCCGCCGTGTAGACGGCCGCGGCCCCGGCGCCGCTCTTGACACGATCGCCCCGCCCACGCACCATTCCCCCTTCTTGGCATCGTCAGGGAGGGACCATGCTCTTCGATCTCAGAGGTAAAACGGCGTTCGTCACCGGCGGATCCCGCGGCATCGGGAAGGCCATCGCCCTCGATCTCGCTGAAATGGGTGCCGACGTCGCCATCAATTTCTTCCGGAGCCGCGATTCGGCGAAGCAGGCGGTCGCCGAGATCGAGGCGAAGGGAGTCCGCGGATTCGCCATTCGCGCGAACGTGGGCAACGAGGAGCAAATTCCAAAGATGTTCGAGGATCTGCGGCAGCACTTTTCCAAGCTCGACATCTTCGTCTCGAACGCCGCGCTGGGGCATTTCAGCACCGTCCTCGACCTGGACGACAAGATGTGGGACATCGCCATGAACACGAACGCCAAGGCGCTCCTCTTCGGGGCGCAGCAGGCGGTGAAGATGATGCCCGAAGGGGGACGGATCGTGGCGCTCACCTCGCTCGGATCCCATCGCTACATCCCGGGGTACGCAGCCATCGGCGTTTCCAAGGCGGCCATCGAGACGCTGGTCCGTTACCTGGCCTACGAGCTGGCGCCGAAGGGAATCAACGTGAACGCCGTCTCGGGCGGCTTCATCGACACCGACTCGCTCAAGATATTCCCCTCCTACGAACTGCTCATCTCGGAGTCGATCCGGCGCACGCCGTTCGGCCGCGTCGGCACCACGGAAGAGGTGGCGAACATGGCCGCCTTCCTCTGCACGCCGCAGGCCTCCTGGGTGACCGGGCAGACGATCATCGTGGATGGGGGATACACGCTCGGGTAGCGATCGCATGTGCGATACGACACGCTCTCGCGGGATCGCGTGGAGGCGCCGACCAAGGGCGCTCGGCGCGGTCCTTTTCGTTGGCCTGGCGGGCGCCGCCCTGGCCGCCGGCCTCCTCGGTGCGGCGGGATGCGGTCGGGACGGCGACGAAGCGCCCGGCGGGCAGGGTGCGGCGCTGCCCGGCGCCCTCTACGATCCGCCTCGTCCCGCGGCGCCGCTCCGGCTCGCGGACGGCCGGGGAGGGATCTTCGACCTCTCGAAGGAGCGGGCCCGCGCGGTCGCGATCTTCTTCGGCTTCTCGCGCTGTCCCGACGTCTGTCCCCAGACCCTGACGCGATGGGCCGAGGTCCGTCGCCTCCTCGACGCCGACGCCGAGCGAGTCCGCTTCGTCTTCGTGAGCATCGATTCGGAGCACGACACGCCCGAGATCGCCGCGGCGTTCGCCGCGCGATTCGACTCGACCTTCATCGGACTCTCGGGGAGCGAGTCCGAAGTCGGGGAGACCTCGCTGGCGTGGAACGTGGCGGCGAAGCGCGTGGAGGGAGGGGAAACCGCCCGGGAGCACGAGGAGGGCGATGGCGGCGAGGCGCGCTACGAGTTCGTCCATACGACGCAGGTGTTCGTCGTCGATCCGGACGGCAATCTCCGCTGGGGCTACGGACGCGCCACGAGCGCGGAAGCGATCGCGGCCGGGCTACGGACGACCTTGAAACCGCGCTCCTGACCGACGCGCCATCGTCGCGAGGGGTGCGGCGGCGCGGTTCACTCGCCCTCTTTCCGATGGCGTTTCGGCGCCCACCATCCCACGAGCCGCGTGCTCCCGAGAAACGCGGCCAGCCTCCGGTCGAAGAGGAAGATCGTGATGATGCCGAGGTTCACCATGGTGGAGACGAGGACGAACCGAACGAGTTCCCGGTCGCTCCCGATCTGCGTGGGGCGGCTGAAGAGATAGCCGAGCGTGACGGCCTCGCTGAGCACGGCGACGGCGGTTCCCCAGCGGCGCGCGGGCCGCTTGCCGAGCCAGAGCGCGGTCATCACATAGAAGCCTCCGGCCGCGAGCAATAGCGAGAAGAGGACGCTCTGCAGCGCCAGCTGGAGCCCGTAGCCGAAGAGTGTTCCCTCGCCGACCTGCTTCGCGATGAAGAAGGCCCCGCCCACCACGCCGCTCAGGAGTTCCTGGAACGCCTTCAACGCCCAGAGCGCGGTGAGCGCGTGGACCTGCCAGGGGCGGGTGACGACTCGCGCGGCGGTCACGGACGAGACTAGACCGGCGCCGCCGCGGAGATCGCCGGCTCGTTCCGCACGGGAAAATTCACCGAATTGGCGATGAAGCACTCGTGGTGCGCGCGCTCGTGGAGCGACCGGGCCAGCTCCGGATCCGATCCGGGCGCGATCGTGACGCGCGGCTTCAGGAGGACGTCGGTGAACCGGAACGTCCGTTCCACGCGCTCCATCTTTCCCACGGCCTGGTCCTCGTAGGCGATCACGTTCACGCCCTTCCGGGCGCAGAGCGCGATGTACGAAAGGAAGTGGCACATGGAGAGCGACGCCACGAGGAGATCCTCGGGATTCGTGAGCGCGGGATCGCCGCGGAAAGCGGGGGCCGAGGTGCCCCGGAGCGACGGCTTCCCGGCGAAATCGACGCGGCACTCGCGCGAGTAAGTTTCATAGTTCGTGGTGCCGCCCTTGACGGCGCCGGTCCAGACCAAGCGGCAGGCGAATTCGTGGGTGTTCGAGACAAGGCTCATGCGGGGTCTCCTCTAGGGGATCGCGGCCGCGGGGACCGCGGGCGACGGTTCTCCTTCTCGGTCCATCGCGCGCGAAAGCCGCCGGCGCAAGTCCCAGAAGCCGAGTGCGCCGAAGAGGCTGAGGAGCGCGATCATGCTCCAGGGAATCCAGGCGATGCGATTCGAGGCGTCGAGCAGCGCGCCGCCGACCAGCGGTCCCAGCGACCAGCCGAACGAATTGAAGAGGCCGTAGACGCCCATGTAGCGTCCCCGGGTCTCCTCGGTCGCGAAGTTCGCCGAGAGGGTCATCGTCGCGGGGACCGCGACGACCTCTCCGAACGTCACGACCATCATCGCCAGCGCCAGAGTTCCGAAGCTGCCGACGAAACCCATCATCCCATAGCCCACCGCGAAAAGCACGCTGCCCACGATGAGCGCCGTCGTCATGCGATAGGGAGCGAGGAACTTCACGATCGGAAACTGGACCAGCACCACCATGCCGCCGTTCACCGAGTAGATCCAGCCCAGCTCTATCTTGCTGAGACCGCACCACTCGACCACGTAGACCGAGAAGGTGGACATGAGCTGGCCGAGCACCGTGAAGAGGATGAGGCAGGAGAGGCAGTGGCGGAGAAATCGTCCGTCCCGCAGCGTGGCGACGATGGAACCGAGGTCGATTCCGCGCCGCGGTCGGTCGGTCGCCGTCGCTGCCGCGGCCGCGCGCGCCATCCCCGGAGGCAGATCGTCGCCGATTCCGGCCTCCGCTCCCCGGCGCCTCTCTTGCGGAAGCGACTCGCGAACGAGCCACGTCAAAATCAGCGCGGACGCGGCGAGGATGGCCGCGGAGATGAAGAAGAGCACCGAGTAGGAGAGCGCCGCCAGGAAACCGCCGATCGCCGGTCCGATCGCGAAGCCGAGGTTTCCCGCCACGCGCATGATGCCGAACGCCTCGGCCCGTTGATCCCCCTCGGTCACGTCGGCGAGCATGGCCCCCGAGGGGGGCTCGAAGAGACGGCCGAAGAACGCACTCCCGCATGTGAGCACCACGAACGTGCCGAACCCCGCACCGAAGAGCGCGGCCAACCCCATGCCGGCGAAGACGAGCGCGCGCCCCGCCTGCGCGACGACCATGACAATCTTTCGGCCGCGCCGGTCGGCCCATTCGCCGCCCACGATCTGCGCGACCGCTCCCGCCAGGGCGGCGATGAAGAACATGCCGCCGATGGCGCTCATTGCGACGCCGCGTTCGCCGTGGAGATAGATGCTGAGAAACGGGATCGTGATGGAAAAGCCCATCGACCCGAGCATCCTCCCCACGAAGAGGTGGAGAAGGCGCCGGTCGCCCTCGGCGAGGGCCTTGCGCGGGAAGAGGAAATCGATCCAGGAGCGCATGCGGAGCGGGGCCGATCGCGGCCGTCCCTCGGCGCCGATCGGTTGCCGGTCGCGGGAGGGTATCACATCGCGCTATCCTGCCGTTGTCGGCAAGCTGGTGGCCGCCGTGATCTTCATGATCGTGAAGAATCTCCTGAAAGACGAGCCGAAGAAGGCATGAGCCGTTCCACGCCGAAGGAGTCGAGGCGCGGATCCCGTTCTCCGCGGAGCACGAGCGGGGCGAGCATCCGCGCCGTCTCCGGCGCCAGCACGATCCCCGTCTTGAAGTGGCCGGTGGCGTAGACGAGCCCGGCCAGCGTCGCCGAGGGACCGAGGAGGGGAAGCCCGTCTTCGGTTCGCGGCGGGTGCCCCACGCGCGCCTCTCGGAGCGCCAGCCCGCGCGTTCCGGGGATGAGGCGCTCGAGCGAATCCTGAATTCGAACCGCGGTCTCCGCACGCGGCTCGGCGTCGTAACTCTCCACGAGTTCGGGCGCCTCTTTCGATCCTCCCACCCAGAGAGCGCCGTCGTTCTGCGGCACGGCCCAGACCGATGGCGACGACACGGCACGTTGTAGGATGGCGGCGCCGCGCGCGTCGCGGGCCTCGAGGAGGAGCGCCTGCCCGCGAGAGGGGCGAATGCTCTCGGTGGAGAGTTCCGGAGCCGCGAGGCGGGCGCTCCAGGCGCCGGCGGCGAGGACGACGGTCGGTGCCGCGAGCCGGCGGGATCGCGTGCGCACGCCCGTGACGCGCGAGCCGTCGCGCTCCAGCGCGATCGCCGTTTCCCGCTCGTACGTTCGGCCTCCCGCGCGTCGAAATGCCTCGGTGAGCGCCATTCCCAGCGCCGCCGCGTTCACCCACGCGTCCTCCTTCAGCCAGAGCGCGCCGCGCAGCGACGGACCGAGCGACCATTCCTTCCGCCGCGCGGCCGCGGCGCTCAGCCGCTCCACCGGGAGCGAGTGCTCCCGATAGCGCGCCTCGCGCGCGTCGAGCACGGCGTCGTCCGATTCGTCGAGCGATGCGACGAGGAGCCCGCGCGTCCCGTATCCGAGCGGAATCCCCGACGCGGCCTCCAGCTCGCGGGCGAAGTCCCGCCACGCGCGATGAGCGGGAAGCGTGAGCGCGAGAAGTTCCGGCGTCCTCGCCGTGACGTCCGGCGCCGCCTGCACCAGCCCCGCCGACGCCCAGCCCGCGGAGCGGCCGCAAATGCCGCGCTCCACGATGGATACGCGGGCGCCCTCCTGGCGGAGCCGCCACCCCAGCGCCAGCCCCACCACGCCGCCACCGATGATCAGGATTTCGTCGCTCACGGTGGTATCATGCCACATTCCCGATGACGCCCGACCGCCCGACATCCAACCAGCCGGTCGTCCGCATGGACGACCTTTATCCCTGGCGCCCGTCCGAACGGACCGACGCGCTGGGCCACTTCCCCGCGCGCGACAAGGTGATGCCGCTCGCGGAGGCGATCCGCCAGTACGTCACGCCCGGTGCGCGCATCTCGCTCGGGACCTGCCTGGAACAGATGATCCCCTTCGCGGCCACGCACGAGATTATTCGGCAGGGAGCGCAGGGGCGTGACGGCATCGGCGACCTCGACCTCGTCGGCCCCGTCTCCGACATCTGCTTCGATCAGCTGATCGGCGCGGGACTCGCGCGCCGCGTGACCGCCGCGTGGGTGGGAAACGTGATGATGGGCTCGGCCTATTCATTCCGCCGCGCGGCCGAGCGAGGGGAGCCGAGGCCGATCGAGATCATCGAGTTCTCGAACTTCACGCTGGCGCTGGCGCTCCATGCCGCGGCGATCGGGGCTCCCTTCGTGCCGACTCGAAGCGCGCTCGGGTCGGGCATCGTGGAGCGGAATCCGTATCTCGAGGTGATCGAGAATCCGCTCGGCGGCGGGCCGGTCCTGGCAGTGAAGCCGCTGGTGCTGGACGTGGCGATCATCCATGCTCAGCGCGCCGACACGCACGGGAACGCCGTGATGTGGGGAAGCCTCGGCATCACCCCCGACGCGGCGCGCGCGGCGCGGGCGGTGATCGTCACCGCCGAGGAAATCGTGACGCCGGAGCAACTCCGCCGCGATCCGAACCGCGTCGTGATCCCCGGGCTCCTGGTCGCCGCCGTCTGTGAGGCGCGCTGGGGAGCGCATCCCTCCCCCGCGCAGGGCTACTACCGCCGCGACCACGAGGCGTACGCCTCCTACCACCAGGCCACGAAGAGCGCCGAGGGGTACGCGGCGTGGAAGAACGAGTGGGTCGACGGCGTGAGCGATCTGGCGGCGTACGTGGTGAAACTGGGGAACGAACGCGTGCATGCGCTGATTCCGACTGAGCATCGCTTCGCCGAACCGGTGGACTATGGCTACTAGCGGAACGCTGATCGCGGATCGTGCCGGGGAAGTAGTGGAGCCTCCGGTTCGCGCGCCGGCCGCGCCGCGCCGCGCGATCGAGATCCGGCCGCTGGTGCGCGAACTGCCCGCGGCCTGGACTCCCGATCGCGTCGCCGCCGTCCTCGAGCGGCTCCCTCACGCGGTCTTCTTCGAAAGCGCCGGGCCCGATCTGGAATCGGGGGCCTGGACGCTCCTCGCGTTCGATCCGCTCTGGCAGGTGGAAGTGCGCGAGGGGCGGCTGCGCCGCGTGCTTGGCGTTGGCGCAGGGTCGGCCGGCCCGCGCGAGGTGCGCGAAGGCGGCGCCCGTTCGCTACCTCCTCCGCGCGACCGAGGAGACCTCGGCCCCGCGCTCCAGGCGCTCGCCGCCAACTGGCCCGCGCCGGTCGTGTACGATCCGGCGCCGCCGAGGAACCGTTCAATGTCGAGCAATCCGTTGGC
>JBBTHR010000110.1:0-13422 GCA_038060295.1 Candidatus Eiseniibacteriota bacterium
TCTCCAGAGCCCAGAGGAGGTTCTGCGGCGAAATTCGGTACATGGTAGCGCAGAGGCAGAAGTCTTTCGAGAGGATCACGATCTGCTTCTCGGGCATCTGCTTGGCAAGCCGGTTCACGAGATGATACTCGGTCCCCACGGCCCACTTGGAGCCGGCCGGGGCCTCGCGGAGGGTGCGGATGATGAACTCCGTCGATCCGACCGCGTCGGCAACCGCCACCACGTCGTGCGGCACCTCCGGATGAACGAGGATTTTGAACTCCGGGTCCTCGGCCTTCCGGTCGTGCACGTGCCGGAGCGTGAACTTCGTGTGAACCGAGCAGCACCCCTTCCAGACGATCACGCGGGCCCCGCGGAGCGCCTCCTCCGAAAGGCCCCCCTGCGGCTTCGCCGGATCCCAGACCGCGATCTCCGCTTCCGGAATCCCCATCGCGATGGCGGTGTTTCGTCCCAGGTGCTCGTCGGGGAAGAAGAAGACCTTCTCGCGCTGGGCGAAGGACCACTCGAAGATGGCGCGGCAATTCGACGACGTGCAGACGGCCCCCCCGCGCTCGCCGCAGAAGGCCTTCAACTCGGCGGTCGAATTCATGTAGGTCACCGGCGTGACGGAGTGGAGCCCGAGCCGTTCGAGCGTCGCGCCCGCCTCGTGGACGTCTTCCGTCTGCGCCATGTCGGCCATGGAACAGCCGGCGTTCAGGTCGGGAAGGATGACGGTCTGGTGCGGCGCGCGCAGAATGTCCGCGCTCTCCGCCATGAAGTGGACCCCGCAGAAGACCAGATAATCCGCGTCGGTGCGCTCGGCGCCCAGGCGCGCCAGCTTGTACGAATCGCCGGTGATGTCGGCGTGCCGGATGATGTCGTCGCGCTGGTAGTGGTGGCCGAGAATGACCAGCCGCGTCCCCAGGGCGTGCTTCGCCTCGGCGATCCGCCGGGCCAGTTGGGCGTCGTCCAGCGAAAGGTAGACTTCCGGTAGCATCGTTCGCGTCATCGTTTCATTCTTCGGTGCGACGCGCCGGGCGTCAAGCGCTTCCCCCGCCAGGGCGGTCGAATCGAGCCCGCGTCGCGCGCGTCTAAGTTCACGAGGCGCGCCCCGTTACCTGTCCGAGGGCGGGCGCGCCGGGGTTCCCCTGGACCGGGCCGCCACGGGGCCCTAGAATCGGCGGCCAGCCCCAGGGGCGATTCCGTCTCCTCTTCCGACGCGGCCATTCACGAAAGGGTTTCCTCTTTGAACGCGCCGACTCCACATCGGGTCAACGAGTTCAACGTGCACGTGGCGACGGTCAACGGCTCGGGGAGCCAGACCGCCAACACGACGCTCCTCCGCTCCATCTTTCAGATGGGGGTTCCGGTCGGCGGGAAGAATCTCTTCCCCTCGAACATCGCCGGCCTCCCCACCTGGTTCACGATTCGCGTGAACGAAAAGGGCTATCTCGCCAGGCAGAAGGCGAACGACCTGCTCGTGGCGCTGAACGCGGAGACCGCCGCCGCCGACATCGCGGCGATGGGACCCGGCTCGGTCATCGTGGTGAACGAGGGGATTTCCTTCCCCGACGTGCCGGCCGATCGAACGGTTCACGTGGTCCCGCTCACGAAACTGGTGGAGCCGATCGTCCCCGACGCCAGGCTCCGGAGACTGGTCGTCAACATGGTCTACGTCGGCGTCGTGAGCCACCTGGTGGGGATCGATCCGGACGAGGTCGATCGCGCGCTGACCGCGCAGCTGGGGCGGAAGCAGAAGGCCCTGGCCGTGAATCGCGAGGCGGTGCGCGCCGGACTCGAGTACGCGCGGGCCAATCTCCCCCCGGCCCCTTTTCGGGTCGAGCGGAGAAACCTCACCGGCGGGAAGATCCTCATCGAGGGAAACGCCGCCGCCGCGCTTGGCGCCATGTTCGGGGGCGTGACGTTCGTCGCCTGGTACCCGATCACGCCCTCCTCCAGCCTGGCCGAGGCGCTCCAGACGTATCTCGAGCGATACCGGAAAGACCCGGAGAGCGGCGCCTCCACCTACGCGATCTTGCAGGCGGAGGACGAGATCGCGGCGATCGGCATGGTGCTCGGGGCCTCGTGGGCGGGTGCGCGCTCCATGACCGCGACCTCAGGGCCCGGACTCTCCCTCATGACCGAGTTCGTCGGCTACGCCTACTACGCCGAAATTCCGGCCGTGATCTGGGACGTCCAGCGGATCGGCCCGAGCACGGGGCTCCCGACCCGAACCTCTCAGGGCGATCTCCTCTCCGTGGCCTTCATGTCACACGGAGACACGAAGCACGTGATGCTCTTCCCCTCCACCGTCGACGACTGCTTCCAGTACGGCATGGCGGCCTTCGACCTGGCCGAGCGGCTCCAGACGCCGGTGTTCGTGATGAGCGATCTCGATCTCGGCATGAACGTCTGGATGTCGGAGCCCTTCGCCTACCCCGAGAAACCGTGGGACCGCGGCAAGGTCCTCACCGACGAGCAGGTGGAGCGGCTGGGGAAGTTCGAGCGCTACCGCGACGCGGACGGCGACGGGATTCCCTACCGGACCATTCCGGGCCAGAAGCATCCGCTCGCCGCGTACTTCACGCGCGGGTCGGGCCACGACGAGCAGGCGCGCTACACGGAGTCGAGCGAGACCTATCCGCGCGTCATGGACCGGCTCTCGAAGAAGTACGACACGGCCCGCCGCCTCGCTCCCGGCCCGGTGATCGACCGCGCGCCGCGCGCGAAGGTGGGTCTCTTCTGTTACGGATCCACCGCGGTGGCCATGGAGGAAGCGCGCGACCTCCTTCGGGCCGACGGGATCGAGACGTCGCACCTTTTGCTGAAGGCCTATCCCTTCCACCCCGACGTCAAAGCCTTCGTCGAATCGTGCGAGCGCGTCTACGTGGTGGAGCAGAATCGCGACGCCCAGATGACGTCGCTCCTCGAGATGGATATGCCCGATCTGGCGCCGCGACTCCGCTCGATCCTCCACTACGACGGCCTCCCCATCGACGCCGTGACGATCATGGACGGCGTTCGAAGCGGAGAGCGAGAGGAGGTGACGGTCCGATGACCACCGCCGCGAAGAATCCCGCTCCCGGGCCGCCGCCCGGCGCCGCGAAGAATCGGATAGGCCTCACGCAGGCCGACTACAAGGGTTCCGAGTCGACGCTCTGCCCCGGCTGCGGGCACGACGCCATCACCAACAGCATCGTCACGGCCGCCTTCGAGATGGGGATCGAGCCGCATCGCCTGGCCAAGCTCTCGGGCATCGGCTGCTCCAGCAAGACTCCGGCCTACTTCATGAGTCGGTCGTTCGCCTTCAACGCCGTGCACGGGCGGATGCCGTCGATCGCGACCGGGGTGCATGTGGCGAACCGCGAACTCCAGCTCCTCGGCATCTCCGGCGACGGCGACACGGCCTCGATCGGGATCGGGCAGTTCATCCACCTGATCCGCCGAAACGTCCCGGTCGCCTACCTGGTCGAGAACAACGGCGTCTACGGACTCACGAAGGGCCAGTTCTCCGCGACCGCCGACGTCGGCACGCGGGCGAAGACGGGCCGCGTGAACGAGATCATGCCGATCGATCTCTGCGCCCTGGCGATCGAGCTCGGCTGCGGCTTCGTGGCGCGCTCCTTCAGCGGCGACCCGAAGCAGCTCCGGCCCATTCTCAAAGCCGCCCTCTCGCATCGCGGCACGGCGGTCATCGACATCCTCTCCCCCTGCGTGACCTTCAACAACCACCTCGGGTCGACGAAGTCGTACGACAACGTGAAGGAGCACGACGCTCCGCTCCACGACGTCTTCTACATTCCGGCCCACGAGCCGATCATGGTCGACTACGCCCCGGGCGAAACGCGCGAGGTGAGACTGTTCGACGGGTCGCGCGTGACGCTGAAGAAGCTCGACCACGACTACGATCCGAGCGACGGCATGCGGGCCATGGTCACGCTCCGCCAGGCGCGCGAGGAGGGGAAGTTCGTGACGGGGGTGCTCTACGCGAATCCCGCGAAGCCGGCCTTCGATCGCGAGGTGGGGATGGTGGAGCAGCCGCTCTCGTCGCTCACGCTGGAGCAGGTCCGGCCCGGCCGCGGCGCGCTGGAGGAGATCATGACCGGCCTTCGGACCGGAGCGGGCGCGCCCGTCTCGGCGGGCGGAGGATGATCGGCTAGGAACGAGGGCGCCGGAAGCATTCCGCGAGCGCGGTGAGCAGCCGCCGGGCCCACGGCGCCACCACCATCGAATGAACCACGCGGGCCATCGCCGACGGATCAGGCGGTGGCCCGTTCGTTTCCACCAGGAAGACGTCGGGATCGGGCGTGAAGCGGACGGCCGAGACGTTCGGCAGGGAGCGGAGCGCCGCCTCGGTGCGGCGGACGCAGATGGAATCGCAGGCGAGGCCGGTGACCCTCACCTCCAGCACGCCGTCGTCGCGCCGGCGGACCGACGCCACCTCCGGCCTCTCGAATACGTTTCGGAAGCCGGGCACCTACTCCTCGTCGCGGTTCGGGTCCTCGCCGCGCGTGTCACGGTAGTAGAGCCGGAATTTCTTCCTCAGTTTCGCCTGCCGCCGCGACTCCCGCCATTCCTTCCACGACGGAAGGCGGAGGCCCGATCCGGGCCGCCAGCCCTTGAGGTAGAGCCAGCCGAAGAGCATCCCGCCCAGGTGCGCCACGTGCGCCACGCCGCTCCCTGACGCGGAAAGGCTCGACCAGAAGGTGATCAGGCCGAGGATGAGGACGAACCACTTCGCCTTGATCGGAACGACGAAGTAGAGGAGCAGCGTGCGGTCGGGGAAGAGGATGCCGTAGGCCGCGAGGAGACCGTAGATCGCCCCCGACGCTCCGATGATCGGAATGTAGGAGTTCCACGCCGCCAAGACCGAACTGAGGCCGGCGCCGATTCCAGTCACAAAATAGAACCGCGCGAAGCGCTCGCTCCCCCACGTCTCCTCCAGCTCCCCCCCAAACATCCAGAGCGCGATCATGTTGAGCGCGAGGTGGAAGATCCCTCCGTGGAGGAAGAGGTAGGTGACGAGTTGCCAGACGAAGAAGTGATGGGTGACGTCGTAGGGAACGAGCCCGAAGATCTGGTCGAGGCGTGTGCGGGCCAATACCTGCACCAGAAGCTGGAACGTGAAAATGGCGACGTTCGCGATCAGGAGCGCCTTCACGACCGGCGAAAGCGACCCTCCGAAGCCGGGCGCCCGCTGGTCGGACCAGGTCGGCCTCATCGGCGCCCCGGCGACGGCGACGGCGACGCCGCGCGCTTGCCCGCTGCCGCCAGGTAGCGGCCCCGCTCCGCGCTCGTGTCTTCGAACGCCTGGCGGACCAGCGAATCGTACTCCACGCGGAACTCGATCTTCCGGCGTTCCATCGCGCGCGCCGCGGTCTCGATCATGTCGCCGATACGGTGCTCCACGAGCGAGTCGGGCGTGCCCCAGACGAACGAAGGGACGAAGCTCGGCTGGAGCGCCGTCCCGTAGAGGTTGCATCCGATCCCGACGACCGCACCGGTGGGAAACGTCGCGCCGATGCCGGTCTTGCTGAAGTCCCCCACCGTGAGTCCCAGGAGCCGCTGGCCGCTGTCGGTCCCCGTCCCCTCCAGCCAGGCGTCGGTCGAGGCGAACGTGCGGACGTTGGAGTAGTTGTTCTTGAGATCGCTCGTGATCGTCCCCGCGCCCAGGTTCACCCATTCTCCGACGAACGAGTGCCCGACGAATCCATCGTGCTGCTTGTTGGCGTATCCCTGGAAGACCGACGCCTCCACTTCCCCACCGATCTTGCAGACCGGCCCGATCACGGTGCCCTCGCGAATCTGAGCCCCCGCCTTCACGCGCGATCCCTCGCCGATCACCGCGGGGCCCTCGATGTAGGCGAGCGGCTCCACGACCGCGTTCTCCTGGATCAGGATCGGGCCTCCTTCGGCGTTCAGCACGGCTCCCGGCATGACGCGCGCCCCCCGCGCGACGTGCACCGCGTCGGGCTGGAGGACGTGGGCGCCGGGGTCGATGCGCCCCCGCACGGTGCCCGCCTGGAAGGCGTAGCGGAAGTCCTGCACGATCTGGCGCGGGCTCCAGCGGATGAGGTCCGCGGCCGATCGCGCCAGGAACGCGTTCACCTCGGCCGGATACCGAAGTTCTTCGAACGCCTTCTCCGGCTTCCCCTCGCGAAGCCAGCGCGCGACATGCGCGACGCGCCCCGCCGAGACCTTCGCCGCGAAGAGCGTCCCGTCGGCCATGAACGAGGCCTCCAGCGGCGACGCGGCGAGGAAATGAAGGACCTCGTCGTCGGTCATGCAGAGCCGCCCGTTGATGAAAAGGGTCTCCTCTTCCGGAGGTTCGCCGACCGCGGCCGTCGGATAAAGGAGGCGCGTCCACTCCTCCAGTTCCGGCCGGACCATCAGCGCGAGCGTCGCGTCGGGAAACGCGCGCACGAGCTTCTCGACCAGCGTGAAGGCACCGCATCGCAGCCCGAAGACCGGGCGGAGCAGCGTGAGGGGTCCGAAATCGCGAACGGCGGGATCTTCGTAGAGACAGAGGTTCATGGCTGCAGCGTAGAGGCCGGGCCCCAAACGCGTCAAGTGAGGTACAATGCCGCCATGAACGATCCGAAGCGAGACGATCCGGCCTCTTCCAAGAACGGGTCGCCGGCCGGCGGCGCGTCCTCCGCTCCGCGCGAGCCGTCCGCCCGCGCGCTCCGCTCCCGCGAACATCGGATTCCCCGCCGGCACCGCGTCTTCGTGAACCGAAACCTCCGCATGACGAGGATCCGGGCGATCGGCTTCGACCTCGATCACACGCTCGCGCACTACGACCCCGTCGCGGTCGAGGAGCTGGCGTTCGATCTGACGAAGAAGAAGCTGGTGGAGTCCCGCGGCTATTCCCCGGAGATCCTGGGGCTCGCGTACGATCCCCACTTCGTCGTGCGGGGGCTGGTCGTGGACAAGAAGCGCGGCAATCTCCTCAAGATGGACTACTTCAACTTCGTCTCGCGCGCGACCCACGGGATGACGTCGCTCCGCTCCGAGGAGCGGAAGCGGGCCTATCGCACCTCGCGCGTCCGCGTCGGGCACGAGAACTACGTCTCGGTGGACACGCTCTTCCACCTTCCGGAGGTCTACCTCTTCGCCGCGATCATCGACCTCCTCGAGAAGAAGAAGCCGAACGGAGGTGTGGACCACGAGAAGGTCTACACCGATGTCCGCGAGATGATCGACGAGGCCCACCGCGACGGGAGCCTCAAGTCGGTCATCACGAGTGATCTCGACCGCTACATCCGCTTCGATCCCGAGCTGCGCGTCGTCCTGGAGGAGTTCCGGCGCTCCGGCAAGAAACTCTTCCTCCTGACGAACAGCGAGTGGACGTACACCGACAAGTTGCTCCAGCACCTGATGCACCGCGGCCGGGGCGCGCCCGGGCACTGGTCGGAGCTCTTCAACGCCGTCCTGGTGGACGCGCGGAAGCCCGGATTCTTCTCCGAGACCGACTCGCCGGAGGCGATCCCCGAGCTGAAGGGACAGAAACTGCTCGCGATCACCGGCCGGGGCGGGAGCGGCGCGTATCTGGAACGGGCCCTCGGCGCCGCCGGGGAGCACGTCCTCTATTTCGGGGACCACACCTACGGCGACATCCTCCAGTCGAAGCGGGTCCTCGGATGGCGCACCGCCATGCTCGTCCCCGAGCTCGATCGGGAGATCCAGGTCACGCAGGACTACGCGAAGGAGTACGACCGGCTCTCCAAGCTCTCTTCGGAGCGCCATCACATCGAGATCGACAAGGCGGCCATCGGGCGGGAGCTCCGGCGCCTCACGGAGGTGCTGACCGACGGGGAGGCGACCGACGCCGCGAAGCGCGAGGAGATCGCCAAGCGGATCCAAGAGATCCCGGACCAGATCGCGGAGATGGAGAAGCGGAGTCTGGAGCTGTCCGGCGAGGTCGAGAGCGTTCAGGTGAAGATCGACCGGGCCTACAATCCGCGATGGGGATCGCTCTTCCGCGAGGGGAACGAGTCGAGCCGTTTCGGACACCAGCTGAAGGATTTCGCCTGCCTCTACACGAGCCGGGTCTCGAACTTCCTGCACTACCCCTGGAACTACTACTACCAGTCCCCCGTCGGCTACATGCCCCACGACATCTAGGCAACTAGCCGCGAAGCGTCTCCACGAGGATTTCGACGGCGCGCGCCACCTGCGCGGGCGCGATGCGGCGCGAGGGATAGAGCGACAGCACGTTTCCCCCGCGCCCGCCGGGGAGAACGAGAAGCCCGCGGCGCAGGAGTTCGCGGCAGACTGCCGCCGCGCGCGCGGAATCGGGCGCCTTCGAGATCGGATCGGAGACGAGTTCGATCGCGATGAGGAGTCCGGCCTGCCGGACGTCTCCCACTCCCTTGAGCTTCCTCAGCGCCGGAAGCCCCGCCTCGAACGCGCGCGCGACCGCCGCGGCCTCCTCCGTCGTCTTCTCCAGCAGCGGAATCGCGGCCAGGGCGCCCGCGCAGGCGAGCGGATGGGCGTAGAACGTGCTCGCGTAGGGTGACTCGCCAGACGCGGAGAGGTGTTTCGCCCAGATGTCCATCAGCTTCGGCCTGCCCACGAGCGCCGCCACCGCCACGCCTCCGCCGATCCCCTTCCCGGTCACGAGCAGGTCCGGCTCCGCGGCCGCGTCGTCGCCCGAGCGCCGCCAGGCCCAGAAGGGTCCCGTCCGTCCTGCGCCGGTCAGGATCTCGTCGTAGATCACCACCATTCCACGCGCGCGGGCTCGCTCGCGGAGCCGCGGGAGAAACTCGGGCGGTGGAACGATCACGCCGGCGCGTCCCTGAATCGGCTCCACGATCACGGCTCCCGGCGGGTCGGGCCCGTCGCACGCAAGCTCCACTTCCTTCCACCCTTCCTCGAAGCAGGCGAGGTCGCACCCGCCGCACGATCGCTTCAGAGGACAGCGGTAGGAATCGGGATATGGGATGTGGATGGCGCGCGGGGGGCCCGGCGGCATCAGCAGGGGTGGAGAGGCCGGGAAATGCGTGACCTCCAGCGCCGCCCCGCTCTGGCCGTGATAGGCGCCCTGAAACGCGACGACGCGGCGGCGGCCGGTGGCGAGGGCGGCGGTTTTCAGCGCCAGATCGACCGCGTCGGAGCCGGTCGAGGCAAGGAGCACCTTGGAGAGCCGCCCGCCCAGGCGCGAGAGCCGGCGCGCCAATTTCTCGCGCGTCGCGTGGGGGTGAAGATCGCCCAGACCCTGTGCCAGCGCTCGGGCCTGCGCGGCGACGGCGCGCGCGATCTCGGGCGCCGCGTGCCCGAGGGACGCGACGCCGAATCCCGACGTCAGATCGAGGTAGCGATTCCCGTCCAGGTCCTCGACCACCGACCCCTTCGCCCGCGCCCAGACGATCGGCTCGTGCTCCGCGCCCCAGATCGCCGCCCCCTCCGCGCGGCGAAGCCGTTTCGCCGCGGCGAGCGACTTCGGGCCGGGCGGCGTCACGGCGATCTCGGGGAGTTCGTCGCCCCGAAGCGGCGCGCGGCGGGTCATGGGACGATCCCCTCGGCCGCGGCGTTCCCGCTCATGCCTTCCCCTTTCGCGTTTCGACCCACGTCACGCCGGCCAGGATCAGCGCCGCGCCGAGGAAGAAGGCGCCGGTGAATCGTTCCCGGAAGACGAGCCACGAGAGGATCGACGTGATGATCGGCTGCGTATTCTGGGCCACGGCGACCTTCGCCGTGTCGAGATGACGGAGTGCGTACATGTAGAGAGGGTACGCGATGACGGAGGTCCCGATCGCCAGGTAAAGGATGGCCCCCCAGATCGGGGGCGGGACGCTGGCGAACTCCGGAATGGCGCCAGGAATGAAGAGCGCCGGAAGGGTCATCAGCGTCCCGCTGACGATGGCGCCGGTGGTGACCGCCATGGCGTCGTAGCGGGCCAGGAGCGGCTTCGAGAGGACCGTGTAGAGCGCCCACGCGAAGACGGCGACGAGGATCAGGAGATCGCCGCCAAGGACCTCCATCTCCTGCTTCAGGCCGCGTTCGGTGAGGATCAGGACCACGCCGGCGAACGCGATCGCGATTCCGGCCAGCGCCGACCAGGGCGTCCGCTCGCGGAGCATGGCCCGCGCGAGCAGAAAGACGACGAGCGGCGTGAGCGCGTAGAGGAGCGAGGCGTGGCTGGGCGTCGAGTGCACCATGCCGAAGAGAAAGAACCCCTGATTCACGGGGACGACGAGGAATCCGAGGAGCGCGACCCGGGGCCAGTCCCTCCGGTCGATCCCCCCGACGCCCCGCAGGCGCTGCCAGCCCCAGAGCGTGGCCGACGCGATGACGAATCGGATGAGCGCCACCGGAAGCGCGCCCAAGGCGCCGACGGCGCCCTTGGCGAAGAGGTGCGTCGCGCTGGCCAGAATCTGATTGGCGACGAGCGCCAGGGCGACCCGTGGGCCTTGATCGTGGGGACGGATGGGGGCGTTTCCTTTCGAGTGGGGCGTGGACACCGAAGGCCTGGCGCCGCGGCGGCTTCCTGGGCGCCGGCCGGACGGCAGTGTAGCCGCCGGCGCCCCTCCGCCGCAACCCGCTGGCATCCTGGATGGACTTAGGGTATGCTGCTCGGCTCCGGAGGATACGACCACATGATGGATACCGATTTTCGGAATTACCTCCGCGCCTCGCAAGGGCCGGAACCAGACATCGCGCTTAGCAATCCGCGCTGGCATGAAACCGAACTCGTCGCGCGAAAACTGATCGAGACCAGCGCCGCCGAGCCGGGGCTCAAGTCGCTTCTGAACGAGCCGCTGAGAAAGAAACGCTGGGATCTCCTGCTCCTCTCCGGGCTCCTGCATCAGGCGCTCGGACAGCGAATGCCGGCGATCGAATGCTTCGAGGTCGTCGGCGACAAGTGCGTCGCGGCGAACGACCGCGACGCCGTCGTGCATCTCCTTCCCCGCTTCCTCCTTCCCGAACCCGTTTCCCAGGCCGTCCGATTCCTCCACTACCTCGCGAAGGGCGCTCCCTCCGAAGAAGAACGGATCGAGGCGCTCCGCCACGCGATCGCCATCCGCCCCTCCGATCCCGACTTGCATCTCGACCTCGCGGCGGCGCTGGAACAGGCCCAGGACGTCGAGGCCGCCCGCGAGCACCGGCTCCGCTACCTGGAGCTCTCGCTCGAGGAGACGCGGCCGAAGGGACTCTCGGAAGCGGTCGCACGCGCCGTGGAGGAAGACTTGGCCGCCGAGCCGAAGCGTGTCGGCACCATCGTCGTGCGCTATGCCGGCAAGGTGGCCTGGAAGGATGCCGAGGCGGTGCTGGAACTGGCGATGCCCGAATTGGAGAAGCGCGCCGGGGGACTCCTCCCCTGGGACGATCTGTCAGTGCTCCTGCCGAAGATCCTCGCCACGCCGGCGGGTCGCGAGACGGCGGCGGAACTCGTGAAGATCGCGGTCGCGCGCGAACCGCAGCCGGCGGCGATCGTGGAGGGCTCGGGAATCCTCGACTCCTCCATCGACGCGAACGTCGTCGTCGATCGCGTGCCGAAGATCCTGGCCCTTCCGCCCGGCGCCTACGTGACGCATGGCGCCTGGGGCCTCGGCCGCGTCATGGCGACCGACGGCGAGACCGTGAAGCTCGACTTCCCGAGTCGCACCGGGCACCAGATGTCGTTCGCCATGGCCTCGAAGTCGCTTCTGCGCCTTCATGCCGACGGGCTTCGCGTTCTTTCCATCGAGGAACCGGAACGGCTACAGGCGCTGGCCAAGGCGGGAGATCCCGATCTGCTCGCGCGGGCGCTCCGCGAGGTGGGCGGCAAGGCATCCACCGCGAATCTCAAACCGCGGTTCGATATCGCCTTCCCCGACGGCGACTGGTCGGCCTACATCAAGAAGGCAAAGGAGAAGATCAAGGACGACCCCCGCTTCGATCTGAGCGAAGCCTACAAGAACGTCTACGCGCTCGCCCCCGAAGGCCAGGCCGGCAGGGGCGCGGTTCTCCCGCGTCTCTCGTCGCGGGCCGCGGTGAAGGGGCTCGCGGTGGTGAAGAAGTTCATGCGGGAGCATCCGGAGGAGGAGACGCGGCTGCGGGAGCATGCGGGGCCGCTCGTCGCCCGCTGGATCGGCGATCCCGCGCTCGACCTCACGGGCCGCGCGCAGGCGCTCTGCTACGCGGTCGGCTGGAACAGTCTCAGCCGCGAGGAAGCGATCGAGGCGCTGGGCGACCTGATCCACGAAGGGCTCTGTCCCGACGATTTGAACATCAGCGAATATCAGGAACTCCTCATGGAGCTCGCGGAGGGCTGCCCGGAGGAGGAATCGTTCCTCTGGCGCGCGTTCGAGAGCCGCCTACCTCGACTCCGCGATCGCGGCCGCCTGCGGCTGCAAGACATCTTGGGAGACGCCTACCCGCGCTCGATCGAGCAGCGCGTCCAGCGTAGCGCCGACACGCCCGCCCTCACGTCGCGGCTCATCGAGCATTTCGCGGCGCAGCCGGACGACACGGGCGCGCCGCCGCAGGCCCTGCTCCTCGTCGCCGCCGTCCGCCTCCTGGAGAGAGAACTCGCGGAGGGTACCCCCGACAGGCTCCTGGCCCTCCTCGACGAGGGAGGCGCCTATCGCCTTCGGTTCCAGGCCACGCCTCCCGACGCGGTGGCAATGGAGGCCATCGAGCGCACCGTGCTCGCGTGGAGCGGGAGCGAGCGGCGTCTCGTACCGATCATCGAGTTCCTCCGCGCCATCGGACATCCGGAGATCGCCGATGCCTACGAGGAGCACCGCAAGGCGCGGGCGAAGAGCCTTCTCGAGGGGAAATCGACCGAGGACGTGGACAACCGATTCACGCTCATGACCAAGACAACCTATCAGCGCCTGGAGTCGGAGCTGAAGCGGCTGGCGCTGGAGCTGAAGACGACCATCCCGGCCGCCATCGAGCGCGCCCGCCAGCTGGGCGACCTGAAGGAGAACGCGGAATACGACGCCGCCAAGGCGAAACAGGCGAACACCGCCGTTCGCGTCCAGGAGCTGATCACCCTGCTCGAGGCGACGCGTATCCTCGAGACGCTCCAGATCGACCCGAAGCGGGTCGGGGCGGGCACGGAGGTCTTCCTGACCCCGCTTGCCGCCGGCGACACGCCGGTCCGGTTCTGGATCCTGGGCGAAGGGGATCATCTGCTCGGCGACGGAATTCTCTCGTACCGCGCTCCGATCGCGCGTCCGCTGCTGGGAAAGGGCGCCGGCGAAGAGGTCGACATCGAGTTCGAAACGGGCATCCGGCGATTCCGAATCGAGTCGATCCGCAAGCGGCTTCCGGGCGATCCGGTCCCGGTCTAGCGCGCATCCAAGGAGAATGACGCCCCGAAGTTCGGGGGGAACCAACGGAAAGGAGAGTCGTCCATGGCCAAGCACGTGGTGAAGCCCCTTCCCTACGCGAACGATGCGCTGAAGGGAATCGGCTCGAAGACGATCGAGATCCATCACGACAAGCTCT
>JBBTHR010000111.1:0-4764 GCA_038060295.1 Candidatus Eiseniibacteriota bacterium
TCCGGACGTTCGATCTCGGCAAGGGCCGCGCGGCCACGGACCGCGCGCTGGCCGAGGGGTCGCCGGCCCTGTCCACGCTCTGGACCGCCGGCGACACGCCCCGACACTGGCTCGTGGCGGGACAGGCCCTGGCGCGCGTGCTCCTTCGCGCTCAGGATGCGGGAGTGTCGGCCTCGTATCTCAATCAACCGATTGAGGTTCCGACGCTTCGCCCGCGCCTGAGGCAGACACTCGGAATCGCGGGTTACCCCCAGATGCTGCTCCGACTGGGGTTTGGGCCGCCGCTCGATCCCACCCCGCGGCGACCTGTGGAGGAAACGATGCGGTAGGTGACCGTGCCGGCCCCCTACGGCCGGTAGCCGCCGTATCTCGCCGGGCTCCGCGGGCAACCGCGGACCCGGCGCTTTTATTTGGGGTTTGGTATAATCAGCGCGGCTCCCAGGCCGGTCCGACGGCCGGGCGAACCCACCTCAAAGGAGCGACTCCATGAGCCCGAACGACCCGGACAAGGACATCGTCGAACGGCTGATCGCCGAGACCAACCTCTCCGCGAGGATGGACGCGCTGATCGGGGAGATTTGCGAGAAACTCCGCGAGTACGGCGTCGCGAGTCCTCACAAGGCGTTCAACGACCTGGTCGATCCCTTCCGCGAGTACTTCATGCTGGAGTACGAGGAAGAGAAGGGACTCGAGGAAGCCGCGGCCAGCGAGGAAGAGGACGAGGAAGAGGAAGAAGAGGACAAAGGCTACTAGGCGGCCCCGCGCCGCCGCGCGCTACTGCACGCCGCGGCGACGCTTGTCCGATCCCCCCTGAGGCTCCTCCGCCAGACGGCGGAGGAGCGCGAGGTTCCGGCGGTCCATGACCACGCCGTCGGCGCCCTTCGGCGTTTCCAAGAGTTTTGGCACCGCCGCGAAGCGCGGGTCGCGCATGAGCCGCGCGAACGCTTCGACTCCGATCTTTCCCTTCCCGATATGCTCGTGGCGGTCGACGTGACTGCCGCGCTCGTTCTTCGAGTCGTTCACGTGGAAGAC
Source organism: Candidatus Eiseniibacteriota bacterium (assembly GCA_038060295.1). GTDB lineage: Bacteria > Eisenbacteria > RBG-16-71-46 > SZUA-252 > SZUA-252 > SZUA-252. The sequence goes on from JBBTHR010000111.1 coordinate 1,033, forward strand.
GCGGAGCGATTCGAGACCGAGGATCGCGTCGAACTCGCGAAACGTCTCCTCGTATCCCTGATCGGTCGTCAGGTCGTAGCCCGCCGCGTGGACGTGGCAGGTGTCGAAGCAGAACTGGACCAGGTCGCGCCGGGCCACGCCGCTTCGCATCCGCGCCAGCTCCTCGAACTTCCGTCCGAGCGTCGTGCCCTGTCCGGCCACCGTCTCGAGGAGCAGGATCACCGAGGCCGCCGGCGCCAGAGCGCGGGCTTCGTCGATCGATTCGGCCGCGCGGTCGCACCCCTCCAGCACCCCCGAGCCGACGTGCGCACCGGGATGGGCGACGAGGAACGCGATTCCCAGGACTTCGCAGCGCAGGAGTTCGTCGGCCAGCGCCTCGACCGACTGTTCCCGGAGCGAGCCGACGGGGGAGGCAAGGTTGATCAGGTAGGAGTCGTGCGCCACCACCGGGGCCAGGCCGCTGGCGGTCCAGGCGGCCCGAAACGCCGTCGCCTCCTCGTCCGAGATCGGCTTTCCCTTCCACTGATTCGCATTCTTCGTGAATATCTGCAACGCGCGGGCCCGGACGGCCAGGGCGCGCTCGATTCCCGTGACCGGCCCCCCGGCGACGCTCATGTGGGCCCCGATCAGGGGGCCCTCGGCGGGGACCGGCGGGTAGGACTTGGGGGCCGACCTGGGGGCCGACTTGGGAGTGGTCTTGGGAGTGGCCTTAGCGCCGGTCGTTCGCGCGACCCTTTTCCGCGTCGCTTTTTTCACTGGAGGAACCAACCGTTGATGCCGATGGCAGATAGGACGGTGAACCGCGTTTCGGGGCTTCGATCGGTGACCATGGAAGGAAGCCTATGAAGGCCGGACGCGGAGGGCAAGCACGGAAGGTGGTCGCCACGCGCCCCGAGGCGCGGCACTGTCCGCGCTGCGGCACACGGACACGCCCCATCAAGGAGCACGGCGTGAAGCGGCGCGGCTGCCCGGAGTGCGGATTCATCGCCTACCGGAATCCGGTCCCCGCGTGCGGCGTGGTGATCGAGAAAAACGGCTCGGTCCTCCTCGCGAAGCGCGGCCACGAGCCGCGGCTAGGCTGCTGGGGGATTCCGGCGGGCTTCATGGAGTACGGGGAGCACCCCGAGACGACCGCCATCCGCGAGGCCCGGGAAGAGACGGGGCTCAAGGTGCGGCTCACGGGGCTCTTCGGCGTCTACGCGGGACGGGACGATCCGCGGACGCGCGCGGTGCTGATTCTCTACCACGCGCGCCCGGTAGGGGGACGTCTCGAAGCAGGCGACGACGCGATCGAAGTGGAGTACTTTCCGCTGATGCATCTGCCGCGCCCGATCGCGTTCGAATCGCATCGCGAGGCGTTGCGCGACCTGAAGCGGCTTCTGAGGAGCCGCGGGGGAAAACGGACCATGCGATGAGCATTCGCCTCCTTCATCTCGCCGATCTCCACCTCGGCGCCACGTTTCCCTCCCTGGGCGACCGGGGCGAGGAGCGGGCGCGCGACTTCCTGAGCGCGTTCCTCCGCGCCGTGGAATATGCGGTGGGGGAGTCGCGCCCGGTCGATTTCGTGGTGATCGCGGGCGATCTCTTCGACACGCACGATCCCGACGAGGGGCTGGTCGCGCAGGTGGAGGCCGCCTTCGAGCGGCTGGAGAGGGCGAAGGTCCCGGTCCTGATCGCCCCCGGGACGCACGACGCGCCTTCCTACCGGCGATCCGTCTATCGCCGGCTTCGTCTCGCCGACAACGTCCATCTCTTCCTCTCGCCGACGCTCGAGGCGGGACCTCGCGTCTCGGTCGGCGGCCTCACGGTCCAGACCTACGGGATCGCCTACGACGCGGCGGTCTGCGAGCGGCCGCTGGGCGAATTCCGCCCCCTGGGCCTCGCCGACTTCCACCTCGGCGTGCTCCACGCGGCGCTGGAGGACAGCCCGACCTGGAAGCGGCGGAGCAACGACCTTCCGATCAACCGGGCCGAGATCGCGGCGTCGGGCCTTCACTATCTGGCGCTCGGTCACTACCACAATTTCTCCGAGGTGCGGGAAGGCGGGTCGGTGGCGGTCTATCCCGGCACGCTGGAAGGGAAGAAGTTCGGCGAGGACGGTCCCCGCTACCTCGTCACCGCCACGCTCGGGCGCGAATCGATTTCGGTGGAGCGCACGCCGTGGAACCAACGGACCCTCACGCAGGCGCTGATCGACTTCCAGGCCTCCGACCTCTCTGGGGAAGCGGCGCTGGAGCAGCGGATCCTAGCCTTCGCGGGCGACCGTGAACTGGCGCGGCTTCGGCTCGAGGGACCGAGCACGTTCGTCTTCGACGCGGAGCGGTTGCTGGAACGGCTATCGCCCCGCTTCTTCCATCTCGAACTCGACGACAGAACCTACGTCGTGAACGCGCGGCTCCTCGACCAGTATCGCGAGGAGGCGACCGTGCGCGGCGTCTTCGTGCGAAACATGCTGGAGCGGATCGATCGGGCGCCGGACGAAGCGACGCGCGGCACCGCCACCCTGGCCCTCCGGATCGGCCTCGCCGAATTCCAGAACCCCCGCCATGCATCTTGAGCGCGTCGTCATCGAGGGCTTCGGCCCCCTGACCGCCTACGAGGCGGTCTTCGAGCCGAAGCGGCTGAACCTCGTCATCGGCCCGAACGAATCGGGGAAGTCGTCGTTCGCCTCCGCCGTCGTCTCGACGCTCTTCGGCTTCGGCTCGCACGAGGCGGAAGCGCTGGCCCGCCCCTGGAGCGGCGCGCGCCATGCCGCGTCGGTGACCTTTCACGCCGCCAACGACCGCTACCGCGTCTCGCGTCGCTTCGACACGCACGACGTGGAAGTGGTTCGTCTCGGCGCCGAGGGCGAGGAACCGGTGGAGACGCTCTTCCACGGTTCCGCGAATCCGCGCGGCCGGAGTTCCGAACTGGAGAAGTACGAGGAAATCCTGCGAGGCTGGCTCGGCTTCACCGACGAGCGCCTCTTTCGCGAGTCGGCTTTCGTCCACGAGAACGCGCTCGAGACGGAGGTCTCTCCGGAACTGCGGCACCTCGTCTCCGGCGCCGTGGAGGCTGATTATCAGCAGATCCAGCAGGCGCTCCTGGCGCGGCTCGATCTTCTGACCAGGGAACACCCCTTCGATCCGCGCTCGCGCAAACGCTCCAACCGCTCCATCGAGAGCCGCACCGCGCGTCTCGAGGAACTCCGCTCCCGCCGCGCCCGCGCGGAGGTCGTGCTGAGCGAGGTGAAGTCGCGACAAAAGGAACTGGAAGAACTCGACTCGAGGATTCTGGATCTCCGTGCCGACCTCGCCGGGAAGGAACAGCTCCTGGCCGACCTCGACGCCTGGGTCTCGCTCCGGGAAGAGCAGCGGAAGCTCCTGAAGCGCGCGCCGGCGATCGGGTCCGAACTGGTGAACGCGCGCCGCGCTCGGAATTCCGTGGAGGAGATCGACCGCCGCATCGCGCAGAGCCTCGGCTATCTGGCCAACGCTCCCGAAGAAGTGGAGCCCGACCTTGTCCGCCTCGGGACGCTCCGCGCGCAGCGCGCGCGACACCTCAAGTCGGTGGAAACGGAGCGGGGAAAGCTGGAAGCGACGCGGCCCGTCTCCCGGGTCGTGACGATGGGGATCACCATCGTCCTCGCCGCGCTCGCCGCCGGGATCACCTACGGGGTCTGGAGGCAACTCGGGCTCGCGGCCGGCGCCATGGCGCTCGGCGCCGTGCTCGGCCTCATCGTCAGCCGCGCGT
>JBBTHR010000112.1:0-6513 GCA_038060295.1 Candidatus Eiseniibacteriota bacterium
GATGTGTTCGCGGCTAGCGGGTTGGCGCGCGTGTTTCACTACGGCGCTTCGTAGGGCCGCGAGGGATTCCCGTTCGATCGGTGGCTACGCGGGCAAGAACATACCGCCCCTAAATTTCCTTGAGCGTCCGCCGAGCTACGTGTAAAGTCTTCTGGTATGCTCCGACGTAGCAGCACGACCCTCCTGACCCTTCTTCTCCTCCTAAGCGGTGGCCAGACCGCGCTCTTCGCCAGTTTCCCGGTGCTCTGTATCGGCTCGCAGGGACACTCGGCGATCGAATCGGCTAGTAGCCCCTGCGGGCTGGAGGGAGCCGCGACACCGGCCCAGCCGGCCCACTCCTTGAATCTCCGTGATTCCGGGTCGTGCATCGACTACCCCATCGCCTTGGGCGCATGCTCGGCACCAGCCCGGAGCGACGCTCAGAGCCTCGGGGCGCCGGCGGCGATCTCGATAGCAATCACGGACCTTCACTCGCGACTCATTTCCCGCTCCGACACGCTCGCGTTAGCGAGATCCCGCACGTCTCCCCGGTTGGCCTCGCCAGCACTTCTGCGCTGCTGATTCTTTCCGCTCGCTAGTCTCGGCCAGCTCCGCGCACCGCGGCGCCGGGTCAGCCCCGCATTCATCTCGGGTCAACAGCGGAGGAACTACGTGCTGCGCATTTTTCGTCCCGTCATTCTTATTGCCACCGTCGCGTCGGCGCTCACGACGCCCCCGGCTTCGGCCGCTACGGTCAGCCTCGATTCCGTCCTCGTTCTCACGATGGTGCGAAACCCGGAGCTACGCGTGGCGGGCCGGGAGGTCGAGGCCGCTCGCGCTCGCCTGCGGCAAGCCCGCTCCCTCGACGCGCCGTCGGTTTCGTACGATGTAGGCAAGCTTGGCCTGGGTGGGGACCCTGGCGAGCGGGAATCCTCGCTTCGTCTTTCCCAGTCGCTCCCGTTCCCTTCGCAGCGGAGTCGGACGGTCCGAGTCGCGGAGGCCGGCGTCGCCCTCGCCGAAGCCCTCCGCGAGTCCTCGGAGCTGCGCATCCGTCGCGATACCACTCGCGCGTACCGCCTGCTTCAGGCCGATTTCCTGAACCTGCGAGCCCTCGATAACCTCCGATCGGTCGCCGTGGATCTCGAAGAGATGGTGCGCGTCCGCATCGGCACGGGTGGGGCTCGCTACCTCGATCTCCTGCGCTTGCGGGCGGAGCGCGTTAGCTTGGCGAACGATCTCATCGAGTCGGAGCGAGCCTTACAAGAGCACAGGCAGTCGCTTCATGCCCTGATGGCGATGCCCGGCGACGATCCGCTCGCCCCGGCCGATTCATTGGCCTTCATCCCCCTCCCCGACAGCCTATTGAGCTACCTCGGGGAAGCGATTCGTTCGCGGCCTGCGCTCAAAGCCGCTCGGCTGGAGTTGGAGCGCGAGCGGGCCGGTGTGGCGTCAGCCAAAGCGGGACGCCTTCCGTCCACGGACGTGTCAGTCGGATTGGATTGGATGCCGGGTTTCGACCGGCCCGGGTGGGGCGGCGAAGTGGCCCTCCAGCTTCCCTTCATGCCCTGGACGGACCGTCGAGGGCGCGTCGAGGAAGCCGAGGCGGTCAAGGGCGCCGCGGAGGCAAAGCTGCTCGCCGCCGAGCGCTCTCTGGAGGCGACGGTCCGCAACGCGTTCACGGCTGTCAGGAGTGCCGAACGACAGCTGGCGTCGTTCGAGGGGGCGCTCCTCGCCGACGCGGAGGACGCCATGCGCGCCGCCACCCAGAACTACCGCACGGGCCAAATCGACGGCCTGGAACTATTCGATACGTTGCGCAGCTACCGAACCATTCAGATCGAGCACGTGCGCGCGCTCTTGAACTACGAGCTGGCGCGCACGGACCTCTTCACGGCGGAGTGAACCGAATGCACAACATGTTCAGAAATGGTCTACGCGTCGCAGCTTCGGTCGCACTTTTCGCCGTCTTGGCGGCAGGGTGTGGAGAACGAAGCGCTCCCGAGCCCACCGGCGGTCCCGCAGCAGCCGACTCGGTCGTCCATATCCCGGCCTCGGCTCTCGCGAGCAGCGGGCTTCGGCTCGAGACCGTTCAAGAGCGTGCGATCGCCGACACGCTCCTCCTCGCCGGGCAGATCGAAGTGAACCCCCTGCGCGTTGCGCACCTGGCGCCGCGGGTATCGGGGACCATCCAGAAGATCGCTGTCGTGGTCGGGGATCGGGTCAGGGCGGGGGATCTCGTCGCGGAGATCTACAGCCCGGAGTTCGCTGCAGCCACGGGCGACTACCTCTTGGCGCATGGGCGGATGGAGAAAGCTCGCGCCGCAAGCGCGCCCGACACGGGCGCCCTCGAGAACATCGCGCGGTCGGCACGGCTCCGCCTCGAGACTCTCGGCGCCTCCGAGGGGGACATCGCGCGCGTCGACGAGCGGCACGAACCGCTGCAGCACCTACCCCTCCGCTGCCCCATCTCGGGCGTAGTAACCGAGGTCGAGACGGGCGCGGGAAAGCCGGTCCAGGCCGGGATGGACATCTTCGGCTTCGCCGACCTCGCGGAGGTGTGGGGCGTCGTCGACGTTTACGAGCGGGATTTCGGCTTGCTCCGGATCGGGCAGTCCGCCCGCGTGACAACGACCGCGTATCCAGACCGAGAGTTCCGCGGCCACATCGCGAGCCTCGAAGGAACGGTGAAGTCCGAGACGCGGACTCTGAGCGTCCGCGTACGCGTGCCGAACCCAGACCTGGCGCTGAAACCGGGAATGTTCATCGCTGCTCGGGTGCCTGCCGGCGCCACGCGTCGGGGGTTCGTAGTCCGTGAGGGGGCGCTCCAGAACTTCGGGGGGCGGACGGTCGTGTTCGTCGCACGCACCGACTCGACGTTCGTCCCGCGTGCGGTCGAGGCGCGCCGCCTCGGAGGGGGAATCGCGGAAATCTTAGAAGGGCTTCGCGCCGGTGAGCGCGTCGCCTCGCAGGGGGCGTTCATCCTGAAATCCCAGGCATCGCGCGCCGAGCTCGGAGAGGAGTGAGCATGGACCGAATCGTCCGCTTCGCGCTCTCCCAGCGTCTTCTCATCCTCTTGGGCTGTGCGGGCATCGTATTCCTAGGGCTCCAGGCCGTGCGCGACGTACCGATCGATGCCTTTCCGGACGTGACGAACATCCAGGTGCAGGTGCTTGCCGAAGCCTCGGGGATGGCTCCGACCGAGGTCGAGCAACTCGTCACCTATCCGATCGAGACCGCCATGGGCGGACTTCCCGATCTGGCCGAGGTCCGGTCGCTGTCCAAGTTTGGTCTGGCGGTGGTCACCGTCGCTTTCAAGGATCACGTCAACAGCTACTTCGCACGCCAGCTGGTCTTCGAACGCCTGCAACAGGCTAGGGAGAAGCTCCCGGCGGGCGTCGACGTGGAACTCGGTCCGATCTCGACCGGACTCGGAGAGATCTATCAGTACACGCTCGAGAGTCCGGTGCGGGACGCCATGGAGCTTCGCACGCTCCAAGATTGGGTCGTGCGGCCGATCCTGCGTTCCGTCCCTGGAGTGACCGATGTCAACAGCTTCGGCGGGTTCGTGAAGCAGTATCAAATCCTTGTGCGCCCCGAGCGACTGACGAGCTTCGGACTGTCGCTCCGGGAGGTTCTGGAGGCCGTGGGCGCCAACAACGCGAACGCGAGCGGCGGCTACATCGAGCACCACGGGGAGCAATATGTCGTTCGCGGACTCGGTCTCGTCAGGGGCCCGGACGATCTTCGCGCGACCGTGGTCGCGGTCAAGGGTGGAACGCCGATCTACGTCCGGGACGTGGCCGAGGTGGTCGTGGGCCCCGAGCCGCGCCAGGGCTTCGTGACGCGGGACGGCAAGGGCGAGGCCGTCGCGGGAATCGTTCTGATGCTGAAGGGAGCGAGCGGGCGCGACGTGGTGCGGGCGGTGAAGGAGAAGCTCCCGACTCTCCAGCAGGCGCTGCCGTCCGACGTGAAGCTCGTCCCCTTCTACGACCGAACCGAGCTAGTGGGCCGGGCGATCCACACGGTTACAAAGGCCCTCCTGGAGGGCGGGGCGCTCGTCGTCGTGGTCCTGATTCTGTTCCTGGGGAATCTGCGTGCCGCCTTTGTCGTCACCTTGACGCTTCCTCTTTCGGCGCTGATCGCCTTCCTCTGCCTTAGGCAGGCAGGGTACTCCGCCAATCTCATGTCTCTGGGCGGGCTGGCCATCGGGATCGGCATGATCGTGGACGGGGCGATCGTCATGACGGAAAACATCGTTCGCCACCTGGCGGAAGCCAAGGGGGAGCGGAATGTCGTCGAGGTCGTGCGTGAATCCGCGCAGGAAGTAGTCCGGCCGATCTTCTTCGGTGTGTCCATCATCACCGTCGTATTTCTTCCGCTCTTCACACTCGAGGGAATCGAAGGGAAGATGTTCATCCCGCTCGCCTTCACGACCGCGGCCGCCTTGGCGGGATCGCTCGTGCTCGCGCTCACCCTCGTCCCTGTCGCAGCGTCGTTCCTCCTTCGCGGGAAGCTCTCCGAGAAGGATACCTTCGTGGTCGCCTGGGCGAAGAAGGGATACCTTCCCGCGCTCCGGTGGTGCCTACGACACTGGATGATTCCGGTCGGGGTTGCGCTCGTCGGTCTCGTCGCTAGCGGCATTCTCTTCGGCCGCCTCGGGAGGGAGTTCCTGCCCCCGCTGGACGAGGGGGCGATCGGGATGCAGACGTTCCGCCTTCCCAGCGTGTCGCTCACCATGTCGCGGGACATGGAGCTCGAGGTGGAGCGGGCGCTGCTGGAGTTCCCGGAGGTCACCACGGTCGTTTCCAAGACGGGGCGCGCCGACATTGCGTCGGATCCGATGGGTCTCGAGGTCAGCGACGTGATCGCGAATCTGAAACCCCGCGAGGAGTGGAAGACGACGAAGGATCGCGATGAGCTAGTAGGGCTGGTTCGCGATCGGGTAGCGCGTATCCCCGGGATGACGTACTCCTTCTCCCAGCCGATCCAGCTCCGCGTCGACGAGCTCGTCTCGGGAGTGAAGGCCCAGATCGCCGTGAAGATCTTCGGCGAGAACCTGGATGTGCTGCGGGCGAAGGGTGAAGAGGTTCGCCGGGCGATCAGCGGGATCCGAGGAGCCGCCGACTTGAACCTCGAGCGCGTGGCGGGGACCGCGTATCTCGAGGTCGAGATCCACCGGGACCGAATCGCCAGGTACGGCATCAATATTTCCGACGTTCAAGATATCTTGGAGACCGCGATCGGGGGGAAAGACGCAACCCTGATCCGCGAGGGGCAGCGATCGTTCGCCGCGGTCGTCAAGTTTCCCGAGGACGTCCGATCCGATCCGGAACAACTTGGCGATCTGCTGGTTCCAACTCCGGGGGGCCAGCGGGTACCCCTCGGGCAGCTGGCGACGGTCCGAGTGGTCGAGGGTCCCGCCCAGGTAAGCCGCGAGGACGGCCAGCGGCGGATCGTAGTCGAGTGCAACGTGGCCGGCCGCGACATGGGCTCCTTCGTGGAGGAGGCCCAGCGGGCCGTGAAGGGACAAGTGACCCTCCCGCCCGGGTATTTCATCACGTGGGGCGGGCAGTTCGAGAACCAGCAACGTGCCATGGCCAAGCTCTCGGTCGTCATGCCGGTCGTCGTCCTGCTGATCTTCTGCTCCTCTTCATAAGTTCCGGCTCGCTCCGGAGCGCATCGCTGATCATGCTGAACGTTCCGTTCGCCCTCGTCGGAGGTGTGGTCGGCCTCTTTATGTCGGGCCAGAATCTGAGCGTCGCCGCGTCGGTGGGGTTCATCGCCCTCATCGGCGTCGCGGTCCTGAACGGAGTCGTGATGGTGTCCTACATCAGCCAGCTGCGCAGGGAAGGGGCCACCTTGGATGACGCGATCGTCCGCGGCGCCGAGCTCCGGCTCAGGCCCGTCCTCATGACCGCCCTCGTCGCGATGCTGGGGCTTATCCCGCTGCTCGCCGCGACGGGACCCGGCTCCGAGATCCAGCGCCCACTTGCTGCGGTTGTTGTAGGCGGCCTTGTCACGTCCACGCTGCTCACCCTCTTCGTGCTGCCGATCCTCTACCGCTGGTTCGAGCGCCGCGAGGTCGAGTTCTAGGAGGACCCATGAAGAAGATCGAGGCGTTCATCCAGCCGTTCATGCTCTCCCATGTGCTCAAGGAGTTGCGTGAGATCCACGCGCACGGTCTCACCGTCACCGACGTCCGTGGATTCGGGCGGCAGAAGGACGAGAGCTTTCCGCACCACACCGCCGATTACGCGATCGATTTCACTCCCAAGACCCGGCTGGAGATTCTGTGCCGGGACGAGGAGGTGGATGGCTACGTCGAGGCGATCCTCAAGGGCGCCCATACCGGCCGCGTGGGGGATGGGAAGATCTTTGTTACCGAACTCGAGCGGGTAGTCAGCGTGCGGACGCGAGTGACGGACGAGGATGCCATCTGAGGCGACCCGAGCCGCCCGCCGCGACCAGGAGGACCCTAGTCGTGCCCGTGCCTGTGGTGGATGTCCGGCGCGTGGGGGTGCGAATGGGTGATCG
>JBBTHR010000113.1:0-24244 GCA_038060295.1 Candidatus Eiseniibacteriota bacterium
GAGCGCGTGCAAGCATTGGGTGACGCCATTCGCCGCATCGTCCACCGCGCGGCCGGGGACCGGGCGGTGGAGATCCTGGGTCCGACGCCCAAGCCGCTGGCGAGGCTCAAGGGGGAGGAGCGCTGGCACCTCCTCCTCCGGAGCGGCTCCCGGACCGCCCTCCGCCAGACCCTGGCCGCCGCCCTCCCGAAGCTCCGTGACCTCCGCCATCCTGGCGCCCGCTGGGCGGTCGACGTGGACCCCTATCAACTCCTATAACCCATTAAAAACAGGTCGATTACGACCAAAGTATCCCCAGCATGCGGGGGCCGAATGCCCTTGACAGGGGCCCGCCCGGGGGATTGAATCGCGTTGATCTGGAACGGGGGGCCCCGATTCCGGGTATTCCTTTGCATGGAGGATCGAATGCTACGGATTCGTCAGCGCGCCGCGGGTGTCGGCAGCGCCGTCGCGGCTGTTGTGGTGATGGTCAGCCTGGTCGCCCCGACGGCGACGGCCGGACTTTGCTTCACGAGCGGCAAGGTCTACGTGCAGCAGAAGGTCTATGACAAGGCCGCGCGCTTCCTCGAGTGCGCCCGCCGGGAAGAGCCGGAGAATCTCCAGCTCTACGCGCTCCTCGCCTTTTCTCGCAATCAGCTCCGCCAGTACCGTTCGGCGGGCGCCGCCTACGAGATCGGCATTCAGATGTCGACCGCGAAGAAGGACGAGAAGCGGGTCAAGGAGCTGAAGCTAAACCGCGACGAGGCGCTGGTCGGTCTCTACAACAAGGGAATCGCCGCGATGGGCCGCGCCGGCACGGTGGCCTCGGCCACCGAGCGGACGACCGACGAAGGCACGGCGCAGGCCACGATGGAGAAGGAGAAGGGTTCGCCGGGGGACTTTGCCCGCTGGACCGAGGGCGGCGCCGCTCACGAGGTCTGGTATTACCCGAAGGACGGCATGGCCTACTACTTCGCGCCGACCGGCGAGGAGCCGATGGCGATGTCGTTGAAGCCGTTCACGCTCGGCGGCGATCTGCAGGCCGCCGCCGTCGATTCGACCGTCTACGGCGACTACGAAGGCGCATCGAAGATGCTCGACGCCCTCTACAATTTCGAGCTGGCGGCACTCGTCGACCCGACCTCGGCCGACGTTTTCAAGAACCTCTCCTACCTCTATGAACTCGTCGGCCGCGTGGACGACGCCATCGCGGCGGCGAGGGTCGGACTCACGATCAAACCGGGCGACGAGATGTTGATCCGGAACATGAAGGTGGCGGCCATGGGGCGCGGCAATCGCCTCTATAACGCCGGCAAGTTCAAGGACGCGACGACCGCCTACTGGGCCGCCATCCAGGCCGATCCGGCGAATCAGTTCGTCTATCTTTCGCGCATCTCGGAGGCGTGGTTGCAGCATGCGGATCCGCTCCCGAAGGGGCCGGAGCGGACGGCCGCCTACGACAGCGCTGCGGCGAACTTCAATTACCTCTTCGCGTCGGCGCCGCCTGATTCCCAGGCGATCCGTGAAAACGCGATCTTCAACGTGGCGGTCATCGCGTCGCGTCTGGAAAACATGAAGGCGGCGACGGTCGCGCTCGACGAAGGGCTGAAGTCGTTCCCGGCGAACCTCGATCTGCTCGGTCTGGCAGGGGAGTTGCGATACCAGGCCAAGGACTACAACGGCTCGGTCGCGGCGCTCCGGAGGGCGGTCGAGCTGGACGCCCGGAAGCCTATTTATCATCAGTTCCTCTTCCTCTCGTACCTGAAGCTCCAGAAAAAGGACGAGTCGGCGGCCGAATACGCCATGTACCGGGCCCTCGGCGAAGGGAAACAGCGGAAGGGTTCCGCGCTCAAGGTCTGGGTCGACACTGCCGATAACCGTTTGGGACCCGGAAACCAGCTGAAGCCAACGTTCGCGGCCGAGGGATATCCCGACGAGGTCTATACCTACCAAGAGGACGGGAAGAACTTCGAGAGCTGGTTCTACTGGAAGAAGGGGAAGTCGGTGACTTTCATGGACGGCCAGGTCTTTTCCAAGGGGACCTTCCCGGTCCAGAAGGCGGATTAGGAAAAGCGCCCCATGGGCCGCGGTTCGGGGCTGCGGTCCATGGGGCTTGACAGCCCGGCCCAGGTCGGCTACATTTGCAGCGTTGAACCAGCCCTAGAGGCTCGCCGGTAAGGGACCCAACGGTAGCCCATCGCGAACGCCCCCATCCGGGCCGCGAACCCCGAGCCAGAACTCACCGGAATCGACGATCCCTTCGAAACGACATTCATCCCCCTCAGAGGACCGCCGTTCGGCCCAAGATCATGTCCCGCCCAACCACTCCCATCCGTCGCCGTGGGCTCGAAGCCCCCGAGGAAACCACCACCGAGGAGTCTCGTACCGAAATGGAATCACAAGAAACGGAAACCCTGCCGGTGCCAGCGGTTAGCACCCCGCCGGGATCGGTAAAGGGTCTCGACATCATCCAGTTGAAGCTCCGCACCATCGCCGAATTGATGGAGCTGGCGCATTCGCTCGGCATCCAAGGCACGAGCGGACTACGGAAGCAGGAGCTGATCTTCAAGATCCTCGAGGGCCAGACCGAGAAGAACGGCCTGATCTTCGCGGAAGGGGTCCTGGAGATCCTCTCCGAGGGGTACGGATTCCTCCGCTCCCCGGACTACAACTATCTTCCGGGCCCGGACGACATCTACGTCTCGCCGTCGCAGATCAAGCGGTTCGATCTTCGGACGGGCGACACCGTGTCGGGGCAGGTGCGGCCTCCTAAGGACGGCGAGCGCTACTTCGCGCTCCTGCGCGTCGAGGCGGTCAACTTCGAGTCGCCCGAGGCCGCGAAGGACAAGATCCTCTTCGACAACCTCACGCCGCTCTACCCGCAAGAGAAGCTGCGGATGGAGCACAACGCGGAGGACATGTCGACGCGGATCATGGATCTCCTGACGCCGATCGGCAAAGGCCAGCGAGGCCTCATCGTCTCGCCGCCCCGCGCCGGAAAGACGGTTCTCTTGCAGAAGATCGCGAACGCGATCACGGAGAACCATCCTGAAGTCATGCTGATCGTGCTGCTGATCGACGAGCGGCCCGAGGAAGTCACGGACATGGAGCGCTCGGTGAAGGGCGAGGTCGTCTCCTCTACCTTCGACGAGCCGGCGGAGCGACACGTGCAGGTGGCCGACATGGTCCTCGAGAAGGCGAAGCGCCTCGTGGAGCACAACCGCGACGTCGTCATCCTTCTCGACTCGATCACGCGTCTCGCGCGCGCGCACAACACGGTCGTCCCGCATTCGGGCAAGATTCTCTCCGGCGGCGTGGACGCCAACGCGCTCCAGAAGCCGAAGCGCTTCTTCGGCGCGGCGCGCAACATCGAGAACGGCGGAAGCCTCACGATCATGGCCACGGCCCTGATCGAGACGGGAAGCCGCATGGACGACGTCATCTTCGAGGAGTTCAAGGGCACCGGTAACATGGAAGTCATCCTGGACCGCAAGCTCGCCGACAAGCGCATCTTCCCGGCCATCGACATCAACCGCTCGGGCACGCGCAAGGAAGAGCTCCTCATGACCAGCGAGGAGTTGAACAAGGTCTGGATTCTCCGCAAGTTCCTGAACGAGTTGAATCCCATGGAGGCGATGGAGTTCTTGATCGGCAAGATGAGCCAGACCAAGACGAACAAGAAGTTTCTCGCCATGATGAACACGTAATTCACGAACACCAATCCGGAGTCAGCGATGAAAAAGAATACCCATCCCGCTTATTTCAACACCAAGATCGCCTGCGCCTGCGGCAACATCATCGAGACGCGGGCAACCGTGAAGGAAGGGCTGCACGTGGAAATCTGCTCCAGCTGCCATCCGTTCTTCACGGGCAAGCAGAAGCTGGTCGACACGGCGGGCCGCATCGAGCGTTTTCGTAGGAAATACGGGATGAAGGAGACCCCTCCGACGACGGCGTAAGCCGCCCGACGGATCTTCTCCGGACTCCTCTCGACCGATGCCCGAACGTTACGCGCCCATTGGGGGACAGGCCGTCATCGAAGGCGTGATGATGCGCTCGCCCCACAAGGTGGCCACGGCCGTCCGCCTGGCGGACGGAACCATCCAGGTAGAGACGCGCGACTACACCTCGCTCTCGCGCCGCTACCCGGTCCTCGGGCTTCCCATTCTCCGCGGCGCCATCGTTCTCGTCGAATCGCTCCGCATCGGCGTCGCGGCGCTCTCCTATTCCGCCGACGCGGCGGTGCGCTCCGAGAGCGACAAGCCGGAGAAGGAGCGTCGCTACGGCACGCTCGGACTGGGGATGGGATTCACCGTCCTCATCTCCTTCGTTCTCGGCTTCGGGATCTTCTTCTGGCTCCCGCTCAAGCTGACCGATCTGACCGGCGCGAAGGATCCGTTCCTCTACAACCTGATCGACGGCGCCATCCGCCTCGTCTTCTTCCTGATCTACATTTTCGGCATCGGACTTTGGGGCGAGATGCGGCGCGTCTTCCAGTACCACGGCGCCGAGCACAAGACGATCCACAACCTCGAATCGGGGCTGGATCTAACGCCCGAGAACGCCGACGCGCAGAGCCGCTACCATCCGCGCTGCGGGACGTCGTTCCTCTTCCTGGTCGTCATCGTCAGCTTCGTCGTCTTCGCCTTCTTCGGCCGCCCCGACACGCTCGCCGACCGCGCGATCCGTTTCGCGCTGATTCCCGTCATCGCCGGAATCTCCTTCGAGATCATCCGCTTCGCCGGCGCTCACTACGACAAGTCCTGGGTCCGCTGGATCAGCGAGCCGGGCCTCCAGCTGCAACGCCTCACGACGCGCGAACCGTCCCGCGACATGCTCGAAGTCGCGATCACGGCGCTTCGCGCGGTCCTCTAACTCCCGCCTCCCGTGCGCGACGCGCTCGAGAAGGCGAAGACCCGCTTCGCGGAACTGACCCGCCAGCTGGAGGATCCGAACCTCCACTCAAATCCGGCCGAACTGCGCCGCGTCTCCAAGGAGCGAAGCGACCTCGAGGACCTGGTCGCCGCGACACGCCGCTACGACACCGTGCTCCGCGGCATCGAGGACGACAGCGCGCTCCTCAAGTCGGAGAAGGACCCCGAACTCTTGGCGATGGCGAAGAGCGAGTTGGAGGAACTGGAGGCCGAGCGCGCGAAGCTGGAGATCGAGCTGCCGCGGCTTCTCCTCCCGGCCGATCCGCTCGATCAGCGGAACGTGATCTTGGAGATCCGGGCCGGCGTCGGCGGCGACGAGGCCGGGCTCTTCACCGGGGAAATGCAGCGGATGTACACGAGGTACGCCGAACGACACCGCTGGCGCGTGGAGCTGATGGAGATCAGCGCCGCGAGCGGCGTCGGCGGCGTGAAGGAAGCGGTCCTCATGATCCACGGCGAAGGCGCCTACAGCCGCTTCAAGTACGAGAGCGGCGTCCACCGCGTGCAGCGCGTCCCGGACACCGAGGCGAGCGGGCGAATTCACACCTCGGCGGTCACCGTCGCCGTGCTCCCCGAGGCCGAAGAGGTCGACGTGGAGATCAAGGCATCGGATCTACTGATCGACGTGTTCCGCGCCGGCGGTCCGGGCGGCCAGAGCGTCAACACAGCCGACTCCGCCGTGCGAATCCGCCACCTGCCGACCGGCCTCGTCGTCCAGTGCCAGGACGAGCGCTCGCAGTTGAAGAACAAAAACAAGGCGATGAAGGTGCTCCGCGCGCGACTCCTCGACCTGGAGCGCCAGGAGCAGGAGCGGAAGCTGGCCGCCTTCCGGAAGTCGCAGGTCTCGACCGGCGACCGGAGCGCCAAGATCCGCACGTATAATTTTCCCCAGAGCCGCGTCACCGATCACCGGATCGGGCTCACGCTTTACCGGCTTCAGGACGTCATGGAAGGCGATCTGGACGAACTGGTGGATGCGCTCTTCAACGCGGAGCAGGCGGAGCGGCTGGCCGCGAGCGGGGTCGCGGGAGCGACGACGTGACCGCGCTGGCGGAAGGGACGCGGGCGGCCGCGCTGGCCGCGGTTCGCGATCGTCTGGACCGGGCCGGAATCGAGACGGCCGCCTCCGAGGCGGAGACGCTCCTCCTCCATGCGCTTGGAATCACCCGCGCCGCCTTCTGGTGCGAGCCGGGTGCGACTCTCTCAGCCGGAGAGACGGCGGCCCTCGAATCGCTCGTCGCCCGCCGTGAGCGCCGCGTCCCGCTCCAGCAACTGATCGGCTCGGTCGGTTTCCACGAAATCACCCTCTGTGTCGAGTCGGGCGTATTCATCCCGCGGTCCGAGACTGAGACTCTGGTCGGCTCCGTGCTCGAGGCGTTGGGGCCCGCGGCTGCGGCGGCCGGCGGGCGGCTCCTCGACCTCGGCGCCGGCGCCGGCGCGATCTCGGTGGCCCTCCTGGCCGCGCTCCCCTCGTGGACCGGCGTGGCGGTCGACCACTCCCCACTGGCCCTCGCGCTTTCGGACAAGAATGCCGCCCTGAATGGGCTCGGATCGCGCTTCCAGGCCCTGGAAGGCGATTTCATCGCCGCCGCCGCGGCCACAGCAGCCGCCACCACACTCGCCGCCGCCGCGGTCTGGGCCACCGCCCCCTACGACCTTCTCGTCTCCAATCCGCCATACATCCCCTCCGGAACGCTGGCCGGGCTGATGCCCGAGGTCCGGGATCACGACCCCCGCGAGGCCTTGGACGGGGGGGCCGACGGCCTCGACGCCTACCGCGCCATCGCGCGCCTCCTCCCGACGCTCCTTCGCCGGGAAGGGCTTCTGGCGCTGGAGATAGGGGATGATCAGGCCGATGCTATCTTGAGTATCATGGGGCCGGGCCTCGAGGCGCCGCGGGTGCGGCGCGATCTCGCGGGCCGGCCGCGGGTCATTCTTGGAATGTGGAGAGGCGGGGTGGCATGAAGCCTGAGATCGAAACGGAACGCGACGCGAAAGCCGGGACCATCGCCATGGACGAGATCTGGATTCAGGGAGGACGCCGGCTCCAGGGCCGCGTCGCCTGCGGCGGCTCGAAGAACGCGACGCTTCCCGTGCTGGCCGCCGCGATGCTGGCGCCCGGCCGCTATCGCTTCACCAACGTCCCCGATCTCATGGATGTCGCGACGATGGTGAAGATGCTCGGCCGGTTCGGCATCACCGGCGAGCGCCCCGAGAAGAACACGCTCCTGGTCGACACATTGAATCAGCAGAACGCCGAGGCGCCCTACGAACTGGTGAAGACGATGCGCGCCTCGATCTACGTTCTCGGCCCGCTCCTCGCCCGCTACGGCGAAGCCCGCGTGTCGCTCCCGGGCGGCTGCGCGTGGGGGCCACGTCCCGTCGACCTGCACATCAAGGGGATGGAGGCGCTGGGCGCCGAGATCGAGATCGATCACGGCTACATCGTCGCCCGCGCGCCGCATGGCCTGCGCGGCGGCACCGTCTCGTTCGACATCTCGAGCGTCGGCGCGACGGGGAACATCCTCATGGCCGCTGCGACGGCCGCGGGACGGACCACGATCGAGAATGCCGCGTGCGAACCCGAGATCGAGGCGCTCGCCCGCTTCCTGGGATCCATGGGCGCGGAGATCGAGGGAATCGGAACGCCGCGGCTCGTCGTGAACGGCGTGCGCGAACTCCATCCGGCCGACGCGCCGATGATTCCCGACCGCATCGAGGCGGGCACGCTCCTCGTGGCATCCGCCATCACCGGCGGCGACGTCGAGGTGACCGGAGTCGATCCCGCGCATCTCGGCGCGGTGATCAGCAAGCTCGAGGCCGCCGGCTCCTCGCTCGAAACGTCCGACACCACTCTGCGGCTCCGCGCTCCCGAGCGCCCCGAGCCGATCAACGTGACCACGAAGCCCTATCCCGGCTTCCCGACCGATATGCAGGCGCAGTTCATGGCGCTCCTCTCGGTCGCCAAGGGCGCGAGCACCATCGTCGACACGATCTACCACGACCGCTTCACGCACGTCGCCGAGCTGCAGCGTCTTGGCGCGGACATTCGCGTCGAGGGGAACACCGCCTTCGTGCAGGGCGTCGAGGGGCTGAGCGGCGCGCCGGTCATGGCGACCGATCTCCGTGCCTCGGCGGCGCTCATCCTGGCCGGTCTCGTGGCGGGCGGCGAGACGCGCGTCTCGCGCGTCTATCACCTCGATCGCGGTTACGAGCGGCTCGAGGCGAAGCTGGCCTCGCTCGGCGCCAGCGTCCGCCGGGTCCGCCCCTAAGGGGAATTCCCGCCCGCATGCGCCCCGTCGTCATCGGCACCGCGGGGCACATCGATCACGGCAAGACCGCGCTCGTCCGCCGCCTCACCGGCATCGACACCGACCGGCTGAAGGAGGAACGCGAGCGGGGCATCTCCATCGATCTCGGATTCGCGCACCTGGCGCTCCCCTCGGGGCGCCACGTCGCCATCGTGGACGTGCCGGGGCACGAGCGCTTCGTGAAGAACATGCTCGCCGGAGCCACCGGGGTCGATGTCGTGCTCCTCGTCGTGGCCGCCGACGAGGGCGTGATGCCGCAGACGCGCGAGCACCTCGCCATCGTGGAACTCCTCGACGTCCGCCGCGGCGTCGTCGCGCTCACCAAGTCGGACCTCGTGACGCCCGATCTGGCCGGCGCGGCGCGCGAGGAAGTGGCGGCGCTCCTGGCGGCCGGCCCGCTCCGCGACGCCCCCATCGTCCCCGTCTCCTCCGTCACCGGCGAGGGAATTCCCGCGCTCCTCGCGGCGCTCGAAGCGGCCGTGGCGTCGCTTCCCGAACGCGACGCGGACGGCGCCGCGCGGCTCCCGGTCGATCGCGTCTTCTCGATCGAGGGAATCGGCACCGTCGTCACCGGGACGCTCTGGAGCGGCTCCATCCATCCGAGCGACGCATTGGAACTCCTCCCGACGGGGCACGCCGTGCGCGTGCGGCAGGTGGAAGTTCACGATCAGGCGGTTCCGAAGGCGGTCGCGGGACAGCGGAGCGCCGTCGCGATTCATGGCGTGAATCGGCAGGACGTATCGCGCGGCGAATGGCTGGTCGCGCCGGGCCGCTTTCTCGCGACGTCCGTGGTGGACGTGCGGCTCCGTCTCCTCGCCACGTGCGAACGAACGCTGGAGGACCGAACACGCGTTCGCGTTCACCTCGGCGCCAGCGAGACGCTGGCCCGCGTCGTCCTGGTGGAGGGAGCCCCGCTCGAGCCGGGAGAGGTCGCGCTGGCGCAGCTCCGGTTGGAGGAGCCGGTGGTGGCCATCCCGGGCGACCGGCTGGTGATTCGCGCCTACTCGCCCGCGGTGACGATCGCCGGCGCCTTGGTCCTCGACGCGCACGCGACTCGGCGGGCCCGGCTCGACGACGCCGCGCGCCGGCGCCTTCACGCCTTCGAGCACGGCACGCTGGCAGAGCGCGTGGCGCTTCTGGCCGCGGAAGGGGGCGGCGCGGGCGTGAGGGCCGCGGACGCCGCGCTTCGGCTGGCGGTGGCGCCCGAGGCGGCGGCGGCGGCGGCGCGCGAGGCGAAGGGGCTGCGGCTCCTTGGGGACGGGCGCTACCTCACCGAGGAGGCATGGAAGGGGACGCTGGAGCGGATCGAGAACGCGGTGGCCCGCTACGCCGAGACGCACAAGCTCCGGGAGGGAATCGGGAAGGGAGAGCTGAAGAGCCTCCTCGCGCGCGACATCGACGGGAGCGTCTTCGACGAGGCGCTGGAATCGCTGTTCGGGGCAAAGACGCTGGCATTCCGGGGCGATCGCGTTTCGCTCCCCGACGCGGGGCCGGTCCTGGCCCCCGAACAGGCGCGGGCGGTCGCGGACCTGGAGCGGCAGCTGGCGGCGGGGGGATACGCGGTCCCGGAAGTGTCCGAACTCATCAAGGGGATCGCCCCGGCCCTGAAGCCGCAGGAATTGATCCGCTACCTGGTGGAGTCGGGTCGGGCGGTGAAGGTGACGGCGGATCTTCTCTACCCGGCGGAGCGCTGGGCCGAGCTGGAAGCAAAGGTCCGGCAGCATCTTGCCCAGAATCCCGACCTCTCCATGGCGGCCTTCAAGGAGCTCTTCCAGGTCTCCCGGAAGTACTCCATCCCGGTTCTGGAACACCTGGACCGGACCGGTCTGACCCGGCGTCAGGGCGATGTCCGGGTCGCCGGCCCCCGCGCCCGCCCAGGGTAGCGCGTTCCCTCGTTGTTCCCAACCCCCCTATTCTGCTATCATACCGGATGCACGAGTGGCATCACGCCCCTCGCGCCCAAACCGCCCGAGGTCGCGTCGTGGTCGCGATCTCCCTCTGGACCTCCATCAGAAGGTGACGCGGACATGGGCCCTCGAATCCGTTCCCTCCGATTCGCGCTATTGGCCACAACGCTCGTCGCGCTGACCGTGCTTCCCGGCACTTGGCTCCCCCAGGTTCCCGGAAACGCGTTCGGCCCCGCCACGGCATGGGCAGGCGGGACGCCCGATGAGACGCTGAATCCACCGCCGGCGCCTCCGAAGAAGTCGGGGTCGTCGTCCCTGCGGTGCGATCCCAGCATCTCGACGTCCGAAGCAGCGGTCGTCGGTCGCGCGTCGCGTCGCACGATGATCACGAAGTTCGACCGGCTGATGGCGGTCTGGACGATCGTGCGCGCAACCACCCTCAGGATGTAGAGCCGAAAACCGAGATCACGGGGACCGGATGCCGGCGCGGGGAACCCGCGAATGCCGGCTTCTAAGGACGAATGGTAGACAAGACGACGGCAGCGTTGATCCGGGAACGCGAGGAAGCGGTCGCGACCGCCCGCCTGGCACAGGACGGCGCGCGGCAACTTCAGTCGCTGGAGGATCTCGCCGAGATATTCCTGCGCGCCGATTCGTATCTTCCGGCGCTCCAGAACCTCGACGACTGCATCCAGGCGGCCGAGCGCCTCGGCCTCGACGCGGCCCGCATCGCGGCGCTCGAGATCAAGGCGGCGCAGGTCCTCATCGAGAAGGGGGACGCCGCGGCCGCGCTGCGCCATCTGGCCCGCGCGCGTGCTCGGACCGTGGCCGAGCCCAATCCCGAACTGATGGCGCGCATCTTTCTGCAGAACGCCCGCGCGCTGATCGAACTGTCGCAGTACGAGGAGGCGCTCTCCACCTGCGAGCGCGCCTTCGCCATCTTCAAGGAGCGGAATCTCCTCGCGCCACTCGCCCACACCTACAACTGTTTCGGCCGCATCTACTACCGCCTGGGCGAACTCGACCGGGCGAAGGAATACTACGAAGCGGCCCTCCATCTCTTCCGCTGGGACCTGAACGACGACGAGGGCGTCATCCGGGCGCACAACAACCTCGGCGTCCTCTATCGCCATCTCTCCGATTGGCGCCAGGCGACGTGGCACCTCCTCCGCTCCATGGAACTGAGTCAGCGCCTCGGAAACTTCGCCTACATCGCCGTTTCGAACGCCAACCTCGGAAACGTCCACCTGAAAGCCGG
The DNA here is from genome assembly GCA_038060295.1 of Candidatus Eiseniibacteriota bacterium. Classification (GTDB taxonomy): domain Bacteria; phylum Eisenbacteria; class RBG-16-71-46; order SZUA-252; family SZUA-252; genus SZUA-252. Next base: position 11,390 of record JBBTHR010000113.1, read on the forward strand.
CACCTGGGACGAAGCGCGGGAGCATTACGACCGCGCGCTCACCTCGTACGTGCAGATCGGGCGCGACGCCGGCGTGGCGCGTATGCGGACCGGCCTCGCCACCATCGCCACCTTCCGCCACGACTACGCCGCGGCGGAGGCGCACCTGGCGGCGGCGCAGCAGATCACCGCGCGCCTCGGCAACTCGCGCGAGGCGGCCCTGGTTCTCTTCGGCCAGGCCGAACTGCAGCACGAGCGGGGGCAGTTGGAGGCGGCGCTTCGTCTCTACGACGAGGCGCTCGCCGTGGCGCGCGAGATCGCGCCCGAGGGCGACATGGTGGGCGAGCTCCAGCGGAAGCGGGCGGAAGTGCTCGCGCTGCGCGGCGACCTCCCCTCGGCTCTGAAGGCAGCCGAGGACGCGTTCCAGCGCGCCAAGCGGCTCGGCGATCAGCTGGAAGAGGGCGCGTCGCGCCGCGTGCTGGCCGCCATCCACGCCCAGGAGGGGCGCCTGGTCGAGGCCCACGCCGAATCGCGCGAGTCGATCCGCATCCTCGAGTCGATCCACGAGCGGGTGGAGTTGGCCCGCGCGTATCTCGACCTGGCGCGGCGGATGCCCCGCGAGGGCGATCCCGAGCGGTTGCGTGAAGCGCAGAATCTCGCCTTCAAGGCGATGTACCTCTACGAGCAGCTCGGCATGGACGACTCCATGCGCGCGGCCGAGACGGTGCTCCGCGAACTGAACGCGCCGGCGTGGCTGACGGCTCCGCGCGGCGGACGCACGGCGCCGCCGCCGATCGCGGCCCAGGCGCAGGAAGTGGCGCGGGCGTACGGGGTCGTGACCGAGAATCCGCGCACGCTCGACGTCGTGCGGAAGGCTTCGGAGCTTTTGGCGACCCCGGCGCGCTGCCTGATCCAGGGCGAGACCGGCGTCGGCAAGAACCTCCTCGCCTACATGTTCCGCCAGTACGAGATCGAGCGCGGCCATCCCTTCGTGGAGGTGAACTGCACCAGCCTTCCGGGCGACCTGGTCGAGAGCGAGCTCTTCGGCTACGTGCGCGGCGCCTTCACCGGCGCGGCGATCTCGAAGCGCGGCATCTTCGAGGAGGCCGACGGCGGGACGATCTTCCTGAACGAGATCGGGGAACTGACGGAACGCACGCAGGTGAAGCTCCTGCAGGTGCTGGACGACGGCACCTACCGCCGCCTGGGCGAGGTGCGGGCCCGCCGCCTGAACGTCCGCATCATCTCGGCGACGAACAAGGACCTCGACGCGGCCGTGAAGGCGGGCTGGTTCCGCGCCGACCTCTACTACCGGCTGGGGCAGGTCGTCCTCTCGCTGCCGCCGCTCCGCGAGCGGCGCGAGGACATTCCGCTTCTCATCCGCGGCTTTCTGGACGAACTGGCGGTGCGCGAGGGGCGGACGGTCGTGCTGGCGGAGGACGCCATGGAGTACCTCACGTCGCTCCCGTGGCTCGGAAACATCCGCGAGCTGAAGCACAAGATCGAGAGCATCTTCCTCTGCGCGGGGAAGCAGGAGATGGTGGACCGCGCGATGCTCCTCAAGCTCCTCCATCCGGGCGGCGCGCCGCCTGCCTCGGAGGCGCCGTCGACGCGGGGGCTCCGCCGCAAGGTCGACATGCTAAAGCGCGAGGAGGTCCTCGCCGCCCTCTCGCGGAACGCCGGCAACCGAAGCCGCGCTGCCCTCGAACTCGGAATCACCCGCCGGCACCTGATCCGGCTCCTCAAGCAGATCTACTAGCCGGCCCCGCGCGGGTGGCGCCGCTCCGGCTTTCCCCCATCAGTTCACCGCCCTCCAGGTGTGACATGGAAGTCACGATTCGCCTCCGAGGGTGAGACAAACGGGCAACCCTCTCTCCGCGAATAGGTTGCCGTTTCGAAAGGGTGTCGAAGTGTGACATTCATGTCCACCGTGACGCTCCGCGACGACGTCACACCCGGCTCAGCGGCGCTTGTTCGTAAGATCTAACTACTTACACTACAGCCAGTTGAAGCTAAATAAATGGAAATGGCCCATCCAAGCCACGGGCGGCACGTCGGATGCAAATGAATACCGTTCGAACAAGGCAAGAAGGGCTGCGGAGGGTGAGGAGCTCTCAGGAAGAAGCCAAATGTAGAGCTAGACCTCTTCCCTTCGTCCTCTTGGACTAAAGGCTCCTGGATTGACTCTCACTGGGTGCCTCATCCGTCCGCGGCCTAGTAACGCAACCAGGTTGGGTCCCCCCCACCCGCGTCTCGCTCCGCAGCTTAGCTCGACACCTCGCGATCATCGGCCGTGCCTGTTTCGCCGCCCTTCAGCAGCATGGGGCGGACCAGAAGCTCGCGTTCGCGTGTCGCCAGAGCCTGCCCCGGTTTCCCGCGTCGCGGCTTCGAAACGAACTTTCGCTCGGTATAGATCACCGGGACCCGCGACAGCTTCCGTGCCTTGCTGAAGTAGGCGGCCGTGGAGGCCGCCTCCTCAAGCGTCCGAGGTTTGGGGACAGCGGTCCGCGTCGGCCGGCGCAGGATCACGTGGGAACCCGGTACCCCCACGACGTGGAACCAGAAGTCGTGGGGTTGACTTAGGCGGTGGGTGATCAGGTCGTTCTCGGTGTTGTTTCGTCCAACCCAGACCGTCCACCCATCGCTAGTGAGAAGCGTCCTTGGCCTGATCGAACGGTGCGCCCCTGGAGATCGGTGCTCTGGACGTTCCGCACGGGGCGGCGCGGAGGATTGCCGTGAAGAACGGTTCCCCTGTCGCTCGCCCCGTGCACTGAAATCGAGAGCCGCCCCCCGGAAGAACGCGTCGAGCGACGCGAGTGCTTCCTTCGGCGGCAGGTCATAGACGGCGCGGCGGACGTCGGCGCAAGCCGCGAGATTCTTCCGAGTATCGGCGAGTCGACGCATCACCAGCGAAAGACCCCGCTCGCCTTTCTTGGCCCTCTGGAAGAGCCGCGCCGCGTTGTCTTGAGGGGAAAGGGCCGGGTCCAGCACGAGACGGACTCGGGCACCCGGCGAGTCCGCGTACGGATCGGGGAGTTCGACGTGGCTCGCCCCCCTCTGAATGTCTTTGTAGTACGTGAGCAGCAGTTCCCCCCGCCGGCGGTCGAGGAGACGATCCTCGGCCGCCTTCTTGTCTCCCTCCAATGCCTTTTCCCGCCGGTGGAGTACGCGCTCCGACTCGCGCAGGAGCCGATCGATCGTCCGGTTGAAGTCCTCCCGGAATGCGTTCTCGATCCGCCCCCGAAAAACCTCCAGACCCGCGGCGTCGCCATGATCGATCAACGCGATCGAGGCGGGGCGCGCGAGCGTGACCGGCGCCGCGGGCGCTTCCGTCTCCGCCACCGTCTCCGCCACCGTTTCCGTCACCGCCGCCTGCGGGGGCGCGGCACCCTTGCCAACCGCCGCCTCCTCCTCCCGCCGATCGAGCGCCCAGAGAACCCGATCCTCCTCCGCCAGCCTTAGCGAGAAGACGATTCGCGGTCCCTCCGCGGAGAGAGCGAGGCGATGCGTCTCCACGTTCGTCTCCGCGCCATCGCCCGGGGCGGCCAGCGAGAAGAGGACCCGCCCCGCCGTCCCCTCCGAGGCCTCCGCGTGGAGGAGATGAAGCCCTCGCATCGGGCGCTCCAGGCCGCCGTAGGGCGTCCCGCGAGGATCGGGGGAGATCGGCATGCGATCGGCCAGCGCCAGCGTCGCGCGCTTCGGCTCGAGCAAGATCCAGACGAAGGCGCGCGGCTGCCCGTCGAACGAGAGCGCGATGGCGCGCGGTCCGAGCGGGACGACGCCCGTGAGGCGCCGGCCGTGGAGCGTGTCGAAGTCGTGGGCCATGGGGCGGCCGCTCAGGGGGCCGCGCCGGCGGCTGGCGGGGGAACGACCGCGGTCCCGGCCAGAGAATCGAGACCGGAAGGGCGCCCGAGTTCCGCGCTCAGGCGCCGGAGATTGTTCGTCGCCTCGGGATACCCGGGGAGCGCCTGGAGCGCGCGCCGGTAGGCGGCCAGCGCTTCCTCGAAGCGCCCCTGGCGCTCGTGGACCGCGCCCATGTTGTTCTCCGCCTGCGCGAGGCCCGGCATGAGGCGGAGCGACTCGCTGTAGGCCAGAACGGCCGAATCGGGCTTGTCCACCCGGACGTAGAGATTTCCCAGTGCGTACCAGGCGGGCGCGTAGTCGGGGCGGAGCGCGTTCAGCCGGCGGACGTGGACGAAGGCCGAATCGTGTTGCCCCATCTCGTCCTCGGCGGCGCCGAGATTCAGGAGCAGCTCTCCGGCCCGGTCGGGTGCCAGCTTGATGGCGCGGCGGTAGTGAAACGCCGCGCGCTCCAGATCGCGCTCCCGGTAGCGGAAGCCCCCGACGATCGCGTGCACGTGCGGCGACTCCGGCGAATCGCGAAGCATGGAGCCGAAGAGCGTTCCCTCGTCGCGCCAGATGGCGACGCGCGGCCAGAGGAGAATGGCGAACCAGAGCGACAGGGCGGCCACGACGAGGAGAAAGCCCCCGCTGGCATCCCCCACGGCGGCTTCCCTCTCCCTCTTCGGCTTCGGCTTCGGCTTGGCGGCCGCCGGCGCCGCGGCCCGCCATGCCAGCGCCGCGGGCGTGAGCGCGATCCCAACGGCAAGCGCCGCGCTCGGGACGAAGAGGAACCGCTCCGCCACGATCGCGCCCGAGAGAAGCTTCACGTAGCAGACCGGAAGCAGCGTTGCCGCGAAGAGCGAGAGCGGCACGCTCCAAGCGGAGCGGCGGCGGATCGCGATCCAGATCCCCGCGGCCATGGCGGCGAGGGCGAGGAGACCCGCGGCGAAGACGGCGTCGGGCGCGTGTACCTCCACGATCTCGTGCCGCGCCGAGAGATGGATCGGCGTGAAGAGAAGCGGAAGGTAGCGCGCGACCACCGCGACGCTGGTCAGAAGCTGGGCCGTCGCACCCTCCACCGGGGAGATCGCCGGGATCGGGCTTGGCCCCAGGACCAGGAAGCGCGTGGCGAGGTAGAGCGCCGAGACCGCGACGACCGCCCCGGCGGCTCGCGCGAGATCGAGCGCGGCCAGACGCCGCTCCTTCACCCAGAGCGCGAGCGCCAAGACCGGCGCCCCGAAGAGCGCCACTTCCTTCGCGTAGAGCCCGGGGAGAAGAAGCACCGCCGCGGGAGCGAGCTTCATCCAGGGATCGCGGATCGACGGCCCGAAGCGGACGGCGGCCCAGAGCGCGGCGAAGAGAAAGAGCGCGGACTGAACGTCGGTCCGTCCGGAGACGAAGGCAACGCTCTCGGGGTGAGCGGGGTGAAGCGCGTAGAGCACGGTCCCGAGCGCGGCGGCGATCGGCCGGCCGGAAAGTTCCCACGCGAAGAGCCAGAGGAAGAAGCAGGCGGCTGCGTAGAGCGCCACGTTCGTGAAATGAAAGCCGCGCGGGTTTTCGCCCGAGACCGCGCGATCGAGGGCGAGCGTGTAGAGCACGGCCGGGCGGAAGTAGTTCCTGGTCATCGCTTCGTCCTTCAGAGGCTGGTCGAAGGGGGTCTTCCAGAGTCGGACCAGGTCCGATGGCGCGCGCACGTCGAGCTGCGGTCCGATGACGAAGGTGTCGTCCCAGACGAACTGTGCGTCGAGCGTGCGGACATACGGCACGACGGCGGCGGCCAGGACGAGAAGCGCGAGGAGGACGAGGAGCCAGCGCGGCATGCGGGCCACGTTAGGGAGCGGACGCGCGCGGGGTCAACGGGAAACTCCCGCCGCGCGGGGCGCCGGCCGCGGGCGCCGCGCGCGTTGACGGACGCCCGGCCCGGGCTTAGAGTGGGGCCTCACTTCAACCTGTTCCCCGAAAAGGCGACCCACGACGATGCTTCGAAGCATGACGGGCTACGGCCGCGGCGAGGCCGTGGCCGAGGGACTCCGACTCACCGCCGAGCTCCGCTCGGTGAACCACCGCTTCTGCGAACTCTCCGCGCGGCTCCCTCGCGCGCTGGCGGCCTACGAGGCCGAGGCGAGGAAAATCGTCCAGGAGAAGATGACGCGCGGGAAGCTCTCGCTCGTCGTGACCTGGGGGAACGACGGCGAGGAGGCCGAGGAACCGGGCGGCACGCTGACGCTCGACCGGAAGACGGCCGAGCGCTACCTCCAGCTCCTGAACGAGGCGAAGGGCGCCTATCACCTGAAGGGCGACCTCGATCTGAATGCCTTCGCGGCGCTCTCCAACGTCTTCGTCTGGCAGGAGACGGCGCGCGATCCCGAGTTCTACGTGAAGCTCCTCCGCACCGTCGTGGAGCAGGCAACGGCCGATCTCCTCCGCATGAAGGAGCAGGAGGGCGAGCACCTGAAGCGCGACTTCGAGGAGCGCCTGGAGGCGCTTCGCTCCCGCGTCGCCCTGGTGCGCGAGCGGGCGCCGCAGCGCGTCCGCGAGACTTTCGAGAAGACGCGCGAGCGCGTGAAGACGCTCCTGGAGGGTTTCGAGTTCCCCGAGGAGCGGGTCGTGCAGGAGATCGCCCTTCTCTCCGATCGCCTCGACTGCACCGAGGAGTGCGTGCGGCTGGAAGCGCATTGCGCCCAGTTCCGCCGCTACCTGAACGAGGAGTCGACTCCCGGGCGGAAGCTCAACTTCCTGCTTCAAGAAATGAACCGAGAGATCAACACGATCGGCTCGAAGTCGAACGACTTCGCCATCGTGGAGCAGGTGGTCGAGGTGAAAGAGGAACTTGAGCGAATCCGGGAACAAGTCCAGAACATCGAGTGACGACGAAGCCGTCCTGACAGCCGGCTATCGCCGCTTCGTGACCGTCATCTCCGGCCCCTCCGGCGCCGGGAAGAGCACCTTCGTGCACGAACTCCTGCGCCTGCACTCCGACTTCCTCTATTCCGTCTCCGCCACCAGCCGGCCGCGCCGTGAGCACGAGGTGGAGGGGACGGACTACTTCTTCCTCGATCGCGACGACTTCCGTGCCCGCATCGAGCGAAGCGAATTCGTGGAGTGGGCGGAGGTGCACGGGGAACTCTATGGCACGCTCCGCGCGCAGATCGACCAGTCGCTGGCGGCGGGGAAGAACGTCCTCCTCGACATCGACGTGCAAGGAGGCCGCGCCGTGCGGCGCGTCTACCCCGACGGAGTGTTCATCTTCATCCTTCCGCCGTCGCTGGCTCGGCTGGAGGAGCGGCTCCGCGGCCGGGGAACCGATAGTGAGGAGCGGATCCGGCTCCGCCTCGACAACGCCCGCCGCGAGATCAACCTATCCCACGAGTACGACTACGCTGTGGTGAACGACGACTGGGACGCGGCGGCCCGAAAAGTGAACGCGATCGTGATCGCCGAGACGTGCCGGGCGACCCGCCTGATCCGCTCCCGCATCGACCGGTAGCCCTGGGGCCCGTCAAGTCTCGACGGCCCGCGCGGAAGTTATTGTAAATACGTCGGTTAACTCTAGATTCGCGCCACCAGACTTCCCCCTGGATGGGGGCCCTCCAGAGCCGTATACTCATCGTTTGCCGTGGCCCAGACCCGCCCTCAGGCGGGGTAGCTCCCGCCCGGAAACGGTGCCGCGGCCGATTCCCAGCAAGGAGGATTCAAGTTGGACAATCCGAATAGCCCCGCGCTTCGCTCGGGCAACATCAAGAACAAGTACGAGTTGATCATCGTCGCAGCCAAGGAGGCGCGCCGGCTGAACGAGCTTTCCCGTCAGACCGGACTCGATATCGGCGGCAAGGTCACGAACATCGCCCTCGAGGAAACGTACAAGGGGCATGTTCTCTTCCGGTATGGCCCCGACCCAGACGAGCCGGCACCCGAGGCCGAGCCGCTGCCCGAGTCCGCGGAGTAACCAGGCCGTGACGGACCGGCCGGCGTCCCTTCGCGGCGCGCGCATCCTGCTCGGCATCACCGGCGGGGTAGCGGCCTACAAGGCGCCCGAGTTGGTCCGTGCCCTCGGCAAGGAGGGCGCCCTGGTCTCGGTAGTGATGACGAAGCACGCCCAGCGCTTCGCCACCCCCGACGCGCTCCAGGCCGTGACGCGCGGACTGGTCCTGACCGATCTCTTCGAGCCCGCGGCCCTCTCCACAGGGCCGTGGTTCCCCGAAACCCCCAAGTCTCCACTCGCCTACGCGCACATCGGCATGGCGCGCGAGGCCGATCTGGTCCTCGTCGCCCCGGCGACGGCCAATCTCCTGGCCAAGCTGGCGCACGGCATCGCGGACGATCTCCTCTCCACGTCCCTCTTGGCGACGCGCGCGCCGATGCTGATCGCGCCCGCCATGAACACGGCCATGTGGGAGCACCCGGCGGTTCAGGAGAACGTCGCGACGCTGAAGGGTCGCGGAGTTCGGTTCGTCGGGCCCGAGGCGGGAGAGCTGGCGGACGGCGAGCACGGCATGGGACGGATGGCGATGGTGGAGCTGATCGTGAGCGCCTGCGCCGAGGCGCGCGCCGGCGTTGCGGCCGGCGCGGGTGCGGCCACGCTGCCGCTTCGCGGTCGCTCCATCGTCGTCACCGCGGGCGGCACCGAGGAGGCGATCGATCCGGTGCGCGTCATCACCAACCGGAGCAGCGGGAAGATGGGCTTCGCGATCGCCGAGGAGGCCCGCGCGCTCGGCGCTCGCGTCACGCTGGTGACGGCGCGCACCACGGCGACGGTCCCCGCCGGAATGGCGACGGTCGAGGGAATGACGGTTGGCGCCATGCGCGACGCCGTGCTCGCCGCGATGGCCGATGCGGACGCGCTCGTGATGGCGGCGGCGGTGAGCGATTTTGCCCCCGTGGCGGCGTCGAAGACGAAGCTCGCGCGCACGGAGAAGGGGTTGACGCTGCAGCTGGCGGCGACTCCCGACATCCTGAGCGAGGTGCGGAAGAAGTTCCCCAAGAAGCTGCTTGTCGGCTTCGCGCTGGAGACGGAAGATGCGACCGAAGGCGTGGCGCGCGGCCGCGAGAAGCTGAAGCGAAAGGGCCTGGACCTCATCGCCGTGAACAACCCGCTTCGCCAGGGCTCCGAATTCGGTTCCGACCAGAACGACGTGACGCTCCTGGCGAAGGACGGCGCCGACGTTCCGCTGGGACTTCGTCCGAAGCGCGAGATCGCTCGTGAAATCCTTCTACGGGTGGCCGCCGCGCTCAACGGCAAGAGCTGACGTGACCGATCTCCGGGAGGAAGCAAGGGCGGCGGCGCGCGAGGCGCAGACGATTTTGGCCCGGAGTCGGGGAAGGTTGAAGTTCACGGAGTCGGCCCGGGCGGAATCGCCCGTGGCGCCGAGGCAGGTCGTGGAGCCGGCCCCGGCCGTAGCGATCGAAACCCTTACCCTCCCAGGATTCGAGCCAGAGCCCATGCGAAGCGCGCCCCCCTTGCCGCCGCCGGCCCCGATCGTCGAGATTCCGCTGGAGCCGCGCACCGATCTTCCGCGGGAACTTCCGGCGCTTCAATCGCTGGTCGCGACCTGCGAGAAGTGCGGCCTCTGCAAGACCCGGACGCAGACGGTCTTCTCCGACGGCACGCCGCTGGCCAAGCTGATGTTCGTGGGAGAGGCCCCGGGCCGGGACGAAGATCTTCGCGGCGTTCCGTTCGTGGGCCGCGCGGGGCAGTTGCTGGACAAGATGATCGCGGCGATCGACATGAAGCGCGAGGAAGTCTACATCTGCAACGTCCTCAAGTGCCGGCCGCCCGACAACCGGACGCCGGCCCCCGAGGAAGTGGCGCAGTGCCGCCCCTATCTCGAGCAGCAGGTCGCGCTGGTTCGTCCGGTCGTGGTCTGCGCGCTCGGGCTCTCGGCGGTGCAGGCGCTCCTGGAAACGAAGGCGACCATGGGCTCGATGCGTGGAAAGACCTATTCGTTCCGCGGCATCCCGCTCATTCCGACGTATCATCCGGCCGCGCTCCTCCGGAATCCGGGGCTGAAGCGCGACGCGTGGATCGACCTGCAACGCGTGCGCGATCTGGTGCGCTCGGTAGGCTAGGGGGAGACATCGTGGACAGCCCGCGCCGCATCCTGAATCCGAAGTGGCAGTCGCCGGAGCCGAAACTCGGCCAGGAAGTCGGGCGCGTGCCGCCCCATTCCGAGGACGCCGAGCGGGCCGTACTCGGCTCCATGCTCGCCTCTCCCGAGGCGGTCACCTCCGCCATCCAGCTCCTCTCGGCCGACACCTTCTACGATCCACGCCACGCGAAGATCTGGCGCGCCATGACGGAGATGTTCGAGCGGAGCGTTCCGATCGACCTCGTGACCATCTCCGACGAGCTGAAGCGCCGGAACGAGTTCGAGACGGTCGGCGGCTTCAGCTACCTCACGTCGCTCGACCAGTACGTGACGCACGCGGGGAACATCGAGTCGCACGCGAAGATCGTCATGGAGAAGGCGACGCTCCGGCGGATGATCGAGGTGAGCCGCGGCATCGTGGACGCCGCCTACGAGCAGAAGGAAGAGGCGCGCGTCATTCTCGACAACGCCGAGCAACGCGTCTTCGAGATCGCGAACGACCAGCTCCGCTCCGGCTTCGTCTCCATGAACAAGCTGGTGCTCCAGGGCTTCACGGCCATCGAGGAGTACCGCCAGCGGAAGGTGCACGTCACCGGCACTCCGACCGGCTACTACGATCTGGACGAGCTGACGGCCGGTTTCCAGAAGTCCGACTTCATCGTCATCGCCGGACGCCCGTCGATGGGGAAGACGTCGTTCGCGCTCAACATCGCCGAGAACGTGGCGGTCCGCGCGAAACCCAAGGATCGCCGCCCGGTCGGAGTCTTCAGCCTGGAAATGTCGAAGGAGGCGCTGGTGCAGCGCATGCTCTGCTCGCTGGCGCGCGTCGACATTCACAAGATCCGCCGCGGCTACGCCAGCGCGGACGAGTATCGCCGGCTGCAGAATTCCGCGGCGCAGCTCCACGAGGCGCCGATCTTCATCGACGACTCCGCCGCCATCACCATCCTCGAGATGCGCGCGAAGGCGCGCCGCCTCGCCGCCTCGGAAGGTCAGCTCGGCATGATCGTCGTCGATTACCTCCAGCTCGTGCGCGGGCCGGAGAGGTCCGAGAATCGGACGCAGGAGATCTCGTTCATCTCGCGATCGCTCAAGGCGCTGGCGAAGGAACTGCACACGCCGGTCGTGGCGCTCTCGCAGCTCTCGCGCGCGGTGGAGACGCGAGGCGGCGCGAAGCGGCCGATGCTCTCCGACCTCCGCGAGTCGGGCGCCATCGAGCAGGACGCCGACGTGGTCCTCTTCGTCTACCGCCCCGAGGTCTACGAGACCGAGCCGGAGAAGAAGGACGGCAAGGCCGAGATCATCGTCGCCAAGCAGCGTAACGGCCCCATCGGCACGGTGGATCTGGCGTTCCTGAGCGAGTGCACGCGCTTCGAGTCGCTGCGTGAACTTCCGCCCAGCGGGCCGCCCCCCGGATTCCAGGGCGGAGGCCAGAGCGGGTCACAGCAGGGTCCGCCGCCTCGGTGAACGAGGCCGTCCGCCCCACCCTCGCGGAGCGCTGGCCGGCGCGCTCGATCCTCAGCGCGCTCGCCGACACCGGCGAGGTCTTTCTCCTGCTGGGGCAGATCGTCCGGGAGCTGCCGTTCGCCCTCCGGAAGTTCGGGCTGGTGGTGAACCAGATGGCCGCCATCGGCATCGGCTCCATCCCGCTCACGCTCATCGTGGCGCTCTTCACGGGCGCCGTGACCGCCGTCCAGGCGGCCTACCAGATGAAGGACTACGTGCCGATGGTCTACCTCGGCACGGTGATCGGCAAATCGGTCGTGATCGAGTTGGGCCCCGTGCTGACCGCCATCGTGGTCGGCGGACGCGTCGGCGCCTCGGTCGCGGCCGAACTCGGCACCATGCGCGTCACCGAGCAGGTGGACGCCATGGAGACGATGGGCATCAGCCCCATCCGCTACCTCGTGGTGCCGCGCTTCATCGCCGCCACGCTCATGCTTCCGGTCCTGACCATCTTCGCCGACGTGGTGGCGATCTTCGGCAGTTACCTCGTCGCGATCAGCACGCTCGACATCACGCCGCACACCTTCACGAGCGGCTTGAAGATGTACTTCAAGATGCAGGACGTCTTCTCGGGGGTCCTCAAGGCCTTCTTCTTCGGGCAGATCATCGCGACGATGGGCTGCTACTACGGCCTGAAGAGCGAGGGGGGCGCCGAGGGGGTCGGGCTGGCGACGACGAAGGCGGTGGTCGCCTCGTGCGTGCTGATCCTGGTGGTCGACTATCTCCTGGCCTCGTTCCTCTTTCGGGTGCTCTTTGCATAGGGCGCCGGATCTGGGCTCGGTCCCCGGGCGCGACGCGGGCCCGGCCCTGGTGCCGAACGTCGCCATCGAGTTCTCGGACGTCTGGAAGCGGCTGGGGCGGAAGGAAGTGCTCCGGGGGGTCACGCTCTCGGTGGGGCGCGGCGAGTCGCTGGTCATCATCGGGCGAAGCGGGAGCGGGAAGTCGGTTCTGTTGAAGCACGCGATCGGGCTCATGGAGCCCGATCGGGGGATCGTGCGGGTGAACGGGTTCGACGTGACGAAACTGGCGGACCGGGAGCTGTTCGAGCTGCGTGAGGGGATGGGGATGCTCTTCCAGGCCGGCGCCCTCTTCGATTCCATGACGATCGGGGAGAACGTGGGCCTGGCATTGAGGGAGCACACGCCGCTGCCCGAGGTACAGATCGAGATCGTGGTGGCGGAGAAACTAGCCCTGGTGGGGCTGACCGGGACCGAGTCGCAGCGGCCGAGCGCCCTGTCGGGCGGGATGAAGAAGCGCGCGGCCCTGGCCCGAGCGCTGGCCATGAACCCGAAAATCATGCTCTACGACGAGCCGACGACCGGGCTCGACCCGATCACGGCGGATGTCGTCAACCGGTTGATCAGGCAGTTGCAGCAGCGGCTGAAGATCGCGTCGATCGCCGTGACGCACGACATGCGAAGCGCCTATCATATCGCCGACC
>JBBTHR010000114.1:0-7348 GCA_038060295.1 Candidatus Eiseniibacteriota bacterium
ACTACCGTGCTAACACACTAGGAGGTTGACCTAGGGTCGTTCCATATCACTTCAGAAGCGTGATCCGCCGGTTCACCTCGGCGCCGTCCTCACTCTGGAGCCGCATCATGTAGACGCCGCTCGAGAGCTTGTCGCCGTTGAACTCGACGGTGTGGTTTCCGGCATTCATCCGTCCGTTGACCAGCGTGCTCACCAGCCGGCCCTGGATGTCGTAGACCCGGAGGGTCACACGGCCTTCGCGGGGCAGACCGAACTCGATCTTCGTGCGCGGGTTGAACGGATTCGGACGGGCGGCCAGGGAGACGATCCTGCTGCCGATCTCACGCGCGGCGTTGATACCCGACGCGGCGTTGGCGAGTCTGGAGGCGCCGAGGACGGGGCGGAACATGGACATCTGAATGTCGGCCCGCACGTCCTGGCCGGTAGTGAAGTTGTTGTAACAGGCGTCGTAGGAGTAATCCATGTAGTTGTGGATCGGGTCGTCGCCGGCGGCGGCGCAGGTGTTCTTGCCGGTCGGACAGCCCGACGTCGCCGTGCCCTGAGCGGGCGTGTCGCAGACGAGATCGCCCGTGGTGGCGCAGTCGCCGCCGCAGCCGCCCTGGAACGTGTGGTAGAGCCCGACCCAGTGACCGACCTCATGCGTGGCCGTGCCGCCCAGGTTGTACGGAGAGAGCGAGCCGCCCGGGAACGAAGCGTAGTGAATCACCACGCCGTCCATGTTCGGGTTGCCGGCGAGGCTCGACGGGAAGGTGGCCCAGCCGAGGAGATTCTGGCCCGGCTTGCAGGTGTAGAAGTTGAGCGAGCCCGTCGGGTTCGCGACGAGCGCGTTCTTCGCATTCCGCTCGGCGTTGGAGCCGGGCGTCATGGTCCACCAGCCTCTCTTGCTGCCGGTGGCATTGGTGTAGGTGGCGCTGTTTCGGAAGAACGAGTAGCCGGTGTTCGCGGCGCCGGCAACGGGGTTTCCGTTGTAGTCCTTACCGGCGAAATGGTTGTTCATGACCGTGATCTGGGCGTCGAGCTGCGTGGCGGTGAGATTCCCCGTCGTGCCGCTGGTGATGACGTGGAAGTTCACCGCGATCGGGACTCCGGCCACGACGCGGTTCTCGGAGAGCCACTTGTCGATCTGCGCCTTGTCGGGCGCCGACATCCTGCCAGCACGCTCATCCGTCGCGCAGCGGTAAACGTCTTCGCCGCTGTCCGACTTGCGGGCGCCCAGGTCGAACGGATTCTCCGGAGCGTTGCCGTTGCCCGGGGTGGCGGCGTTGGCGAGTCTGGAGGCGCCGAGGACGGGGCGGAACATGGACATCTGAATGTCGGCCCGCACGTCCTGGCCGGTAGTGAAGTTGTTGTAACAGGCGTCGTAGGAGTAATCCATGTAGTTGTGGATCGGGTCGTCGCCGGCGGCGGCGCAGGTGTTCTTGCCGGTCGGACAGCCCGACGTCGCCGTGCCCTGAGCGGGCGTGTCGCAGACGAGATCGCCCGTGGTGGCGCAGTCGCCGCCGCAGCCGCCCTGGAACGTGTGGTAGAGCCCGACCCAGTGACCGACCTCATGCGTGGCCGTGCCGCCCAGGTTGTACGGAGAGAGCGAGCCGCCCGGGAACGAAGCGTAGTGAATCACCACGCCGTCCATGTTCGGGTTGCCGGCGAGGCTCGACGGGAAGGTGGCCCAGCCGAGGAGATTCTGGCCCGGCTTGCAGGTGTAGAAGTTGAGCGAGCCCGTCGGGTTCGCGACGAGCGCGTTCTTCGCATTCCGCTCGGCGTTGGAGCCGGGCGTCATGGTCCACCAGCCTCTCTTGCTGCCGGTGGCATTGGTGTAGGTGGCGCTGTTTCGGAAGAACGAGTAGCCGGTGTTCGCGGCGCCGGCAACGGGGTTTCCGTTGTAGTCCTTACCGGCGAAATGGTTGTTCATGACCGTGATCTGGGCGTCGAGCTGCGTGGCGGTGAGATTCCCCGTCGTGCCGCTGGTGATGACGTGGAAGTTCACCGCGATCGGGACTCCGGCCACGACGCGGTTCTCGGAGAGCCACTTGTCGATCTGCGCCTTGTCGGGCGCCGACATCCTGCCAGCACGCTCATCCGTCGCGCACCGGTAAACGACCTCGCCATTGTCGGCGTTACGGGCGTTGTCAGGCGACATCCAGCGGTCGCCGCTGACCCCTTGTCCTGCATCGGGATCGCCCGCAAGCGCGACACCGACGCAGCCGAGGGACAACACGATGAGCGCGACTACGGCGAATACCGACTTCTTCATGGGTGCCTCCAGTGGGTCGTTCGTTCGTGAACCGATCGGGTACGCGAGACGATGGGGAGACGACTGCGGAGACGGCGATTCCAGGGGTTGGCGTCTAGGGAGGCGCCCGGTCTTGTCCGGGCGGGGGGCAGTGCGGCAGGGCATCAAGATACAGCAGGTCTCGGCTCGGAAACCAACGGGCCGGGATCTTCGCGGTACGGAGAACGCTCGCGGCCTGAAAGCTCAACGAGGATTTACTCCTACGGTCACGGAAGTCCGTAGTGAGGCGTTCTCGTGCGATCCGCTCCTCCCCCGAGGAGCGCGGATGGCGCGAAGCGACGAATAAAGAAGTTTAACACAACCTAAGCCGTTGGGTCAAGACCGATTGCGAAGACCGATTGCGAAGACCGATTGCGAAGACCGATTGCGAAGATTGCGAAGATTCGCGCTCCGCCGCGCCCGCATGCTATTCCACCCAGCGCGAAATCTCGCCGAGTTCCTTCCGCGCCAGATCCGGCACGGTCGCATCTGCCGCGGGATACCCGACCGGGAAGAGGATGAACGGCTTCCAATTCTCGGGAACGCCCAGAATCTCGCAGAGAAATCCCATCGGGCTCGGCGTGTGCGTGAGCGTGGCGAGCCCCATGGAGTGGATCGCGGCGATGAAGAATCCGCAGGCGATCCCGACGCTCTCCGAGACGTAGTAGTTCGTGACCTTCGTCCCGTCATCGCGCAGCCCATACATCTCGCGGAAGCAGACGACCAACCAAGGCGCCGTCTCGAGGTACTCCTTGCGCCAGTCGGTGCCGAGCGGGGCCAGCGCCTGCAGCCACTCCTCGGGCATCCGCCCGCCCTCGTAACTGACTCGCTCCTCCTCCTCGGCCGCGGCGCGAATTCGACGCTTCACGTCGGGATTCGAGACCGCCACGAAGCGCCACGGCTGGCGATGGGCGCCGCTCGGCGCGGTCCCCGCCGCGCGAATGGCGAATTCGACGCACGAGCGCGGGACGGGATCGGCCGCGAACTTCCGAACACTCCGCCTCGATTGGAGGCGTTCGTAGAACTCGCGCGCTCGCGCCGACATTTCGCTGTCGGACGCGCCTGGCAGACGGAACGGAATGAGGCGGGCTTTCGCGGAATCAGGCGTCATCGTGGTCTCCAAAACGAGGGGGCGGGCGCCCCGTTCCGCGCCCGCCCCGTGATCCTACCCGAAACGCCGGTCTGCCTTACCTCGCTCGATGAGGTTCGAATCTCCGGCTACTGTTTCGGAACGAACGAGCGCTTCTCCTTCTCGCGCTTGAGCACTTCCGTGTTCATGACCTTGAACTCCACGCGGCGGTTCCTGGCCATGCCGAGCTGCGACGTGTTCGTGCCGATCGGCTGCGTTTCCCCATAGCCCTTCGACGAGAACTGCTCGGGCTTCAGTTCGGGGAACTTGTTGAGCAGGTAGTCCAGCACCGCCTTCGCGCGCGCGTCGCTCAGCTTCTGATTCTGCGCATCGCTGCCGCGGGCGTCGGTGTGGCCGCCGATCTCAATCCGGAGCTCCGGCCAGCGGGCCAGGATGTTGCCGACCTCGTCCAGCACCTTCTCGGACTCCGGCTTGATGGTCGCCTTGCCGGTGTCGAAGTTGACGTCCTGGAGCCGGATCATGCCGGTGTCGAGGAGTTCCGTTTCCTTCTGGCTCACCTCGATCGGGCAGCCGCTCTTGTCGACGCGGGCGCTCGCCGGCGTGTCGGGGCACTTGTCGTTGCCGTCGCAGACGCCATCCTGATCGGCGTCGCTGGGGCAGCCGTTCGTGTTCACGGTGCAGCCGCTCGGCGTGTTCTCGCACTGGTCGAGGCCGTCGAGGACGCCGTCGTTGTCGGAATCCATCGGGCAGCCCTTCGAGTCCACCTTCGCGCCTGCGGGCGTGGAAGCGCACTGGTCGAGGCCGTCGAAGACGCCGTCGCCGTCGCTGTCGCTCGGGCAACCCTTGGCGTCCGCCGTCGCGCCCTTCGGGGTTCCCTCGCACTGGTCGATGCCGTCCGGAACGCCGTCGCCGTCGCCGTCGACGGGGCAGCCGTTCACGTCGACCCGCGCGCCGAGCGGTGTGCCGGGGCACTTGTCGAGCTTGGTGGGGACGCCGTCCTTGTCGTCGTCACGCGGCTTGCCGCCGAAGCCGAACGAGAGCCCGGCGAAGGCCTCCGGCTGGTACTTGTATTCCTCGGTCGTGGGCCCCCCGACAGGGACCTTGTAGCTGACGACCCGGCCCTCAAGGCGGAGCGCCACGCTGTTCGAGAGGCCGATGTGGAATCCGGTGCCTCCGTTCCAGGCGAACTTCGTCCCGGCCGAGGCGTCGACGCCGCTGACATTGATGGCTCCCGCGCCGGCCGTGAGGTACGGCTTGAAGGCGCCCTTCGTGAGGAACCAGGTCAGGTTTCCCTCTCCATGAAGCAGGTCGCGTGACCCGGTCCCCGGGAGGTCGAAATCGCCCGTCGCGAAGTTGCCGCGCGCTTCGAGCGCCCAGGTGGGGGAGAGCTTGAAGCCGAGAATTCCCCCGAAGGTCGGGGCGGTGTCCTTGATTCCCAGCTCCTCGGGGGGCCAGGCGATGCCGCCGCCGGGAGCGAGCCACCAGCCGGGCAGCTCTTCTCCGCCGGCGGCCAGGGAGAACGACGGGAGAAGCAGGATCGACAACGCGGCAACAAATAGGCGAATCGTACGCACGGGGTGGCCTCCTATCCAAACGCGCCCTGATCGTCATAGCCCGGGCTTCTGCCCGTCCCTGGGATCGCCCGCGGAATCTAGCCCAGGCCCAGGGAGGGAGCAAGAGACTTTCCTTCCGTCCCATTCGGCTAATTGACGTAACGATTGGGGGATGGCAGACTTCCGGGGATGAACGATTCGACATTTGAAGCCTCCGTTCGGGAGGGCTACGCGTTCGAAGGCGAGACACTGCTCCTCGGAGCGCCCCTTCTCGACGGGAAGGTGAGAGGCGAGGCGCGCGTGCGCGTACCGATCGCCATGATGAATCGGCACGGACTCATCGCCGGCGCCACCGGTACGGGGAAGACGCGGACGCTACAGCTCCTGGCGGGCCAGCTCTCGGTCGCGGGGGTCCCCGTCTTCCTGGCCGACATCAAAGGAGACCTCTCCGGTCTGGCCGCCCCCGGCGTCTCCAACGCGAAGATCGAGGAGCGCTGCAGGGCCATCGGGATTCCCTTCATCCCCGCCGCCTCTCCGGTCGAATTCGTGAGCCTGACGGGGGAGTCGGGAACGCCGATCCGCGCGACGGTCTCGTCGTTCGGCCCCCTGCTCCTGGCGCGGGCGCTCGATCTGAACGACACCCAGCAGAGCGTCTTGGCGCTCGTCTTCAAGTTCTGCGACGACCGCGGGCTTCTTCTCCTCGACCTCTCCGACCTGCGCGCGGCGCTCCAGTACCTGACGGGGGATGGCGCGACGGAACTCGCCGAATTCGGCGGCATGTCCAAGGCGACCGTCGGCGTCCTGCTCCGGAAGATCGTGGAGTTGGAGTCGCAGGGCGCGGACCGCTTCTTCGGGGAGCCCGAGTTCGAGGTCGAGGATCTGATTCGGACTGACGCCTCGGGCAAGGGGATCGTGACGGCGCTCGAACTGTCCGACTTGCAGGAACGTCCGGCCCTCTTCAGCACCTTCATGATGTGGCTCCTCGCGTCGCTCTACCGCGAGTTGCCGGAGGTGGGGGATCTGGACAAACCGAAGCTCGTCTTCTTCTTCGACGAGGCCCATCTCCTCTTTGAGGACGCCAGCAAGCCCTTCTTGAATCAAGTGGAACAGGTCGTTCGCCTGGTGCGGTCGAAGGGGGTCGGCGTCTTCTTCGTGACGCAGACGCCGAAGGATGTACCCGCCGATGTCCTGGCCCAGCTGGGAAACCGTGTGCAGCACGCGCTCCGCGCCTTCACCCCCGACGACGAGAGGGCGCTCCGCGCGACCGCGAACACGTTCCCGCGCTCCGATCACTACGACATTCCGAAAACGCTCACCTCGCTGGGGATCGGCGAGGCGATCGTGACCGTGCTCTCCCCCCGGGGGACGCCGACGCCGGTGGTGGCGACCCTCCTCGCGCCGCCCTCGAGCCTCATGACTCCGATTCCTCCGGCAGAGCTCCAGGCGCGCGTGGCCGCCTCGCCGCTCCACGCCGAGTACGCGAAGGTGATCGACCGCGAGAGCGCGCGCGAGGTGCTGGAGGCGAAGGCTCGAGGCGACGAGGGCGGCGCCGAGGACGTCGAGTCGGCGAGCGCCGGGCCGGCCGCGGCCAGGCGAAAGGGGAAGAGCGCCCCCGCCGACGGCCCCGACGTGGCCCAGCAAATCGGGAAAGCGCTCGGCTCGCCTCTCGCCCGGACCGTGGGGCGGGAACTGGTCCGAGGCCTCTTCGGCGTGCTGGGCGTCTCCACCTCGACCCGCCGCCGTCTCTGGTAGATCGCCCCCATCTACCGGGTGCCCGCGTCCGGGGCGCCATGTTATTCTCAGGCCATGAATTCCGCCCCCGGCTCCGTCGTCATCCGCCCCCTTTCCGAACTCGATCTGGGACGAATCACCGCGATCGACGAGCGCCTGACCGGCGTCTACAAGCCTGACGTCTGGGAGCGCCGCGTCGTCTATTACCTGCGTCGGGATCCCGAGGCCTGCCCGGTGGCGGAAATCGACGGGAAGGTCGTCGGATTCATGTTCACCGATCTGAGAAGCGGGGAATTCGGCCTGGAAGAGACCGGCGGCTGGATCGAGCGCTTCGGGGTCGACCCCGACTATCAGGGACGGTCCGTCGGCCGGCGGATGTTCGAATCGGCGCAGGAGTACCTGCGCGGCCAGGGCGCCACGGTCCTCCGGACCCTGGTGGGCCCCGCGGATAGCGACCTGGCTGGATTCCTGCGCGCCGTCGGATTCCAGAACGCGCCGCTTCAGGCGCTGGAGATGTCCGTACCGTGAACGTCGATCAGACCACCCTCCCGAAGAAATTCCACGACGCCGTGCTCCACTGGCAGCGGCACCACTTCCCGGACTACGGCCTTCTGCCTGAGATGTGGCACAAGTACTTCCCGAACGACCCCGAGTTCTGCCTCTGCGCCAAGATGGAAGTCGGCATGGGCGACACGATCGAGGTGG
>JBBTHR010000115.1:0-4820 GCA_038060295.1 Candidatus Eiseniibacteriota bacterium
TCGCAGACGACGCTTCCGATGTAGCCGGCGCCGCCGACGACGAGGAAGTTCACGCGCGCGCGGCCCGGCCGGGCGAGGCTCGGAGCGCCTCGCGGAGCGCGCGCAATGCCACAGCGGGATCGGGCGCGCGGAAGACGGAGTTCCCGGCGACAAAGGTGTCGGCGCCCGCCCGGGCGGCGACCGCGATCGTCGAAGGTCCGATGCCGCCGTCCACCTGCAGCAAGCAGTCGAAGTCGCCCGCGGCGATCGCCTGGCGGACGCGCGCGATTCGCGCGGGCGACTCCGGCAAGAACGCCTGCCCGCCGGCGCCCGGCTCCACGGTCATGACGAGCGCGAGGTCGATGTCGGGAAGCGCCGGCAGGATCCGCTCGATCGGCGTCCCCGGCTTGATGGCGATGCCGGCGCGCAGTCCGCGATCGCGGATGGCCCGGGCCGCGGCCGCTGGATCGGCCACCGCCTCCAGATGCACGGTCAGATGATCGGCCCCCGCGCGCGCGAACCCTTCCAGGAATCGCATCGGATCCACGACCATGAGGTGGACGTCGAGCGGAAGCGACGTCAGTTTCCGGCACGCCTCCACGACGATCGGGCCGAACGTGAGAGTCGGCACGAACTGGGCGTCCATGACGTCGATGTGGAGAAAGTCGGCGCCGGCGCGCTGCACGACGGCGAGCTGCTCGCCGAGGCGCGCGAAGTCGGCCGAGAGGAGCGAGGGGCAGAGCCGCATTTCAGGCGGCTTCGCCCAATGCGCGGCGGCGCTCATGGGTTCGCGTAGAGGACGATGGAGTCGCGCGGCGCCACACGGCTCCCGGCCGCCGGCTCCTGCCCGGCGACGAACCCGCTCTTTTGCCGCGGACCGCCCGCCCGGGTCACGACCACGAAGCCCTCGTCGCGGAGCGCGCGCGCCACGGGAACCACCTCGCGGCCGGTCAGCTCGGGGAGCACGTAGCCCCGCGGAAGCGATCCCATGCTCACCAGGAGGTCTACGGCTATCTCCTGTTGTACGACGGTTTCTCCGGGCGGATCGCTCGCGACCACCATGTCGCGCGGCGCCTCGTCGGTGTAGACGCGCGCCAGCCGTCCGCGCCGGAGCCCCGCGCCTTCCAGCATGATCTCGGCGCGCTGGATCGATTCCCCGTCCACCACCGGGACCGTCGTTCCCTGGGCGCCAAGGCTCATGACCACGGAGATCCGCCTTCCCCGCTTCACCACCGAACCGGGTTCCGGATCCTGGCGCGAGACGTAGCCGCGCGGCACGTCGGGGCTCCACTGCTCGGAGATCTTGGAGAGGCGCAGTTCGCCGCCGGCCAGGGAGCGCTCCGCTTCCCGCTCGCTCAGTCCAACGAGGTCCGGAACTCGGACCTCCTCCCCCTGCCGCGTCAGCGACGGCATGAGGACGAGGTTCACGATGAGGAAGCCGCCGACCAGCGCGATGGCCGAGAGGAGGAGGGTGCCGGTCACGAGATTGAAGCGGGGGCCGCGCCGGCGATTGGCCGGAGGCGCGCCGACTTCGGGGGCCAGATCCTCGAGGGAGACCTTTTCGCGATCGTTCATGCGCGCCGGAGGCGGACGGCGTAGACGCCGTCGGTCCCGTGAATGTGGGGAAATGCCCGGATCGCGGCGTCGGCGCCGCGAAAGGCCGGCGGCACGTGGGGACGCGCGTCTTCCATGACAAACGAGGAATGTGTGTCGAGAAATTCCTTCACGGTCGCGTCGGTCTCTTCCGGTTCCAGAGAGCAGACACTATACACCATGACGCCGCCCTTCCGGACAAGGGCCGCGGCCGCGTGAAGGAGCGCCCGCTGGAGCGTCGCCATCTCGGAAATGATCGGGGCTTCCTTCCGCCACCGCGCGTCGGCGCGACGGCGAAGGACCCCGAGGCCGCTGCAGGGAGCGTCCACCAGCACGGCGTCGAACGGCGCCGCGAAGGGGGGCCGCAGGCCGTCGGCGCAGACCACCGCGATCCGCGGCATCCGGAGCCGCTCGGCCAGGTTCTCGCGCATGGAGCGCGCGCGGCTGGCGTGGCGCTCCATGGCGACGATGAGCCCGTTGGGCGCCACCGCCTCCGCCAGCGCCGCCGCCTTTCCGCCCGGAGCGGCGCAGTAGTCGAGCACGCGCATTCCCGGCCTTGCGCCGAGGAGGAGCGGGACGACCGACTCCGCCTCGTCCTGAAGCCATAACATTCCCTGGCGGAAGAGTTGCGAGCGGCTGGGAACGTAGCCGGCCGCGACGACCCGCACCGGGCCTCCGTTCGGCCCCGCCACCGATTCGTGCCCCTCGGCGTGGAGCGCCTCCTCGAAGACCGCCATTCTCAGCCGGTGGAGATTGGGGCGGACCGTGATCGCGGGCTCGTCGTTGTCGGCGCGCATGAGCCGTTCCGCCTCCTCCACGCCCAGGCGCGCGACCCAGCGCTCCACCAGCCACCGCGGGTGCGACGTCGCGACGGCGAGATGGGCGACCGGATCGGCCTCCCGCGAGGGGAACGCGGCGCGCTCGCCGGAAGCGAGCCGCCGGAGCACGGCGTTCACCAGGCCCGCCGTCCCGGGGTGGCCGTACTGTTTCGCCAGCTCGACGCTCTCCGCCACGGCGGCCGAGACCGGGACGCGCGTCAGAACCAGCATCTGATAGGCGCCGAGCCGAAGCGCGGTGCGAATCCAGAGCGGGAGCCCCGCCAGGCCGTCGGGGCGCGCTCCCAGGAGCGCGTCGAGGTGGTGATCGAGGAGCGCGCGATAACGAAGCGTCCCCTGCACGAGCGTCGTCACGAACGCCGCGTCGCGCGGTTCGAGCGCGTTCGCGCGGAGCCGCGTCTCGAGGAGGCGGTCGGCGTAGGCACTCCGGCTCTCGGCGTCGTGGAGGATCTGGAGGGCGAGTTCGCGCGGAGGCGTCTTCCTCCGGCGCGGCGGCGTGCGGCGCGGGGGTCCGCTCATGCGGACTCCGCGCGGAGCGGAAGGAGCGAGCCGGTCGTGAGCCGCGCGCCGTTCGCGTAGTCGGCGCCCGACATCTCCTTCCGGCCCGCGGGACGGACGCGCTTCAGCCAGAGCGTTCCCCGGCCGCACGCCACCCCGAGTCCACGCGCGCGATCGATGGCGCGCACGGTTCCCGCCGGCGCCGGCAAGGGATCGAGGCCGCGGGGCGCGGCGGGATTCGCAAGCGCGCCGGCCGCGTCGCCGGCGCTGGCCTCCAGCACCACCAGCCGTCCCGACTCGAGATCGAGCCAGGCGCCCGGCTCCGGCGTATAGGCGCGCACGCGCCGCGCGAGCAGTTCGGCCGCGTCGGTGAACGAGAGCAGCGCGTCGGCGCTCTTCAACTTCGGCGCGTAGGTGGCGCGGTCGTGGTCCTGCTCCCGGCGCGTCGCCACGCCGCGTCCGATGAGAGCGAGCGACTCCGCGAGGAGTTCCGCCCCCATGGCGGCGAGCCGGACCCCCAGCGCTTCCGCGTTCTCCTCGGGCGCGACCGGCGTCGCGCGCTCCAAGAAAACGGGGCCCTCGTCGAGCCCTTCCGTCATCCACATCGTGCTGACCCCCGTCTCCGCGTCCCCCGCCAGGAGCGCCGCCTGGACGGGCGCCGCGCCACGATGCCGCGGGAGGAGCGAGAAGTGGACATTCAGCGCGCCCAGGCGCGGTACGGCGAGGAGTGCGGGGCTCAGGATCTGCCCGTAGGCGACGACGACCAGGAGATCGGGCGAGAGGGCGCGGACGCGCTCGACTTCCTCGGCGGCGCTGGCGCGGTCTGGCGTGACGACGGGAATGCCGAGCGCCTCGGCCGCGGCGCGGACGGGAGAAGGCTGGAGCGCGAGCCCGCGCCCCTTCGGCTTGTCGCGGCGTGTGACGACGAGGAGCGGCGTCCGGCCGTCGGCGACCAGGCGCCGGAGCGGCGGGACGGCGTGTTCGGGGGTGCCGTAGTAGACGAGGCGCATGGCGCCCCTCAGCGCGACGGCGCGGCTCCGGAGGCGCCGCCTTCGGTGGAGTCGGAGGCGCCCGTGGAATCGCCGTCGGGCCGCACGCGCTTCCACTTCGCCTCGAGGAGGCGGCGCGTGATCGGGCCGAGGCGATCGAGGAAGAGAATTCCGTCGAGGTGGTCTTGCTCGTGCTGGAGCGCGCGGGCCAGGAGCCCCTCGGCCTCGATGCGGAACGGCTTGCCCTCGGCGTCGGTGGCCTCCACGACGACTCGCGCGGCACGCTTCACGTCGGCGCGGAGCCCGGGAATGGAGAGGCAGCCCTCTTCGCCCACGATCTCGCCCGAGCGCTCCCGGATGAGCGGATTCACGAACGCCTGCTTCACGCGCTCGCCCCCCTCTTCCTCCGCCTCCACGTCGACCACGAAGACGCGGATGGAGCGGCCCACCTGCGGCGCCGCGAGTCCCACCCCCTCCTCCGCGTACATCGTGGCGAACAACACCTCGATGAGATCGCGGATGTCGGGCGTGACGGCGGAGACCGCGTCGGCCTTGCGGCGAAGGACGGGGTCGCCGAGGAAGCGAAGCGGGAGCGGCTCTCTACTCACCGCGCTCCTTCACCTGCACGATGCTCGCGCGCGAAAATTCCATCTTCACCTCGTCCGTCACCTTCAACACGACCACGTCGTCCTTGGTCCCGACGACGGTGCCGTAGATGCCGCCCGTGGTGAGTACGCGGTCGCCCTTCTTCACGGAGGCGAGCATGGCCTCCGTCTCCTTCTGCCGCTTCTGCTGGGGACGGATGATCATGAAGTAGAAGATCCCCACCGTGATGGCGAGGATGACGACCATGTGAATCATCTGCTCCGACGCCGAGGGCGCCGCCGGGGCGGCCGCCTGGGCGTAGACTGCGTCGATCATTCGG
>JBBTHR010000116.1:0-9042 GCA_038060295.1 Candidatus Eiseniibacteriota bacterium
CTCTTCACGTCGTACGAGCCGTACCTCCTGGGTCTCATCTCGGATGTGGAGTTCCCGCGAGGCTCCGTCCGCGTGCGCGAGGCCGGCTTCGAGCTGGCCCGCATGGCCCGGGAGCGGATTCCCGATCTGCCGATCGTGCTCCAGTCGAGCCGCGCCGAGTTCGCGGCGGGCGCGGCTCTTGTCGGGGCCGCCTTCGTCCGGAAATACTCGGACACGCTCCTTTCCGACCTGCGAGCGTTCATGGTGGAGCATTTCGCGTTCGGCGATTTCATCTTCCGGCTGGCGGACGGCACGGAGGTCGACCGGGCGAAGGATCTCAAGTCCCTCGAGCAGAAGCTGCGGACGGTGCCGGCGGAGAGCATCGCCTTTCACGGCGAGCGGAATCACTTCTCGAACTGGTTCACGGCGCGCACCGAGTTCGCCCTGGCGCGAAAGATGCGACCGCGAAAAGTGTCCGATTTCAAGAACGCGGACGGCCTTCGCGACGATCTGATTCAGTCGATCGCGGAGTACCGCCGCGAGCAGCGCGACACGCTCGTGGCCGATTTCGACCCGACCGCGTTCGATCCCAGCGGCAATTTCTTCGCGCGGATCGGAAACGGCTCGCTGGGCGGCAAGGCGCGCGGGCTCGCGTTCGTTCGATACCTCCTGAACTACCACGGCGTGGGGAACCTCTGGCCGGGGGTGAAGATCGCCGTTCCCCCGACGGTGGTTCTGGCCACCGACTGCTTCGACCGGTTCCTCGCGCAGAACGAGCTCCGCGACCTGGCCCTGAGCAGCCGCGACGACGAGAAGATCCTCGCCGAGTTCCTGCGCGCGTCGCTGCCGCGCGACGTGGTGCGGAAGCTCCGCGCCTTTGTCGAAGCCGTCCGCTGGCCGCTGGCCGTGCGAAGCTCGAGCCTCCTGGAGGACTCGCAGTACCAGCCCTTCACGGGCGTCTACGAGACCTTCATGCTTCCGAACAACCATCGCGACGCGCGCGTGCGCCTCCGGCACCTTCTCGTCGCCATCCGGCGCGTCTACGCGTCGACGTTTCTCCGCCAGGCGAAGGACTACCTCCATGCGACGCCCTACCGTCTGGAGGAGGAGAAGATGGCCGTGGCGATCCAGAAGGTCGTGGGGAGCCACCACGAGAATCGTTTCTATCCCGATTTCTCCGGAGTCGCGCGGTCGTTCAACTATTACCCGACGGCTCCCGCGACCTCGGCCGACGGCGTGGCGGCCGTCGCGCTCGGAATGGGGCGGAGCGTCGTCTCGGGAGAGCGCTGCCTCAGCTTCTCGCCGCGGCATCCGCAATCGCTCGCCTCCTTCTCCTCGGTGAAGGAGATGGTGAGCAATTCGCAGCGGGAATTCTGGGCTGTCGAACTCGGCGAGAAGACCGACGTCGACTCCGAGGAGACGATGCGCGAGCGGGCCTTCGGACTCGACGTCGCGGAGCGGGACGGAACGCTCTACGCCCTCGGCTCGACCTATTCGGCCGAGAATCAGGCGGTCTACGACGGCCTCTCGCGCCAGGGGATCCGACTCGTCACCTTCGCGTCGATTCTGAAGCACGGCGTCTTTCCGCTCGCCGAGATCCTCGCCGCCCTGCTCGACGTGGGGAGCCAGGGGATGAACTGTCCGGCCGAGATCGAATTCGCGACCTGCCTCTCCGGCGATCCCCGCAAGCCGCACGAGTTCGGATTCCTCCAGATGCGTCCCCTGGTCCTGGCGCGCGAGACGGAAAACCTCGACCTCGACGAGGCGCCCGCCGAATCGCTCCTCTGCAAGAGCGCCCGCGTGATGGGCAACGGTACGGTGAGCGGAATCCGCGACGTGGTCGTTGTCGATTTCCACCGGTTCGACCGGTCCATGAGCCGCGCGGCCGCCGCCGAGATCACCCGCTACAACGCCGACCTGAGGGAGGCCGGGCGTCCCTATCTCCTCATCGGCGTGGGGCGCTGGGGCTCCACCGACCCCTGGCTCGGCATTCCCGTCACGTGGGACCAGATCTCCGGCGCGAAGGTGATCGTCGAATCGGGCTTCCGCGACTTCCGCGTCACCCCCTCCCAGGGAAGCCATTTCTTCCAGAACCTCACGTCGTTCCAGATCGGCTACTTCACCGTGAACGCCGATCTGGGCGAGGGCTCCATCGACTGGGACTGGCTCGCGGCGCAGCCGGCGGCGTCCGAACGGAACTGCGTCCGTCATCTCCGCTTCGAGAAACCGCTCGTCGTGAAGATGAACGGCCGGAGAACGCAGGGCCTCATCTACAAACCGGGAATGGCGCCGTAGTGCGTTTGCCGAACCTGCTCGCCACGCGGCGGGGACGGTTGGCGGCCTTCTTCCTCCTCTACCTCACCGAAGGGATTCCGTCGGGCTTCACCGGCACCGCCATCGCCACGCAGATGCGGCGCCAGGGGCTCGATCCCGCGCTCATCGGCACCTTCATCGGCGCGCTCTACCTTCCGTGGGCGATCAAGTGGGCGTTCGGGCCGTTCGTCGACGTCCTCTCCAGCGAGCGCTGGGGAAGGCGGCGGCTCTGGATCGTCGGGACCCAGGCGATGATGGCGATCACACTCCTCGTGGCGATGGCCGTCGATTTCAAGACGCAGCTCCCGCTCTTCACGGGGATCATCGTCGTCCTCAATCTCTTCGCGGCCACGCAGGACGCGGCGATCGACGCGCTCGCGGTAAACGTGCTCCACCGGGAGGAGCGGGGTCTGGCGAACGGGCTCATGTTCGGCGGGCAATACCTCGGCATCGCGCTCGGCGGTTCGGGAGTCCTCCTCCTCACCGCCGCGATCGGATTCCGGCAGTCGTTTCTCCTGGTAGCCGTCGCGATCGCCGTCATCACGCTCCTCGTGCCGCTCGGGATGAAGGAAGCGCCGGGGCCTCCGCGCGCGCGGCCGGGCGGCACTCGCCTCCGAGCGGTGGGGGCGGAATTGAGGGAGTTCGCGGGGGGGACCATCGCGGCCTTTCGGGGAAGCCGCGGCGCATCGCTCGCGATCGTCCTTGCCCTCCTCCCCATGGGCGCCTACGCGCTCTCCTTCTCGCTCCAGTCGAATCTCGCCGTGGAGCTGGGGTTGAACGACCGGCAGGTCGGCACGCTCGGGCTTCTGAGCACGATCCTCGCGGCGCTGTTCTGCGTGGTGGGCGGGTGGCTCTCGGACCGGTACGGCCGTCGGCGGACGCTGGCGATCTTCATCGCCGGCACCACGATTCCGAGCTTCATCCTGGCGTACCACCTCCAGCGTTTCGGATGGATCGTTCCCATCGACCCGTCGCTCGCGAACCGTCCCCTGGCGGCGCCCGAGCTGGTCTCGCTCTTCTGGCTCCTGGCGCTCTCCTATTCCGTGTTCCAGGGACTCATGTACGGCGTCGGAACCGCGATCTTCATGGACGTGACGACGCCGCGCGTCGCCGCGTCGCAGTTCACCGCCTACATGGCGCTCACCAACCTGGTCTACTCCTACAGCTCGACCTGGCAGGGGCACGCGATGGTGCGGTGGGGCTACCCCGCGACCCTGGTCCTCGATGGCGTCTTCGGGCTGGTCTGTCTCTTCGTGCTTCCCTTCATGGGGGCGCTTCGCCACGCGGAGCCACCCGATCCCGGGGCCGCCGTGCCCGAGCGCGTGGCACCGTGACGGTCATGGCGCGTTCGGCGGAGCGCGCGAGCCCCATCGCGGCGTTGAAGGGTTCACTAAACTCGACTGGATCCGATCTAAAACCGCCGCGTCAGCTTCGCGAAGAGATTTCGCCCCGGCCGCGCGATCGACTGTGGATCGAGGTGTCGGCGGTACTGCTTATCGAAGACGTTCTCCACGCCCGCGATCGCTGTCGTTCGCCCGAACGACCGCCCTCCCCTCAGATGGACCACCGCGAAGCCGGCCGTTTCGACCTCTCCGGCTGAGAGGGCGGGGTCATCCTGGCGAGCGGCGAGCAGGAGCTCGGGCTCGATCCAGGGCCACTCGCCGCCCGGAACCGCGCGCGCCGCCAGGGTCCCCTCGAGCGGCGCGATCGCCGGGAGGGAAGCACCCGATCCCCGGCTTTCGCCCCGGATCGACGAGAGTGTCCCTCGCCATTCCAGCCACGGCGTCGCGCGGACATCCAGCGCGCCGCTCACCCCCTCGATCCTGGCGTCGGCCACGTTTCGATACTGGCGGACCGGGATCCCCGAGATCGAATCGCCGCGAACGGCGGTGGAGATGTACTCGGAGATCTCATTCCGGTAGACGGTAGCCGTCGCGCGGAGACGCTCCGACTTCCATCCGAGAGAGAATTCGACGCTCCGGCTCTGCTCGGTCGCCAGATTTGGCTCGCCGACGTAGATGAATCCGTCCGGTCGGAGCAGGAGGCCGTAGAGCTCGGTCGGATCGGGGACGCGGTAGCCGAAGCCGAGCGCGGCTCTCCCGAAGAGGGGGCGATTTCCGCCGATCCGGACTCCGACGTTTCCGCTCGGCACCCACTCGGTGGTTCGCGCGTACCCGTCCGCGCGCCGCAGCACGCGGTCGATCCGCCCGCCCGCCCCGGCGTCGAGCCACGGCGCCGCGGCCAGGGAAGCCTGGGTGAAAGCGCCGAGATCCGTCACGCGAACGCCCGGCCACGTGCGGAGCACCATCGTCGTCGTGGTCCCCATCCGCTCCCGCTCGATCCAGCGCGTTCCCTCGGCGTCCCACTGCGTCGCGTCGAATCCGGCGTCGACGTGAAGCGAGCGGCCAGGGCGCAGCCGAGCCTGCGCGCGGCCACCCCACGTGTCGGTCGTGGAAGTCGCGTCAGTCTCGGTATGCATCGAGGCGCCCCCGGGCATGGCGGGAGGCTTCACCATCGACATCGTCATGTGATGGTCGAGCGACTGTAGGAAGAATTTTGTGTTGATGCCGTCCAGGAATCCCCGGCTGGCCTGCCAGCCGTGATCGACCCCAGGAGGAGCCGGTCCTCCTCCGGAACGAAGGCCGATCCCGCGCCCGGATAGCCGATATCGCGGCCCGAGTAGCGCTGGAGCTGCGCGCCGAGGAGCTGCCCCCTGCCGGCGTCGTAACTCGCCGCAAGGTCGGCGGTGGCGTCCCGGAACGAGGACGCGTCGATCGTCCCTCCGGGGGAGCGCTGGTCGCCATAGGAGGCTGCGTCGAGCGACGCGACGATAGCGAGCCGGTCCCGCCCGCCCCATAGCGTGGCTCCGGCCTTGCCGCCGGGAACCGCGCTCGAAGCGGCGGCCCGGATCTCTCCCTGGAGCGGCGATCCGGCGCGCGGGGCGCGCGTCACGACATTGATCACACCGCCGACGTTCCCGGAGCCGTAGAGCGTCGAGCCGGGGCCGGAGAGGATTTCCACTCGCTCCACGATGTCGGGATTGATCGTGGCCAGTCCTCCGTCCATTCCGACGTTGCAGGCGCGGTTCAGGCGGTTGCCGTCGAGGAGCACGGCCACTCGCTCTCCCCCCATCCCGCGGACGTAGGCCTTCGTTCCCCAGGAGCCGGGGCGCGACGTGGATATCCCCTCGGCCGCTTCGAGCGCCTCCGCGAGCGCCGGGGCGCCCCGCGTGGAGAGCACGCTCCGGGGAACCGACGCGAGGCCGAGCAGGCTTCCGCGGCCGATATCGGTTCCGCGCGTTCCGGTGGCCGTGACTTCCATGGAGTTCAGAAGAACCGGAGCCCGCTGGAGCACGATCTCCGGAGGCACCTCCGCGGCGCGGAACTTCTCGCCGCGGTAGCCGATCCGCCAGACCGTCACGACAGCGGAGTCGGAGGGGGGTGCGAGTTCGGCGCGGCCGTCCGAGCCGGTCGTGACAGTGCGCGCGCCCGACGCAAGCACCGCATCGGGGAGCGGCTCGCGCGTGACGGCGTCGAGGACGCGGGTTGTGATCACGGGCCCGGCGGCGATGGCCGAGGTGGTGAGAATCAGAGCGAGGCCGAGCGCAAACCAGACGGCCGCGACCCGGACGGAACGAGATGGGCGATGCATGGCGCCTTCCTCCGTTGGAATCATCGTGGATCGGTGGGGGCCGATTGCCCTCACCGGTGCGGTGAATCGTCAGACGATCGAGGGAGGGCCGGTGGGGTAGGGGAGAAACCAGGCGCCGGGGTTGCGGCGCGGCTCGGCCGGACGCAGGCAGAGCGACTTCACGATCTCGGCGGTCGGACCACCGTCGCTGACGGCGTCCGGTGTGGCGAAGAGGGCGTTCAGGGAGCAGCAGTCGTCGAGGCACTGGCAGCCGCCTCCCGCGGGGCCCGGCGTGGCCGTTTCGTGGCCGCCGCCGCCGTGGCACGACGGAGCCTCCGACGGCCCGGCGAGTACCGTGAAGGTGGGCGCGCTGCAGACGCCCGAGCAATGCCGGCCGTGGAGCGCGGGGAAGGCGACCAGGATCAGCGCCAGAAGCGGCGCGAGGAACAGCGCCGCGGCGCGGACGAAGCGTGGCGGGATCTGGCGAGTTGGAGTGCGCATGGCGATACCACCGGGTCGCCCGGGTGGGTTGCCTTCGAGTTTACGCTCATGGGGCCCGGGGATTGACGTCGACTTTGGTAGTACGGCCGCCCTCCGCCGCGGAACGCCCAGTCGCCATGACGCGGGTGTCTTGCGCCCAAGGGCCCCCCCCCCTCGCTCCCTCCGGAGCCCTTCCGCTCCCGGGCGTCGTTTCGTAGCCTTCCCGGAGTCAGGTCATGCGAACCGTCTCGCGCCCATCTAAGGGGGAGGCCGAGGCAGGGCGGCTGGACCCTGAACGCATCATGAGGCCTGACCAAACTGGCACCCAAGGGGATGTGCCAGTCTCGCGCTCGCGTCGGTGAGCGTTGCGGTGATTCTCTCGTGCGATCGCGAGCGTCTCATTGCATGTGTCAGGGCTGGCCGCTGGCAGGTGTTCAGCAGGTGCGATCCGCACCGTGGGCCTAGTCAGGAGGCTTGCCATGACTCACGCCACGCCAGCACGAGTCGTTTCCCGGTTGTCTTTCCTCGCACTCCTCGTCCTCGCCTTACCCCTCGCCGCGATTCCCGCGACGGGGCAGGTACTCCTCGATCCCCTGAGCCTCACGAAGTACGTCGACCCACTACCGATTCCAGGCGCCATGCCGATGGCGGGGCCGAACTTCTACGAGATCGGGATGTACGAAATCCAGCAGCAGCTTCACAGCCAGCTACCGCCGACTCGACTCTGGGGCTACGGCACGTCGCAGGCGACGGCCTCGTACCCGGCCGCCACGATCGAGGCGGTTCGCGGGACGCCGATCCAGGTTCACTGGACGAACAACCTGCCGATGACGCACCTCCTCGACTCCGCGATCGACCACACGCTTCACATGGCGATGCCGATGAACGGCGGCGTGCCGGCGGTGGTCCACCTCCACGGCGGCGAAGTGGAGCCGGGGAGCGACGGCGGTCCCGACTCGTGGTTCACGCAGGGGTTCGCGGAGAAGGGGGCGGGGTGGCAGTACGAGACGTACACCTATCCGAACGGCCAGCGCTCCACCACCATGTTCTATCACGATCACGCGCTCGGCATGACGCGGCTGAATGTCTATGCCGGTCTCGCGGGCTTCTACATTCTCCGCGATCCCGTGAACGACCCGCCGAATCTCCCCGGCGCTCCGTACGAGGTCGGCCTGGCGCTTCAGGACCGCATGTTCACGGCCGACGGCCAACTCTGGTATCCGAACGTGGGCGACAATCCCGAGCACCCGGTCTGGACGCCCGAGTTCTTCGGCGACGTCATGCTGGTGAACGGGAAGGCGTGGCCGTACCTCGAGGTGGAGCCCCGCAAGTACCGCTTCCGCTTCCTGAACGGATCGAACGCCCGCGTCTACAGCATGTTCATGGAAGAACGCGTCTCGAGGACGCCGGGTCCCGCGTTCTATCAGATCGGCAGCGACGGCGGCCTCCTGGCCGAGCCGGTCATGCTGAACGATCCGATGAACATGAACGCGCCGCGGCTGATCATGGCGCCAGGAGAGCGCGCACACGTCGTCATCGACTTCTCGCAGGTCGCGGTCGGCACCGAGTTCGTCCTTCGCAATCAGGGTCGCGCTCCGTATCCGAACGGGACGCCGGCCAATCCGCAGACGATCGGGCAGATCATGCTCTTTCGGGTGAAGCCGCTGAGCGCTCCGGACCTGAGCGAGATCCCGGCGCAGCTGGCGTCGATCGACCGGCTCAGCAATCCAGTCGTGACGCGCACGCTGACGCTGAACGAGATCATGGGCATGGGAGGGCCGCTCGAGGCCGTGCTCAACGGCCAGCCCTGGGACGCCGCGGTCTCCGAACTTCCGACCCTCGGAACGACCGAGATGTGGGAAATCGTGAACCTGACTGGCGACACGCATCCGATCCACCTCCATCTCGTGCAGTTCCAGCTTCTCAATCGCCAGCGGGTGAACGTGAGGCGGTACCAGGCTGCCTTCGACGCTGCCAATCCGGTCATTCCGGCCGCGACGATCACGCCGATTCCGGTCGCGGGCTACCTGAAGGGGAAGCCGATCCCCGCCGATCCGAACGAGAGAGGCTGGAAGGACACTTTCCGCATGAACCCGGGTGAAGTGACGCGCGTGCTGGTGCGGTTCGCGCCCCAGGACGCGCCCGCCTTCGCGTTCGACGCGACCGCGGAACCCGGCTACGTCTGGCACTGCCACATCATCGAGCACGAGGACAACGAGATGATGCGGCCCTACAAGCTCGTCGCGGCGCCGCTGGCCGGCGTGGCGATGGGGGCGGCGAAGGTCGAGGACCGGGGCATGGCCCAGGGCGCTGACCTGACGTCGCTTCGCTCCCCGAATCCGAATCCGGCGCTCTCCGGAGCCGACTTCCACTTCAGCCTAAGGAACCCAGGCCGGGTGGAGCTCGAGCTCTATTCGGTGAATGGGCGACTCGTGAAGCGGATCGCCGACGCCTGGTATCCGGCGGGGTCGCACCAGGTGACGTGGCGTCGCGGCCAGGACGACGGACCGCCGCTCGCCAATGGGGTCTACGTCGTTCGCTTCCGCGGCGACGGAATCAGCGACACGAAGAAACTGGTTCTCCTCAAGTGATATGGAACGACCCTAGGTCAACCTCCTAGTGTGTTAGCACGGTAGTCTG
>JBBTHR010000117.1:0-4216 GCA_038060295.1 Candidatus Eiseniibacteriota bacterium
TCGCCGATCCCGGCCACGATGCGCGCGACGTCGGCGGGCGCGCCGCCCGGGCGCAGGGGGACGACCCACTCGGCGTCGCCGGCGAAGGCCACGACGCCCACGCGCTCCTTGCTGGACAGGCCGCGGGCTGCGGCCACCGCCTGGCGCGCGGCCGAGCCGAGCACCGCCCTCGGGACGCGCGCCGCCAGCGCCTGAAGCGGCGCCGAACGGAGGAGCGCGTCGACCGACGGGAGGCCGCGAAGCGACACGGCGGCGCGGGCGCCCGCGCGACTCCGGGCGGTCATGCGCTTCCGCCCCCGAGGTAGCATTCCTGGACGTAGGGATTGTCGAGGAGCGCCGCGGCGCGGTCGGTCAGGCGGACCGAGCCGGTCTCCAGCACGTAGCCGACGTCGGCCACGGCCAGCGCCTGCCGCGCGTTCTGCTCCACGAGGACAATCGTCGTCCCCTGCTCCCGGATCTCGCGCACGACGGTGAAGATCTCGCGCACCAGGATGGGAGCGAGACCCAGCGACGGCTCGTCCATGAGAAGGAGCGTCGGGCGCGCCATGAGCGCGCGGCCGATGGCCAGCATCTGCTGCTCGCCGCCGCTCAGCGTGCCGGAGGCCTGGTGCTTCCGCTCCTCCAGCCGCGGGAAGAGCCGGAAGATCTTCTCCCGGTCCTCCCGGATCGCCGCGCGATCCTTGCGGAGGTAGGCGCCCAGTTCGAGATTGTCGAGCACGGAGAGGTTCGCGAAGACGATGCGCCCCTCCGGGACGTGCGACACGCCGAGGCGGACGACGTGGTGCGGCGGGACGCCGGCGAGGTCCTTCCCGTCGAAGCGGATCGCGCCCCGGCTGGGGCGGATGAGCCCCGAGACGGCGCGGAGGGTCGTGCTCTTTCCCGCGCCGTTCGCGCCGACCAGCGTGACGATCTGCCCCCGATCGACGCGGATGGAGATCCCCTTGAGCGCGTGAATCGCGCCGTAGTGGACGTGGAGGTCGTCCAGCTCGAGCAGGCTCACGGCTCCTCGCCCAGGTAGGCCTCGATCACCTTCGGATCGTGCCGGATCTCGGAGGGCGTTCCCTCGGAGATCTTCACGCCGTGATCGAGGACCGTGATCCGCTCGCAGATCCCCATCACCACCTTCATGTCGTGCTCGATCAGGAGCACCGTCAGGTCGTAGCGGTCGCGGATGTCGCGGATCAGGCGCATCAGCGATTCGCTCTCCTGGGGATTCATCCCCGCGGCCGGCTCGTCCAGGAGGAGGAGCTTCGGTTGGGCGGCCAGGGCGCGCGCGATCTCCAGCCGGCGCTGGTCGCCGTACGGAAGGTTGCGCGCCTCCTCGTCGCGGTACCGCGAGAGACCGAACGACGCGAGCAGCGACTCGCTCCGCTCCACCATGGAGGCCTCCTCCCGCTCCGACCGGGGCGTGCGGAAGACGCTGTCGGCGAAGGTGGCGCCGGCGTGCAGGTGGCACGCGACGCGCACGTTGTCGAGACAGGTCAGCTCGGAAAAGAGCCGCGGGTTCTGAAAGGTCCGCGCCACTCCCATACGGGCGATGGTGCTCGGCAGGCGGCCGTGGATCGGCTCGGTCCCCAGGTGGATCGACCCATGGTTCGGCGCGTAGACGCCGGTGACGAGATTGAAGACGGTGGTCTTCCCCGCCCCGTTCGGGCCGATGAGCCCGGCGAGCACGCGGCGCGGCAATTCGAAATCGAGATCGCAGACCGCCTTCAAGCCTCCGAAGGCGCGCGTGACGTTTGTCAGGCGGAGGATCGGTCCCCCGGTGGCGGGCCAGGCCTTCACCGGAGCGGGAGCGACGGCGGCGCTCACGCGGTCTCCGTCGGGGACTTTCGCCCCCGCGACAGGAGCCCGCGCCACGAGATCTCCCCGTGTCCCAGCAACCCCTGCGGGCGCGAGATCATGAGAACGATGAGGAGGAGCGAGTAGATGATGAGCCGCTCGGCGCTCGCGAAGCGAAGCACCTCGGGGAGCGCGGTCAGGATGAAGGCGCCGAGCACCGATCCCGTGAG
Organism: Candidatus Eiseniibacteriota bacterium; assembly: GCA_038060295.1. Classification (GTDB taxonomy): domain Bacteria; phylum Eisenbacteria; class RBG-16-71-46; order SZUA-252; family SZUA-252; genus SZUA-252. Next base: position 2,013 of record JBBTHR010000117.1, read on the forward strand.
GCTTCCCATTCCCCCCAGCACGACCATCACGATCACCTCGATCGACTTCATGAAGGTGAAGGAGTTCGTGTGGAGATAGGTGTAGTGCGAGAAGAGCCCCCCCGACACGCCGGCGAAGAAGGCGGCGATGACGAACGCCGAGACCTTGTACCGCGTCGTCGGGACGCCGAGCGCTTCGGCCGCGATCTCGTCCTCGCGAATGGCCAGGAGCGCGCGCCCGTGGTACGAGCGGATCAGGTTGCGCAGGAAGACGAACGTCAGCGCGGCCACGGCGGCCACCCAGGCGAGGTCGGTCCGCTGGGGAATCCCCGCGAAGCCGCGCGCCCCGCCGACCGCGTCGATGTTCAGGATCGCGACGCGGATGATCTCCCCAAATCCGAGCGTGACGATGGCGAGGTAATCGCCCCGGAGCCGCATGGAGGGCAATCCCACCAGGAACCCCGCCGCGCCCGCGGCCACTCCGCCCAGGAGGAGGGCGACCACGAAGGGGAGCGCCGACGCCAGCGGGCCGGCGCCCGGCTCCACGCCGAAGAGGCGCGGCGTCGCGTAGACGGTGAAGGCGGCGGAGACGTAGGCCCCGACGGCCATGAAGCCGGCGTGGCCGATGGAGAACTGCCCGGTGACCCCGTTCACGAGATTGAGGCTCAGGGCGAGGATGACGTTCAGCCCGCAGAGGACGAGAATCCGGTAAACGTAGGGATTCAGGTACGCTAGCCCGGCCGCGTTCAGCGCCCAGGCCCCGGCCAGGATGGCCAGCGTGACGGCGAGCGCGCGAACGGCGCTCTTAGACTTTCTCGGCAACGTTGTGTCCCAGGAGGCCTGCCGGCTTGATCAGCAGCACCAGGATTAGGATGATGAAGGCGATCGCGTCGCGATAGGTCGACGAGATGTAGCCGACCACCAGATACTCCGAGACGCCCATCACCAATCCTCCGATGACGGCGCCGGGAATGCTCCCGATTCCCCCGAGAACCGCGGCGACGAAGGCCTTCACGCCGGGCATGATTCCCATCAGGGGCTCGATCTTCGGATTGGTCAGGCCGACCAGCACGCCCGCCGCGGCGGCCAGCGCCGAGCCGATGGCGAACGTGATCGTGATGATGCGGTTCACCGGAATCCCCATGAGGCTCGCGGCGTCGCGATGGAACGAGACGGCGCGCATCGCCTTCCCGGTGCGGGTCCGCTGGACGAAGAGCGTGAGCGCCACCATGAGCACGATCGAGATCACCACGACCGTGATCTGGTGGTTCGTCACGAGCACTCCCCCCGCGAGCGTAACGGTCCGAGGCGCGACGAGCTGCGGGAAGAACTTCGGATCGGCGCCGAAGAGGCGGATTCCGAGATTTTCGAGGAGGAGCGAGACGCCGATGGCGGTGATGAGGGCCGTCAGACGTCCCGATTTCCGGACCGGACGGTAGGCGAAGAACTCGATCGCCACGCCGAGCCCCGCGCAGATCACCATCGACCCCAGGAGCACCGCCACCGCCAGGAGCGGCGACGGATCCGGTCCTCCGGCGTGGAGGAGCCGGGCGAGATAGTAGGCCGCGAACGCGCCCACCATGTAGATGTCGCCGTGCGCGAAGTTGATGAGGCGCAGGATGCCGTACACCATCGTGTAGCCGAGCGCGATGAGGGCATAGATGCTCCCCCACGCGATCCCGTTGGCCAGCTGCTGGAAGAGTTCCTGCACGGAGCCCGGGCGCCTACGGCTCGACGACGGCGACGAACTCGTATTCGCGGTTCTTGATCCCGAGGAAGGTCGCGGACTTCACGGCGTTCCGCTTTCCGTCGAGCGTGATCCGCCCCGTGACGCCCGGATAATCCTTCGTCGCGTTGACCAGGTCGCGGATCTTGGCGCGCGCGGCCTTTTGCTTCTCGGTCCGCGGGCCGGAGAGCGACTTGAAGGCGGCGGGATCTTCCTTGTTGAGCGTCTCGAGCGCGTTCACCAGAACGCCGGCCGCGTCGTAGGCGAGCGCCGCCAGCGCGTCGGGCGTGGAGTTGTAGCGGGCGCGGTAGTCGGCCACGAACTTCTGGATCGCGGGGTTCGGGTCCTTCTCCCAGTAGTGGCTGACGAAGTAGGAGCCGTTCAGCGCGTCCTGCGCGATCTCCAGGAGACGTTCGGAGACCCACCCGTCGCCGCCCAGGAGCGGAACGTCGATGCCGAGCTCGCGGGCCTGGCGCGCGATGAGGGCCACCTCGGTGTA
>JBBTHR010000118.1:0-3963 GCA_038060295.1 Candidatus Eiseniibacteriota bacterium
CCGATGTAGACGAAGAGCGCGAAGACAAGATTCGCCGCGGGGCCCGCGACGCTGATCAGGGCGCGCGCCCACCACGGCTTCTCCAGGAACTCGGCCGGGTCGCCGGTCCGGTTTTCCCCCTCCGTCGTGTCTCCGGCCATCCGCACGAAGCCGCCGAGCGGAAGGAGAGAAATGCGGTAGTCGGTATCGCCCCGGCGGAAGCCGATCACCCGCGGGCCCATGCCGATCGAGAACGAGAGAACGCGCACGCCCAGCCACTTGGCCACCAGGAAGTGGCCGAGCTCGTGGACGAAGACCAGCACGCCCAGGATCAGGGCGCCGTAGAGGACCGTCGAGACAAACTGGGGCATGGTAATCCCTCGGAAGTCGTTGGGTTGGGCGAAAATCCGCTACATGACTCTAACACGTTGCTATGACGACTTCAAGGAGCCGACGGAAGCGCCCTTCAGCGCGCAGACCTCCCGCTCCGGCCTCGGAGGACTTCGTCGTACAGGGCCCGGGTCCGCTCCTCGGTGCGATCGGCGGAAAACTCCCGCACGCGGACCCTTCCAGCCTCCCCGAGTCGGGCGCGGAGATCGGAGTCGGTGGACAGCCGGACCATCGCCGCGGCCAGGGCGCCGGGATCGCGCGGCGGGACAAGAATTCCCGACACGCCGTCCTCCACGATCTCGGGAATTCCGCCGACCCGCGTCGCCACCACCGGAAGCCCGGCCGCCATGGCGTCGAGTGTGGCGGTCCCCATCCCCTCGAGGTACGAGGAGACGACGAATAGATCGGCAGCCCGGAGGAGATCATTCACGTCGTCTCGAAACCCCAGAAAGCGAACGACGGTTCCCAAACCGAGCGCGTGATGCTCCTCCTCCAGCGCCCGGCGAAGCGGTCCCTCGCCCGCGATCCAGACCCCCAGGCGCGGCGCCTCGCCGCGGGCCAACGCCGCCGCCCGCAGGAGATCGGTCTGCGACTTGTGCGGAGCCAGCGCGGCGGCCTGGAACGCGAGTACGTCGTCCGACGCGACGCCGAGCCGCTCGCGGATCGCCCGGCGGTCGGCCGGCTCGTCGAACAGGGCGAGGTCGATTCCGCTCGGAACGACGCGGATCCTCCCGGGATCGACCCCGCTTCGGACGAGCGCGTCGCGCACTCCTCCCGAAATGGCGGCGATCGCCTCCATCGGGAGGGCCCAGAGGAGCCGGCTCCCGACCGTGCGGCGGACCGGGAAATCGACGCGGCGCGACAGGATCCGCGCGGGACCGGGAGCGAGGAGCGAGGCGATCGCTCCGAGCGCGTGGGCGCGCGCCGCGTGCCAGTGGACCAGATCAGGGCGGAGACTCCGGTGGAGTCCGGCCAGCGCGAAGGCCGACCGAAGATCCCACGTCCCCCGCATCGGAACGGCGTGAACCGTGAATCCCTCGTCGCTCGCCCGGGCGAAGATGGCCGAGTCTCCCGGGGCGGCGAGATGCGGCTCGTCTCCCCGGCGGCGCTGGCGGCGCATCAACTCGAGCACCTGCCGCTCACCGCCGCGCCAGGGACGCTCCGAGTCGACGTGGAGTACACGAAGGAGTCTCCCTTCGCCGGCCCGGTTCGTCGCGTCGCTCACGAGCACGCCCTCGCGTCGCTCATCGAGAGATCCGCGGCGCCGTCGCGTCGCGCGCGCGCGTCACCGCGTCTACCAGGAGCGAGCCGAGGCGCGAAGGCTCCCCTGCCTCGCGCGCGGCCTCGCGGCCCGCGCGACCCATACGCTCGCGGCGCTCCGGGTCCGCCGCCAGCACCTCGATGGCCGCCGCCAGCGCCGCGCCGTCGCCGGGCGGGACGAGCGTCACGTGTTCGCCCTCGCGGAAGAACTCGGCGATCGCCGGCGAGCGGCGCGTGATCGTCGGCACGCCGAGCGCCAGCGCCTGGAAGACCTTGTGGGGCACCACGCGCGCGGCCTTCTCCGTGACGCCGAAGATGCCGAGCGCGAGGTCGGCGCCGGCCAGGAGTTCCATCGCCTCGGAGTAGGGCTTCCGGCCCACGAGGCGGACCGATCGAAGTCCGAGCGACGCGACGTCGCGCGCCACGCGGTGCGCCAGCATCCCGCCCCCGAGGAGCGTGAAGCGCGCGAAGCCGGGACCGCGGCGCGCCTCCACGATCGCGGCGGCCTCCACGATGGCGGGGAGCCCGTGAAGCGGTAGAAAGCCGCCGACGTAGACGACGTCGAGCGGCGGTCCCTCCGCGCGCGGCGGCCGCCCGGCCCCGCGCGCGAAGGTCTCGGCGTCGGCGCCGACCGGCACGCGCGTCATCTTCCGGCGCGGGACACCCATGGCGGTGGTGAAGAAGTCGGCATGCTCCCACGTGTCGCAGAGGAGCCCATCGGCGAGCCGCATCGACGCGCGGTCGCTCCAGCGCATCCGCGCGGCGCTCACGCTCCCCGCGCGCACGCGGCCGAGATCGCCCACCTGCGTATCCCAGCGGGAGACGAGCGGGTCGAAGACCACCGGAATGCCCGCGAGCCGCCCCAGGAGCGACGCGAGCGCCACGTCGCGATGCCCGAATGCGGGGACGAGGAGCGCGTCGAGCCCCTTCCCGCGAGCCATCCAGGCGCCGCAGAGGGCGGCCGCCCGCAGCACCGGCGCCAGACGCGGCGCGGCGTGGAGATCGCGCACCTCCACGCCACGCGCCTCCAATCCCTCGCGAAAGACGCGCACGCGCGGGTAGGCGGGGTCGTAGCTGCCGAAGAAGGCGATCCTCACGGCCGTGGCGCGCCGGGAGGCTCCGGCCCGCCGCCGCACGTCTCGTCCTCCCAGCGGCGCGCGTACTTCGTGAAGACCGAGAAGGCGGCCAGCATGCAGAGAACGAGGCCGTGCCGCCCGTAGCGGAAGCCCCCTTCGAGGAGGTACTGGCGGAGGAAGCGCCCGATCGGCCTCAGAACGATCCGCGGGCCCGAGGCGCGAATGCCTCGCGATTTCAGATCGGCCGCCGACCATCGGGTGTAGCGGAGGAACTTTTCGAAGTACTGATCGAGGTCGCGATAGGTGTCGTGAAAGAGCCGCTCGTGGAGGAATCCGACGCGGCCCCGCACCTCCACCTCGGCGTGGACGTGGAGCGGCTGGTAGGCCCCCTTCGTCCGGTCGAAGAGGCGGAGCACCTTGTCGCGCTGCCATCCCGCTCCCCTGATCCGCTTCCCGAGGAAATGATTGTCGCGGTGGATCCAGTAGCCGTCGGCCCGTGCCGGATCGGCGAGGACGCGCTCGATCTCGGCGTGGAGCGCCGGCGTGACGCGCTCGTCGGCATCGACGATCAGGACCCAGCGATGCGCGAGTTGCGGGAGCGCCCAGTTCTTCTGCGCCGCCGAGTTCACGTACTCGTGCTCCAAGACGCGGTCGGCGATGGCGCGCGCGATCTCGAGCGAGCCGTCGCGGCTCCCCGAGTCGACCACGACCACTTCCTCGGCCCAGCGCGCCGATTCGAGGCAGGCGCGGAGATTCCGGGCCTCGTTCTTCGCGGGGACGAGAACACTCAGCGGCTCGCGCACGATCGCTCCGTTCCTTGCCGTTTCGCCGCGTCCCTCAAGAGCGCCCGCGCGGCCTCCGCGACGCGCTCGGCCGTCACGTCGCGCATGCAGCGCAGGTGGCGCTCCCCCGGGAGGGGACAGCGGTTGGCGTTGCAGTGAAGACAGTCGAGGCCCGCGGCCTCCACGGCCACGTGCGGCCCGCGCGGCGGATGCCACGTTGCCGGGTCGGTCGGCCCGAAGATCGTCACGGTCGGCGTCCCGAGCGCCACCGCGACGTGCTTCGGCCCGGAGTCGTTTCCGACGAGAAGCGCGCATCGCTCCAGGAGCGCGCCGAGTTCCTGCCACCCGGTCGGAGGCGCCAGGAGCGACGGCTTCTTCATGAGCGCGCGCACGGCGTCGACCGACTCACGCTCCCCCGGGCCCCAGATCCAGACCGGCACGGCGTCGCCGGCCAGTGCGTCCATCGTAGCGGCGAA
>JBBTHR010000119.1:0-11290 GCA_038060295.1 Candidatus Eiseniibacteriota bacterium
TCGACAGACGAGATGAAAGGCCTCTACTACTACATCAATCTCGTCCGGCAGGTGGATGAGCGCTGCCGGCGTCTCTTCAAGCAGGGCCGGTTCCAGGGGACCTTCTTCAGCGCGGTCGGGCAGGAAGCGACCGTGGTCGGTCCCTGCTACGGGCTCCGCCCCGACGACTTCATCGGCATCCAGCACCGCGAGATCGGCGCCGTCATCACGAAGGGGATGCCGATCAAGTACCTCATGGCGCAGCTCTTCGCCCGGAAGGACAGCCCCGACCGCGGCAAGAGCCACCCCTGCCACTACGGTTGGAAGCCGATGGGGATCGTGACCCCCGCCTCCACAATCGCGGCGCAGACCGTGATCGTGACCGGCTCCGCGCTCGCCTGGAAGATCCAGAAGAAGGACAACGCGGCGGTCTGTTTCGTCGGCGAGGGCGCCACGTCGAACGGCGTCTGGCACGAGGCCTTGAACTTCGCGGCCATTCACAAGCTCGCCTGTGTCTTCGTCGTGCAGAACAATCTCTGGGCCGAGTCGGTCCCGGCCAGCATGGGCGTTCCGCTCGAGAACGTCTCGGACCGCGCGAAGGCCTACGGGATGCCGGGCCTCACCATCGACGGCAACGACCTTCTCCTTACCTACGAGACGACGCACGAGGCGATCCGGCGCGCCCGCCGCGGCGAGGGACCGAGCCTCATCGAGATGAAGACATACCGCTGGTACGGCCACTCGGAGATCGACCCGGCCAACTACCGAACGGCCGAGGAAGTGGAGTACTGGAAGAAGCGGGATCCGCTTCCGCGGTACGAGCGGCTCCTGATGGAGCGCGGCGTCATCGACGAGACCTACAAGCAGGCGACGTTGCAGCGGATCGAGCGGGAGATCGAGGAGGCGATCGATTTCGCCGAGCGCTCCCCGCACCCCGATCCGAGCGAGATCATGGAGGATGTCTACGCCCCGCTCTAATCGCCACGCGGGGGGACGCGCCCCGGCGCGTCGGAGCGTTCCCGGCGCCGTACCCGGGAAGGCCCCGCGCGAATCGCACGTCGACATGGTGCAGCTCGTCCTGCCGAACGACGCGAACACGCTGGGAAACGTGCTGGGCGGGATGGTGCTTCACTGGATCGACCTGGCGGCCGCCATCGTGGCGCACCGCCATTGCCGTACTCAATGCGTCACCGCCTCGATCGACCAGGTGTCGTTCGAGGCGCCGATCCGGGTCGGCCAACTGGCCCTCATCACGGGCCGCCTGACCTACGCCGGCCGCACCTCGATGGAGATCCGCGTGGACGTGCAGTGCGAGGATCTCCTGACGGCGCGCCGGGTCCAGACGAGCACGGCGTACCTGACCTTCGTCGCCATCGACAAGAAGGGACGGCCGGTCCCGGTGCCGCCGCTGCTCCTGGAAACCGAACACGAACGGCGTGAAGCGCGCGCGGCGGAAGCGCGGCGAGCGGAGCGTCTGAAGAAAGCCCACCACGCCGAGAGGGAGATCACGCGTCGATGAAAACGATGGACAGCGCACCGGCCCCGGCCGCGGCGCCGAGCGACACCCAGACGATCAACTACATCGAGGCCATCAATCAAGGGTTGGCCGAGGAGATGGAGCGCGACGAGCGCATCTTCCTCATCGGCGAGGACATCGCCAGCTACGGCGGCGTCTTCAAGGCGACCAAGAACCTGTACGAGCGCTTCGGCCCGCTCCGCGTCATCGACAGCCCGATCTCGGAGAACTTCCTGGTGCAGGGCGCCGTCGGCGCCGCGCTGGCGGGGCTCATCCCCTCGCCCGAGATTCAGTTCGACGATTTCACGTCGCTCGCCGTTGACGGCATCGTGGAGCACGCGGCGAAGATGCGCTACCGCTCCGGCGGCATGTGGACCTGCCCGATGGTCATCCGCGTCTGCTGCGGCGCCGGCGTCGGCGGGGGACTCTACCACTCGCAGTTCAACGCCTCCTGGTTCATGCACAGCCCGGGCCTCGTGGTCGTCGCGCCGTCGAATCCGTACGATGCGAAGGGACTCCTGAAATCGGCGTTCCGCGGACAGAACCCGGTCCTCTACTACGAACACAAGCGGCTCTACCGCACGGTGAAGGGGCAGGTACCGAAGGGCGACTACGTCGTTCCGCTCGGCAAGGCCGCCGTCGCTCGCGAAGGGCGCCACGCCACGATCGTCTCCTACTCGCTCATGCTCCATCGCTCGCTCGATGCCGCCACGAAACTCGCGGCCGAGGGGATCGAGGTGGAAGTCGTCGACCTCCGGACGCTGGCCCCCTACGACCACGAGACGATCCTGAATTCCGTCAAGAAGACCGCCCGCTGCGCGGTGGTCTACGAGAGCAGCCGCACGATGGGCGTCGGCGCGGAAATCTCCGCCATGGTCGCCGAGGAGGGCTTCTCCTACCTCGACGCGCCGGTCATCCGCATCTCGCCGCCCGACGCGCCCCAAGAACCGTTCGCGCCGAATCTGGCCGATCACTACTTGCCCAACGCCGACCGGATCGCCCAGGCGATCCGCGAGCTGGTCGCCTACTAGGCCCTTCGGGCCCATCGGGAGGAAGGATGCCTACCACCATCATCGTGCCGCAACTCGGCGAGAGCGTGGTCGAAGGGACGATCGGGAAGTGGCTGAAGAAGGTCGGCGACCCGATCGCCAAGGACGAACCGATCGTCGAGATCATTACGGACAAGATCAACATCGAGCTTCCGTCGCCCATAGCCGGCACACTCGGGAGGATCACGGTGGGCGAAGGGGTCGTCGCGCAGGTCGGTGACGAGCTGGGCGTCATTCTTGCCGCGGGCGAGTCGCTCGGAACGGCAGCCGGCGCTCCGGCGCCCGGCGCGGCCGCACCGGCGCCGGGCCGCGCCGCACCCGCGCCCTACGCTCCGGCTCCCAGCCACGCGCCGGCAGCCACCGCGACCTTGCCTTCGCCTTCCTCCTCCGACGGGATGCGGCTCTCGCCCGCCGTCCGGAAGCTGGTGAAGGAGCACGGCGTCGAGGTGGCGCAGATCCACGGCTCCGGCATGGGCGGGCGCGTGACGCGCGAGGACGTCCTCACGCATCTGGATGCGCGAAAGCTCTCCCCCGGCATGCCCGGCGCGATGGCCGCGCCCGCGGGTGGAGTGGCCCCCACCATGGCGGCCGCCACGATGACCCCGGCGCCGGCGGCGCGGCCCCTCAAGGCGATTCCCGCCGCGGCGGTGGCCCCGGCCGGGACGCGCGAGGAGATCGTCCAGCCGCTCACGACGCTACGAAAGAAGATCGCCGAGAACATGTCGAAGTCGCGCCACACCGCGGCGCACTGCTCGGTGACCGACGAAGTCGACATGACGGCGCTGGTGGAACTCCGGGCCCGGCTGAAGGAGAAGGTGAAGGCCGAGTACGGGCTAAACCTGACCTACATGCCGTTCATCACGAAGGCGGTGGTCCGCGCGCTCAAGGAGTATCCGGTCCTGAACGCCTCCCTCACGGAGACGGAGGCGCGCTTCAAGAAGTACTACAGCATCGGCATGGCGGTGCACCGCGACCAGGGCCTCATCGTTCCGATCCTCCACGACGCCGACAAGAAGACGCTTCTCCAGATCGCGGCGGAGATGGAAGACCTGGCCTCGCGCGCCCGCGCCGAGAAGCTGACCCTGAACGACATCCAGGGCGGCACCTTCACGATCACGAACGCCGGCATGTTCGGCGCCACCGCGTCTCAGCCGGTCATCAACGTTCCCGAAGTCGGCATTCTGGGCGTCCATCTCATCCAGGAGCGCGCCGTGGTGCGCGATCACCGCATCGTGGTCCGGTGGATGATGACGCTCGTCCTCTCCTTCGATCACCGGCTCGTCGACGGCACGCCGGCGGCCCAATTCCTCCACCGCGTGAAGGAGCTCCTCGAGGGTCCGGAAAGCTGGCTCCTCGACTCCATCTGATCGGAACGCCATGAGCGAAGCCACCGGCGCGGGCGCCTCCCGCCAGACCCGGATCGAAAAGGATTCCCTGGGACCGCTCGAGGTTCCCGCCGACGCCTACTACGGCGTGCAGACGGCCCGTGCGGTCGCCAACTTCCCCATCAGCGGCGAGCGGCTCCACCGGGAGATGGTCCGCGCCGTCGCCCGCATCAAGATTGCCGCCGCGAAGGCCAATCGCGATCTCGGCGTCCTCGACAAGGCGAAGGCCGACGCGATCGTCCGCGCCGCCGAGGAAGTCGTGGCGGGGAAGCTCGACAGCCACTTCGTCGTGGACGCCTACCAGGCCGGCGCCGGCACGTCGTTCCACATGAACGTGAACGAGGTCGTGGCGAACCGCGCCTGCGAACTGATGGGCGGGGAGCGCGGCGACACGGCGCTCGTGAGCCCCAACGATCACGTCAACATGGCGCAATCGACCAACGACGTGATTCCGACCGCCATCCGCCTCGCCGCCTACGAACTCTCGGGCCCGGTCGTGGAGGAGATGGCGGCCCTCGCCTGCTCCTTCGCCGGCCGTGCCGCGGCATTCCGCACCGTCCTCAAGTCGGGTCGCACGCACCTGCAGGACGCGGTGCCGGTCACGCTCGGGCAGGAGTTCGAGGGCTACCAGGTCTGCGTGGAGGGGTGGGTCGAGTCGCTGAAGCGAAGTCGCGAGGGGCTCCTGCCGCTGGGCCTCGGCGGAAACGCGGCCGGCACGGGGATCAACGCCCATCCGCGGTACCGCGAACGGACCATCGCGAACATCGCCGCGCTCACGGGCGCGCCCTTCCGGCCGTCGCCCAATCTTTTCGAGGCGATGCAGAGCATGGCGCCGTTCGTCCGCCTCTCGAACGATCTGCGCGGCTTCTGCCTCGACCTCACGCGCATCGCGAACGACTTCCGCCTTCTCGCCAGCGGTCCGACGACCGGCTTCGACGAGATCGTCCTACCCGCCGTCCAGCCCGGCTCCTCGATCATGCCGGGGAAGGTGAATCCGGTCGTCGCCGAGATGACGAACATGGTCTGCTTCCAGGTTCTCGGCTACGACACCACGGTCGCCTACGCCGCGCAAGCGGGCCAGTTGGAACTGAACGTGATGATGCCAGTGATTGCGCACAATCTCCTTCGCTCCCTCGCCATCCTGGCGCCCACCATGCGCGTGCTCCGCACCACCTGCGTGGACGGCATCACGGCGAACGAGGAGACGTGCCGCGAGTACTTCGAACACTCGATCTCCCTGGCCACGGCCCTCAATCCGTACATCGGCTACATGGCGGCGGCGGAAGTGGCGAAGGAATCGGCGAAGAGCGGCAAGACCGTGGTGGAAATCGTACGGGAGCGAAAGCTACTGACGGAGGAGCAGATCAAGAAGGTCTTCTCGGCGGCGGAGATGACAGGGGTTGATAGGTAGTTCGAAGAGCTGGTTGTTTGGACGGCCGCCCTGTTCGTGCCGAGTGAGCGAAGGGGGTCGGTGGAACTCTCCGGTCGCTGTGCGTTGCCCGCTTCGCGGGCCGCAGGCTTCCTCCGAGTTCCACCGACCCCCTTCGCTCGATCCACCTTCCACGACAGCTCGACAAACTACTTCGCTTCCGTCCACTCCTCCACCGGCGGCTTCGGGACCTGCGGAATAACCGCCCGAACGACAATCACCGCGCCTGAACCTCTTCCCTCCGGCTGCGGTTCCAAGACTTCCGGCGCGCTGACCACGAGGTACGGCAGCGGCGTCAGGAACTCGCCGACCGCCACCTCCAGCGCGCACGGCCTCCCCTTCGGCTTCCGGACGAAGAAGTAGCCGTCGGAATCGGTATAGGCCAGGTCCCCGTCGACCCGGACCGCCGCGCCGCGGACCGGAGCGCCCTTCTCGTCGGTCACGATCCCCTGCACCATGTGGTCCGAGAAGGAGGGTCGCCGCTCTCCCGAGGAGCCGCCGTCACCGCGGTAGAGGTACTGGTTCCCGGCCACCGTGTACTTCACCGATCCGTCGGGCGCCACGTAGCTCCCCAGGTTCGCCGTGAAGTTCCCGAAGGCGAGGATCTTCACGCTCAGCATGAGCGCCTGGCGGAAGGGATCCCCCTCGCCGAACGGCACGTAGACCGACTGCCATTCGGCTCCCACGCTGAAGCGGCTCGACACGTAGTTGCCGCCGAACGACACGGTGCTGTTCCCGCGCGTGTGGGTGACGACCTGCGTCAGGTCGACGTGCGGCGAAACCGATTCGCGAAGGACGCCGACCACCGTGTTGAACGTCTCTCCTGAGCGATCCTCGGCATGGAAGAAATTCCCCGACACCTGCAGCGCCCTTCCGATCGGCCGGTCGACGCTCACCGAGACGCCCCGATTCCCGGCGTCGGTCCCGCGCGAGTCGTAGAGGCCGACGCTCGTCATGGTTCCGAGCAGGGTGGCGTTCACGAAGCCCTGATGGACCCTCCCCCGATAGACCGGAGTCGTTTCCGTTTCCGGCTGTAGGAAATGGTAGCGCCCCACCTGGAGCACGAGCCCCTTCCGGGGCCGGACTTTCACGTCGACGTTCTCCCGCTCCATCTCCGAGGCGGTGGCCTGGGGAACGGCGACGCGGCGAAACGCGTCGGCCGCCGCGGACCAGGCCGCGCGCGCGGTGATCCAGGGCCGCTCGAAGCGCACGCTCGCCGCCCCGTACGGTTCCCCGGCGCCTCCGCCGCCCGCGAGCGCCGCGCTCAGGTCGGGCCGAGGCGTCCAGTCGAGTCCGCTGATGACCGTCTGGCGATTCGAGAAGACCGCCCGCGTGAGGACGCGAACGGTCGGCGAGACTTCGTGGTCGAGGAAGAGAATCGCCGCGCCGCGCTCGCTCTCGGCGCCGAGGAAGAAGGGAGAGCCGTAGACCGAGGCCGTGCTCCCCGCGATCGCGCGGAGCCGAACGTCGCCGATCTCGCGTTCGAAGCCGAGCCCGCGCCCGTAGAACGAGTGCGGCGACTGGAAGACGTCGGTTGGGAGCCCGAAGAGGATCGCCTGGTCTCCCATCGAGACGATTCCCCCGCGGAATTCCCGCCGCAGCAATCCGCCGATGCGGAAACGCTCGAGGTCGCCGAGACCGAGCCAGCCGTCGAATCCCGCACCGCGAACGTTCACCGTCCCGCCGGTGGCGTGAAACTGGCTGGAGGTGCCGCCCGCGATCTGGAAGACTTGCGCCCGCGCAACCGACGGGATCGCCACGACGGCAACCATGATCGCAACGAGGACGCCGATCGCCAGGAGCACCAGGAGCGCCGGGAGCGCCAAGAACGCAAAGAGGCTCCCGCGGGGCTCATTGGCCTCGTCCGGATGCCTCGATGGCTCCATGCGACTCACGCCCCTTCCAGCCTCTGGCCTACCCGGCCCGAAGCGAATCCTCCACGACGAACCGCTGGAATTTCAGCCGGTACGTCGAGGGCGCCCCGGGAGCGTCCCACGGAATGAGAACACGCCGCGTCGCCCCCGGGAGGAGCGGAAAGCTCCCGGACTGGCGCTTCTCCTTCTTCGCCCGCGCCTCGGCTTCCTCCACCCGTCCCAGGCGCGGTCCCACGTTCCGGAGGCGGACCGAGACGTTCCGCGCGACGGAGTCCCAGACGGCCGATTCGACGCGCACGTCCGCGGCGCCGAGCGGCTCCTTGGGAAGCATGTAGACCGTGTGCGGCAGTTCGACCTCCACCTCGATCCCCTGGCGGCGTGGCATTCCGGAGAACGTGGCGTAGATCGTGAACCAGGCCGGAACCGACTCGGCTCGCGCCTCGAAGAAGATGGTGCGGGACTGCTGCGCGGGAAGCCGGAAGCTCATCTGCGAAAGCTTGAGCGTGACGGAAGGATCGAGCGACCGGAAGACCGGGTCGCCCTCTTCCGTCACGTCGAAACTCCGCGCCTCGAGGATCACGTTCACCGGCATCAGTTGGTCGTTCAAGAGCTCGAACTTCCCGTGGATCCGCTTTCCTTCGTACTCGACGATGACCGGGCGGACGGTCTGGGCGAGCGCCGGCCCCGCCAGCGTGAGCATCGCGAGAGCCAGGCAGAGACCCCGCGTTCGGTTCCGCGTCCTCGTCATCGTCGGACTCCCCTTCCTTGGGTGTCTTGCCGCGCCCGCGCCTAGAGCGCGCGCGCCTGGATGCGAAGCGTTCCGGTGTAGGTGCCCGCGGGCACCGCCGGGCTGGTTGTCAGATTGATGCGCACGTCCAGGTTGTCCGTCCGGGTCTTGTTCTTGTTGACCCCGGTGATCGCCTCCGAGAAGAGGAGAAGGCTTCCCCCCGCGGGGCCGACCGGATTGGTCTGGGTGAACGGCGTGTAGGTGACCGGCGAGCCGGTGGTCATCCTGCCCTCCACGTAGTTCGAGGCGATGTTGTAGGTCGAGCCGGCTAGTGCCACCGAAGGGGTGCCGAAGTAGGCGTAGAGGCGGATCGTTCCGATCTGCCCCGGGTTCAAGTTCCACGACGTCGTGATCGCGGCGGCCGTACTTCCGTTCGCGGGGACACCCTGGAGGAGGGTGAAGTTCATCGAGGATCCGCTGGGAATGGCGATGGTCAACGACGAGGCCGTGGTCGCGTTCAGCGAGACGTTCGTGAGCCCGGAGAGGAACTGAGCGCCCGCGGACGGTCCGACGAAAAGCGAGGCAAGGACGCCCAGCGCCAGGCCGAGCGTCCTCACCGATCGCACCAACCGTTCGATCCCGTCCATGGGATGATTCACTCCTGCTTCTAGAGCGCCCGCGCCTGGATGCGGAGCGTGCCCGTGTACGCGCTCGCCGGCACCGTGGGGCTCGCCGCGAGATTGATCTGGAGATCCAGGTTGTCGCTGCGCGTGTTGATCTTGTTCACGCCCGTGACGGCCTCCGTGAAGAGGAGAAGGCTGCCGTTCGCCGGACCGACGGCGTTCGTCTGCGTGAAGGCGGTGTAGGTGGCGACGGCGCCCGTCGTCATGCGGCCTTCGACGTAGGTCGACGCGATGTCGTAGGTACCGTCCGTGAGGGCGGCCGACGGCGTGTTGAAGTAGCCGAAGAGGCTCACGGCGCCCGTGAGGCCCGGATTCAGGTTCCACGAGGTCGAGATGGCCGGCGAGACGTCGCCCGCGGCCGCCGCGCCCTGCGCCAGCGTGAAGTTGACGGTCGATCCGCTGGTCACGCTGACCGTGAGGGTCTGCGCGGCGGATGCGTTCAGCGTGATGTTCGAGATGTTCGAGAGGATCTGCGCCTCGGCGGTGCTGGCGGCGCAGAAGCCGGCCACGCACAGGGCGAAGGCGGCACGGACGATGGTGCGAAGGTTCATGGGACGATTACCTCCGAGAACGTGCCGGGACGGGCGGGACCGAGCCTGTCCACGGCGGAATGTTTTTCTCCGGCCCCGATGTCTACGGAACTATCGTCCTGTCTGAAGGGGAACTTTGGCGGAAAAACGGACGCTATTGCCGATAACGCGGAATGTATTGCCGCAGACGAGCCGGATCAGGCGAAAGGGGTATCGGAAGGACCGGAAAAGACTTCCGGCTATGGGGAGGTGTTCGAGGCGGGAAAACGACGAGGGGGCGGACGCCGTGGCGGCGCCGCCCCCTCGATCGAAACTCGGGAAGATTACAGGCTGAAGCCGATTCCCGCGCGGAGGTTCACGTAGTTCGTGCTCTGGCCTTCGGTCGAGACGCTGTGGTACTGGAGACCCACGTTCATCTTCGTCGTCGGGGCGACCGGGAAATTCACGCCAGCGCCGAAGTTGAAGCCGATCTTCGACTCGCTGCCGTCGAAGTTGACGATGCCGAGTACATCTTCGTAGCTGTAATTCGACGACACCTTGTAGAGACCGACGCCGCCCTGACCATAAAAACTCGGGCCGACCGGAGCTCCGAAGTTGACTCGGACCGCAGGGTTTACGCGGAAAACAGTGGTGTCGAAATCTTCCGTGAAGGCGCCGGCCAACAGATCAACGCCGCTGTAGCTCGCATTGCCGAGATTATCCAAGGAGACTTCGCCGCCCAAGGAGACGCTAGGGCTCACACCACGCCAGTACGAGGCGCCAAAGCCAATGCCACCCCCAAGCGATTCAGTCGTCGTCCCGAGTTCGGTCGACGACTTCGCATAGCCGGCGTTCACCTCGAGCGTGCCGACCGGACCGGCGAAAGCGACCGGAGCGAACACTACCGAAGCGACCAGGAGCGAAGCCAGGAACAGAATCGAGATATTGCGCTTCATATTGTTTCCCCCCTGTATAGACATGTCCAATGACCCCACCGCACCACCACCCTGGATCCGTCGTCACCGACCCTCGGCACGTGGATCCAACTGCAGACAGGGAGAAGGATCGGCATGTGAATCGAAGAACTTGAGGGTCTCCGGGGCACCGCGGTTGAATTCAGCCACCGACAAGCACCGCAGGAGGTTACGGCAGCACTTCCGGCCCTTACGCCTCGGGGATCTCCACCTCGGACTGCGGAATTCGCCGCTCCTCGACGCCGCGGAAGAAGTACCAGTAGAGGAGCGACGCGACCACGTAGAGCCCCGCGGCGATGAGGATCGGCGTCGTGTAGCCGCTCCGCTCGATCATCGCGCCGCCGATGTCGGCGCTGATGGCCCACGCCACGAACCACGAAAGCGCGAGCAGGCTGTTCGTGACCGCGTGGTCGCGCTCTCGCACGACTTCCATGGCGAAGTGGGACGAGAGCGGCTGGTTCATGTTCATGAGCGTCGAGCGGAGGAAGAAGGAGGCGATCACCAGCGGAAGCCACCCCGAGAGCCCCAGCACAAGCATGAACGGGACCGACGCCAGCTGGGTCGCCACGACCCCACCGACGAGGCCGAGGCGCCGCGAGACCGCGGGGCCGAAGAGATTCCCCAGGACCATGAACCCCTGCATCACCGCGTAGAGAATGCCGATCGCCGCCTCGTCCAGTCCGAAGCGGTCGTGGAAGTAGAGATTCATGAACGGAATGATGAGCCCCGCGCCGAGCCCGATCAGCATCGACGGAAGGATCAACTTGAGATGAAGTCCCCAGTCGACGTCGGCCAGCTCGCGCAGGGCGGCCAGGGCGCGCTCGGCTGCCGACGGCGGCAGGCCATCCCCCGTTTCGCCTCCAGCCTCCGCGTCTCGATAGGGGGGCGTCGGGGTCATCATCTGAAAGGGCCAGGTCGAGGTCAGGTAGAGCGCGCACGCCGCGTAGAGCGACCAGCGGAGCGCGAGGCGGTTGGAATCGGTGATCAGGTGGAAGAGGTGCGGCAGCACGCCGCCCACCACCGACCCCACGATGGCCGAGATGAAAAGGACCGTGTACGACGCGCTGAAGAGGAAGGGCCTCGTCTCCGGAGACGATTCGCGCATGATCACCGGCGCGATCGAGAGCCGGAAGACGGTGACGACGGTCCCCGCCAGGAACGCGAC
>JBBTHR010000120.1:0-5585 GCA_038060295.1 Candidatus Eiseniibacteriota bacterium
GAGTTCTGCCTCTGCGCCAAGATGGAAGTCGGCATGGGCGACACGATCGAGGTGGGGGACCAGAAGGGGCAGCCCCGCATGCTCGAACCGTCCGAGATGTTGGAGGATCAGGGCCGCCACCTTCTCTCCATCATTCGCGCGCAGGCGTCGACCGAGTTCGGCTCCATCCAGCAGCACGAGGTGACGCTCTCCCGCGCCCAGGAAGACGAGGACCGCTTCTGGGTGCTCCGCGTCATGGCGGAGGAACTGCGTCACGGCTACCAGATGTTCCATCTCCTCACGTCGCAGGACTGGAGCGCCGTCACCGACCAGTCGGCCGAGGACATGGTGGAGGAGATCCTCTCCATGAGGACCGGCTCCCACGTCCTCGACGCCTTCAACATCGACTACGATTCCTTCGTGGACAACGTCGTCTTCGCCGCGGTGATCGATCGCGTCGGCAAATATCAGCTGGCGATGCAGAAGGTCTGCGCCTACAAGCCGTTCGCGCAGTCGATGCCGCCGATGCTGCGGGAGGAGGCGTTCCACCTCGCCGCCGGCGTCGTGCCGCTACGCCGCTGGGTGCAGCGCGCCGCGCAGGGGTACGAACTCGTCACCATGAACGCCATTCAGCGCTCGCTCGACAAGTGGGTGCCGCGCGGACTCGAGATGTTCGGGCACGAGAAGGGCGGCGACTCGAACATCCGGTTTGGGTTCAAGAATCTCAAGAACGCCGAGGCGCAGTCGCAGTACTTCGAGGAACTGCAGAAGGTGGTGGCCGACCTGAACACGCGCTACGTCCGTGCGCGATTCCCCCGGCTGTCGCATGAGGAGGCGGAGGCCCTGGTCACGCGGCTCCTGGCCGACCGCACGAAGTTCGAGGGCGTCTCGTGGGAAGACCTCTTGACCCTTCCCGACCGCCGCTACTTCCGGCGGAAGGGCGTGCCGGCGTGGACGATGGTCGGCACGCGCGGCGAATCGTTCGAGGAAGTCGACGCCTACGTCAAGCACCTGGCGGCGACGCTTCCCGATCCGTACCTCCATAGCCGCGACATGAGGCAGTACGTCGAGACGCTGCGCGACGTGACGGCCGGGCGAATCACGGCCGATCTGGCGAGCAAGAAGACTCCGAACCTCAAGCGCGTGGGTGGCGTCTGCCCCTGCAGCAAGTCGGTTCGCTGGGTCGTCGAGGAACCGGTCACCGCGCCGCCGACCGCGGCGTGATCACGCTCCGCTTCTCGTTTCTTCCACGAACTGGGAGTTCCGCCATGCGCTTCTCCTTCCCCGGGCGGACGTCCGCGTTCCCCTTCGCGTTCGTCGTCGCCGTCTTTTCGCTCCTGCTCGTCTTCGCCGGCTCCTGCTCCCGTCCTCCGCAGGCCGATCCGGCGGCGGTGCGCGCGGCGATCGACGCGGTCGACCGCGAGTTCATGGCGGCCTTCGAGGCGCGCGACGGCAAGGCGATCGGAATGCTCTACACCGAGGACGCGAAGCTCATGCCTCCGAACGAGGAACCGGCGCTCGGTCGCGAGGCGATCGTGAAGGTCTGGGAGGGGCTCCTCCAGCTTCCCATTCCGATTCTCCGCCTCGAGACCGATGAGATCCACGGGACCGGCGACGCCGTGACCGAGGAGGGGCACTACGCGCTGATCGGCACGGGTGGCCAGACGGTCGAGGCGGGGAAGTTCCTCGTCGTCTGGAAGAGGACCGAAGCAGGCTGGCGCCTCTACCGCGACATGTGGAGCAGCAACGCGCCGGCCACCGTGCCGGCCGCGGCCGATACCACGATCGCTCCCGCGAAGGAGTGACCCCATGAATCCCGACGCCATGGCTTCCTCCGCGACCGCCCGGGTCGCTTCTCCCGCGCATCGCGCGTTCCTTCCCGTCGCCGCGCAGGACGAGGTCGCGGCGAAACTCGTCGCGAAGCACGGCGAGGGCAGGACCGACGCCATCGGACGCGGCGTGCGGCAGGTGGCGGAGCGCTGGTGGAGCGAGGACGGCGACGCCGCCCTGTTCGCCGAATTCTGTGAACGGCACTACCTGGCGGACGAGGCGGAGCGGGCGAACGCGTTCTCGCGGATCTCCGACGCGCTGGAGCAGGTGGACGGATTGCTGCACGAGCTCCACCGCGAACTCCGCCGCCCGATGGACACCGACACCGGTCCGCTGGGGCCGGTCGACCTCCTCTTCGCGAACATGGATTTCTTCGCGCACGTGGAACCCGACCTCTTCCGCACGAAGGTCGCCTTCCTAGCGCTCCTCAATTTTCCCGTCCACCGGCTGGAGGAGCGGCTGCGCGACGGCGGGACGTGGAGCCGCGAGGCGTGGGCGCGCTCCTGCCTCATGGACCGCTTCGCCATGCGCGTGCCCGCGGAGCTCCAGCAGGAGACGACCCGCGCGTTCAACGCGGCCGAGGTCTACATCTCCGAGTACAACATCTTGATGGACCGAGTCATGACCCGCGACGGGCAGCGCCCCTTTCCCGCCGGCCTTCGCCTCCTGACGCACTGGGGCCTGCGCGACGAGCTGAAGGGGAATTACGCCGCCGGCGCCGAAGGCCTGGAGAAACAGCGGCTCATCCAGAGGATCATGGAGCGGATCGTGCGGCAGGAGATCCCGGGCGCCGTTCGCTCGAATCCCGACCTCCTCTGGGCGCCCGAAACGAACGAGGTGCGGCCCGTGGACGGCGCGGCGCCTCGGAGCGATCTGGCCGAGCGGGAGCCCGACACGCGCTATGTGCGGCTCCTCGAAGTCTTCCACGCGCTCCGCGCCATCGACCCCTACGCGCCGACGGCGCCGACTTTCATCCAGCGGCGCTTCGACCTCGGTCGCCAGATGCCGGAGCGGGAAGTGGAAGCGCTCCTCGTTTCCGTGCTCGACGCGCCGGAAGTGGGACGCGTGGCGCGGCGCATCAAGGAACGCCTGGGGCGGCCGCTGGAGCCGTTCGATCTCTGGTACACCGGCTATCTGCCGCGGGCATCGCTGCGCGAGGAGGAGCTCGACGCGACGGTGCAGCGGCGATTCCCGAACTTGGGGGCGTTCCAGGGAGCGATCCCGGGGATCCTGGAGCAGCTCGGCTTCGCCCCGCAGCGCGCCCGCTGGCTCGCGGAGCGGATCGTCGTCGATCCGGCGCGCGGCGCGGGACACGCTTCCGGCGCGCAGCGCCGCGAGGACAAAGCGCACCTCCGCACGCGCGTTCCGTCCGGCGGCATGAACTTCCAGGGCTACAACGTCGCGATGCACGAACTGGGGCACAACGTCGAGCAGGTCTTCTCGCTCAACGCGATCGACCACTGGGCGCTGAACGGCGTGCCGAACACGGCCTTCACGGAGGCGCTCGCCTTCACGTTCCAGGCGTACGACCTCGCGGTCCTCGGCCTCGGTTCGAAGGGCGAAGAGGCGCGCCGGCACGAAGCCATCCACGGTCTCTGGATGACCGCGGAGATCGCGGGCGTGAGCCTTCTCGACATGAAGATATGGAACTGGCTCTATGCGCACCCGCGGGCCACTCCCGCGGAGACGCGCGAGGCGGTCCTGAGAGAGGCCCGCGAGGTCTGGAACCGGTGGTTCGCGCCGCACTACGGCGTCCGCGACCTGGAAATCCTCGCGATCTACTCCCACATCGTGAACGCGGCGATGTACCTCCCCGACTACGCCATCGGGCACATCGTGGCGTTCCAGCTGGCGGAGAGGCTGAGGCAGGTTCCGTTCGGCGAGGAAGTGGAGCGGATCATGCGCCTGGGGCGCCTCACGCCGGATGCCTGGATGCGGGCGGCCGTGAACGGCCCCGTCTCGGCCGAACCGCTGCTGGTCTCGGCGCGCGCGGCCCTGGACGCGGGAGCCTAGCCCTCCGCCGGGAAGCGGATCGAAGAGGCTACGCCTTTCGGCGGAGCCGGTAGACGTCGCCGTCGAGGAGTAGCAGGTAGAGCT
Organism: Candidatus Eiseniibacteriota bacterium; assembly: GCA_038060295.1. GTDB lineage: Bacteria > Eisenbacteria > RBG-16-71-46 > SZUA-252 > SZUA-252 > SZUA-252. The sequence goes on from JBBTHR010000120.1 coordinate 3,907, forward strand.
CGCCCCTGCCGTCGAGTCCGAACGAGGAGAGCTGGCGCATCGGCTCACCCGTCACGCGACGGAGCGCCGCGGTCCAATCGCGCGTTTCCACCGTTCCGGCGGGGCCCAGGCGCGCGCTCCGGACGAGCCCGGTGCAGAAATCTCCGTAGAAGTAGGTGCCGCCGAGTTCGGGTAGCTCCGCCCCCCGATAAACAGTGCCACCGGTAACCGAGCAGCCCGAGCCATGGTCGTATTCGAGCACGGGGCGGATCAGCCCCGTCGTGTCGCAGGCCGATCCAGGCGGATAGCAATGCGTTCCCTCCATCCGATTCCAGCCGTAGTTCCGCCCTCCCGTCCCGGCCGGCTCCACGTCGATCTCCTCCCATTCGTTCTGTCCCACGTCGGCGATCCACATGGCGCCGGTGGCGGCGTCGAAGGCGAAGCGCCAGGGATTCCGAAGGCCGTACGACCAGATCTCCCCACTCGCGTCGTTTCGCCCCGCGAAGGGATTCGTGGGAGGGATCGCGTAGGGCGATCCTCCGTCCACGTCGAGGCGGAGGATCTTGCCGAGGAGCGTCGTGAGCGACTGTCCGTTCCCTTGCGGGTCGCCGCCCGATCCGCCGTCGCCGAGGGCCATGTAGAGGAAGCCGTCGGGACCGAACGCGATCTGCCCCCCGTTGTGGTTCGAGTAGGGCTGGTCCACCGAGAGGACCGGCGTCTCGGCCGGATCGGCACTGTCGGGGTCGCCCGAGACGCGGTACGCCGCGAGCCGTGTGTCGCCCGCCCTGTTCGTGTAGTGAATGTAGAAGCGACCGTTCGTGGCGTACTGGGGGTGGAACGCGAGGCCCAGAAGGCCCTGCTCGCTGCCGCTGCTCACCAGGGAAGAGATGTCGAGGAAGGAGCGGGGGAGGAGCGTGCCGTTTCTGGCGATCCGGACGGAGCCGGTTTGCTCGACGATGAAGACGCGGGAGGTGTCGCCGGGTGGCGCCTGAAGATCGACCGGTGCGGAGAGTCCCGTGAAGACGCGCGCCGCCTCGTAGTCCGAGTCGGCGGGCGGCGGAGGGGAGACACTGGAGCGCGACGAATTGCCGCCGCACCCGAGCGCCGCGAACCCCATCACCGCAAGCACCAAGGCGGCGGCCGGAAGCCGCGGCGACGCGGGCGCGCGCGATGAGGAGTAGCGGCTCATGGAGATCGATGAGGCGCGCCGAGGGCCCCGAAAACAACCGGCCAGCGCGACATTTCATCGCGCTGGCCGACAGATGGGGGACGGCGGGCGTTCAGTGGGTCCGGGGCACTTTAGATTGGCCCCCGCGACCAAGCCCGACATCCCGGCCCCGACTTCCGGGGCAACCCCGGCCGTCTATGCCGGTATCAAAAGACGATATCCCGATCCCCGAAACGCGCAAGGGGCGGTGGAGAGAATCCACCGCCCCGCCTTGTCCCTCGACCGTCTCGCGTGTGGCGCTTCGACTTACCGATAGCCGTCGTCGTCCCAGCCGCCTTGGTATCCGCCGTGCTCCTGGCATCCGGTGACGTCGCAGGCCACGCCGTTCCACTCGTCGTCCCAGTCGCTCACGTCGAAGCGATAGCCGCGCGGCCGATCGTCGCAGCGGAGCACATGAGCCCGGTAGGCGCCGTAGCGGCCGAAGCGGGCGTCGCAGAAATTGCAGCCGTAGTAGTAGCGGTCCTGGTCATGG
>JBBTHR010000121.1:0-27035 GCA_038060295.1 Candidatus Eiseniibacteriota bacterium
TCCAGACGGGAATTCTAATTGTCGTCGGACGGGAATTTTGATTGTCGCTGATCACCCAGCGTTTCGAGAGATCGCCGAATCGATCCGGATTGAGATGCTCCCACCTCCCCTTGATGTCCTAGACGGGCGACCCGCGCCGAAGAGCCCGCGACAAGGTTTCGTCACTGCCAATTCGGTACCTGGCACTTCGAGCCCCGGCGAAAAGTGGCTACGACTTGGCTACGCACTCAGCGCCAATTCCTGTCCTCTTCTGTCCGCTCGTGTCCGCTCGAAATCGAAACCCCCACGGGCGCAACTCCCGAGGGGGCTCTGTATTCGCGCCATTCCCAGTGACTTCCCTCGAGCTCTCGATTTCGGCCCCGAAATGCGCCGAGGCCGTTAGGAAACCGCTGCTCTATCCGTCTGAGCTACGGGGGCGCATTGTCGGCTGCGAGGCTTGCCGAGCAGTCATCCTCTCAGCGCAGCCGCACGATCTTTTGGGTACGGGATGTTCCGTCGGGATATGTGACGTGTAGGAAGTAGATGCCCGCGGGCACCGTCCCGCCGGAGCCGCTTCGCCCGTTCCATTGGAAGCTGTGGGGACCCGAGGTCTGGTGCCCCTCGTAGAGAACCGCCACTTCTCGGCCAAGCACATCCACCACGCGTACTCGCATCATACCGTCCGAGGCGCTCGCGATCGAAAACATCACGGAGTCGCGGAAGGGATTCGGGGTGCCCGGCGCGAGCGTCGATCGTAGCATGGGGGCGAGGGGCGTCTCTGGCCCGTATCTCGCGATCCCGAAGGACCCATGGCCGCCCGCTTCCGTGAATGCGCCGATGATGTAGAGATTGTCATCCACGGTCGCCATGTCCCACACGTCCCAATTCACACCCGAACCCAGCGGCACCCAGTCCTGCCCCGTCCATGCAAGGATTCCATCCACCTGACCATCATTCCGGAAGAACAATCCTCCTACGAAGAGATTGCCTTCGAAGGTCGACAGGCAACTCGGAAACCCGGTGAGTGGCTTGGGCTCCCACTCGACACCGTTCCATCGGTTCATGGCGTAGCCCCACGTGTCGAAATCGCCGCCCGCGAAGATAGCGCCCTCGTGGCTGGCGAGAGCGTACACGACCGCATTCTCTCCGTTGCTCGGCAGACCTGCCCCAAGCGGCAGCCAATCGTGACCGTCCCATGCCGCGACATTCACGGCCGGCGTCCGGCCAATCGTGTCAAACCAGCCTCCGACGACTAGGCGTCCGTCGTGGACGGTCATTGCGAGCACCCCGGGGAATTCCATGGTCCCATCCGCGAGCCCGATGGTCTCCCATCGCGAACCATCCCAGCGGTAGACGCCACCTGTTCGTGGTGTTCCGATACCAAGCCGCCAGCCACCAATGTAGAGATCTCCCTGAAAGAACGCGATGCACCGAGCATCGAGGGAGAGCGTGTCCATCTTGCTCCAACTCGACCCGACCAGCCTTGCGACGGGCGAATTGGCCTCGTAATCGCTCCCCATCACTCCCGCGACGTACAAGGTGTCGTCGCGAGCGGCCATGTCGGCGGGATAGCCCAGCACGGACGGCATCGCGGTCCACTCACTCCGATCCCAGGATGCATTCTTGCCGAGCGGAGCCCAGTTCGGCGGATCGCCGGCCCAGGCCAGAACGCCGACTGACGCCAGCCGACCCTGAAAGGAAGTTATGGCCCGACTCGGCGCATAGTAGGCGCCGCTGATGAGTCCGCGCATCGCGCCCCCCCACGCTTCGAATGGCTCCCACGACCCATCGGCCCATCGCAGAACGTTGAAGCCTCGGATTCCGGAAGGACCGGAGGCACCGAACCGGCCGGCAACGAGCAGATCGTCGCCGAGGTCGAACAAGCAGGATGTCGATCCTACGATGTCACCCACCCACCGGAGACCCGACCCGGGGTTCCATGTCGCGAGCGCGTCACTGTTGAATCCGCTGCCGATGAACACCGTCCCCTGGTGCGTCGCGAGATGGCGTGCTCCCAGGAACGCGTTCAATCCGATGGGTACCCACGAAGAGCCAGTCCACCGTGCGAGGTTCGGTGAGGCCAGGCCACCCGCCGATTCGAACGATCCACCGACGAATAGATTCCCGCTATCGACGGCCAAGGCGTACACACGCCCGGCCTCGTAGGGCCCGACCCCGCCGTCGACATCCTGCCACGTCGCACCATCCCAGCACGCCAGCGAATGCACGGCCACAGTGCCCGCGGAATCGAACGCTCCGCCCGCAAAGAGCGAGTCGCCTATCGCGGCCAACGCATAAACGCCTCCGTTGATTCCCTGCCCCAGGGGAGCCCATGCGCCGCCGTCCCACAGAGCCACATGCCGGACTGAGGTCGTCCCGGACTGAGTGAATCCCCCGGCGGCCACAAGGCTTCCTCTATAGGTGGAGAGGCACCAGACATCCGGCTGTTGGTAGGTCCCCTCGCGAAGGCCGGCGCCCATGGCCGCGTATTCCGCACCGTTCCACGCGGCGACGCCGCTGGCAGACAGCCCACCTGCGCTACTGAATGTTCCACCCAGGACCATTTGCCCGTTGAAGATGGTGAGCGCGTACACCGCACCGTCCGTGCCCTCTCCGAGTGGAGACCAAGCGCTTCCATCCCAGACGGCGAGGTTCCGCGTCACGACATCGCCGGTCCGGGAGAAAGATCCGCCGATGATGATCTTCCCTTGGTACTCTGCGGCGCAATAGACCCAGCCGTCGACAACGGGAAGCCCGAATTCACGACCCCATCGCTCGTCACCCGTCACCGCGCGCGCGCGCGGCGCGTTCTCGCGCGGCAGATCCCTGCGAATCTGGCGGATGTGCTGGGATACGGAGGTTTCGAGTCGGCTTTGGGCGTTGGTCGAGGATGGGAGCCCGGCAAAGGAGCCCCATAGGAAGAGGCCCATGGCCACTAGAGACCGACCGCGCCCCTGGCAACGCCCCTTCGCTCGATACGTGCCCATTCCTTGATGGTAGCGCAACGCGAAGGGCGCCGGCCACTCCCCTGGCGCCGTGTCTTTCGTCCCCTGACGGGCCGGCGACCGCTCGCGAAGTTGGTGCGCGAAGGAAGGACTCCTCGTGAAGAAGGCAAATGACTCGGCACCTAGCGACTCAAGCTTGACACCGGTTTGGCTACGACTTGGCTACGGACTCAGCGCCAATTCCTGTCCTCTCGTGTCCTCTCCTGTCCGCTCGGAAATCGAAGCCCCCGCGGGGGCTCTGTATTCGCGCTATTCCCAGTGACTTCGCTTGAGTTCTCGATTTCGGCCTCGAAATGCGCCGAGGCCGTTAGGAAACCGCTGCTCTATCCACCTGAGCTACGGGGGCGCATGTGTCAACTAGGGCGGCAGTTTGCTGCCCACGATTAGGTAGGCGCGGTAATCGCCCAGGCGTGGGTCCGTAGCGTCGTACTCGACCGCCACGGGGACGCCAATCTCCTCGACGGCCCGGACAAACAGCGCGACAGCGGAGGGGCTCTTCTCTTTGCTGTGCATCCTGACCGTGACGCCTTTCGGCTCGTCCGTGTGGTCTAGAATTGCCATTTGCCTTCCCCATCCGATTTCGAAGAAGACGACCGTGAATTGCTCGGCGAACGACGTGGCCTCGGTGTCTCCCAGCTGGCTCCAGACCTCGAGACCTGGGTTCGGCTGGCCCTTCAGTGACGAGACCAGGTGCGCTCGCTGCTCCGCGGAAAGCGTGCGGCGCCTCGTGCGCTCCTGGAGCTCGAGAAGAGACTTCTCAGCGTTTGCCGTCATCTCCAGTTGCTTCGACAGGTCGATCCGTAGCTGGGCGGCTTCGGCGTTCTTGATCGCTCCGACCTTCAAGGCGAAGAACAGGGCGAAACCGCCAGAAACGACGGTGAGGCCGGTGAATACGAGCGCCAAGACGTTGAACAGGGTCGAAAGCGACTCGAGCGTCGGCAGCGCCATCCGCGGGGCCCTCACGTGAATGTCCTCCATGGTCACAGGAAGAGAACAATCTACCGCATACGGGAGCGCGCCACAAATCCCGCAGCGGCGGACGCAAACGAGAGCGAGTGGGGGCTGTGGGTCGCGCTCGGCGATGATTGATAGGGTCGAGGACGACGCTGGCACCGGGAGGCGCATCCCCCCGCCTGGAACTACTTCGCGCGTCTTAGGGCGCCGAAGCGAGGTGAATCTCCCATCATGTAGGTCGTCCACATACCGCCGACGTCGTACGTGGAATCGGCCTGTTCCAGAACAACCGCGAATCCCCCCAGCGACTCGCCGCCCCGGATGACTCGACTCGGGGACGAGGTCGTCCACGTGATCTCAATGAGAGAATCCTCCTCGGTCGGCAGAACCGCGAACCTCCATCCAGGCGGCGATCGAAAGCTGCTCGCCGGGATGGTGTCGCCATCCCAGCCGACGGGCTCTCCAAGCAAGCGCGGCCTTCCGTAGTATTCATCATCCCCCACCAACAGCTTCGTGATTGGAAACGTACTCCCGTTGGTCACAGTGTATTGATATTCCACACGTCGCGGACCTGCCAGGACCTTCGTCACGAAGACCTGAACTGGTTGATCGGCAACCTTGGGGTTCCCCGTCGCGAGAGCGAATGGAACGCACGCCGCCACCGCCACGAGGAGCGTTGCGAGGCTGTTACGCCAGGTGAACAGATGAGTCTCCATGATCGGATGGATCGGCACGATGTGGCCTGCCCTTGACACCGGTTTGGCTACGACTTGGCTACGGACTCAGCGCCAATTTCTGTCCTCTCGCGTCCTCTCCTGTCCGCTCGAAATCGAAGCCCCCTTGGGCGCAAGTCCCGAGGGGGCTCTGTATTCGCGCTATTCCCAGTGACTTCGCTTGGGCTCTCGATTTCGGCCCCAAAATACGCCGAGGCCGTTAGGAAACCGCTGCTCTATCCGTCTGAGCTACGGGGGCAGAATACCGCACGATATCATGCCCACCGAGGATCGCGCACCTCCCCCACCCGCCCCCCGCGCCGGTTTGCCGCGCCACCAGCGGTACGGTAGACTCCGCCCCAGACGGGAGGGCCATCGTGACGCAATCGCAGGGCAGCATGCTCGCGCACTACAAGCTCCTCGAGAAGATCGGCGAGGGCGGCATGGGCGTGGTCTGGAAGGCGCGCGATCAGCACCTCGACCGCGACGTGGCGATCAAAGTGCTGTCGCGCGGAGCCCTGGACGACGCGACGACCCGCCAGCGGTTCCGGCAGGAGGCTCACGTCCTCTCCCGCCTCGCTCACCCCGGGGTTGCGACGATCTTCGACTTCGCCGCGCAGGACGGGGTCGACTTCCTCGTCATGGAGTACGTCGCGGGCGGGACACTGCAAGAAAGGCTCCGCCAGGGACCGATCGCGCTCGAAGATGTCATCCGCCTTGGCGCGGAGATCGGCGACGCCCTCGAGGACGCGCACCGGCAGGGATTCCTCCACCGCGATCTCAAGCCGGGCAACGTGGCGCTCACGGCCTCCGGAAATCCGAAGCTTTTGGACTTCGGACTCGCGCGGCTTCTGGGCGGCGCCCATTCGGCGACCGGCCTCACGCAGACCGGCACGATCCTCGGTTCCCTCCCCTACATGGCCCCTGAGCAACTCCTCGGGGAGGCGGACGACGTCCGGACGGACGTCTACGCGCTTGGCGCCCTGCTCTTCGAGATGGCCGCGGGCCACCGACCCTTCGCCAAGGAGCGCCCCGAAGCGCTGATGTTCGAGATCCTCAACAGTGCTCCCCCGTCGCTCCGCTCGCTCCGGTCTGAAGCGCCGCTGGAGCTGGATCGGCTGCTCGCCTCATGCATGAGCAAGGACGCGGCGCTCCGGCCCGCCTCCGCGCGGACCGTCAGCGAAGCGCTCCGCCGGATTCGGGACGGCTCGCCGGGTGCATCCCGATCGGCGTCCGCCCCGGACGTCATCCGGTCGCTGGCCGTGTTGCCTCTCGAGAATGTCTCGAGGGATCCCGCACAGGAGTATTTCGCCGACGGCATGACCGAGGCGCTCATCTCGGATCTCGCCCGGATCAAGGCGCTCCGCGTGATCTCGCGGACATCCGCCATGAAGTACAAGGGCGCGCAACGGGCGCTGCCGGAGATCGCGCGCGAACTCAATGTCGACGCGATCCTGGAAGGCTCGGCACTGCTCATCGGAAATCGTGTACGTGTCAGCGTTCAACTCGTCTCCGCGCGCACCGACGAGACGCTCTGGGCGGATCGTTATGACCGGCAACTCGAGGACGTGCTCGGCCTGCAGAGCGAGGTGGCGGCGACCGTGGCGAAGGAGATCGCGATTCAAGTGACGCCTCGGGAGGCGACGCAGCTCTCCAAGCGCTCGGCGGTCAACCCCGAAGCGCACGTCGAGTACTTGAAGGGCCGGCACACGCTCACGGCCGCCTCGCCGCAGGCGATCGCGCTGGGACTTCGGCATCTTGTCCGCGCGTTGGAGCTGGACCCGGAATTCGCGCCCGCCTGGGCCGCGCTGGCCGAGTGCCACAACATTCGCGCGAGCCGAGGCATGGCCCCGCCCGCCGAGGCCACCGCGGAGGCTCAGGCGGCCGCCATGAAGGCGCTCGCGCTCGACGAGTCATGCGCGGAAGCCTACGCCGCGCTGGGGGCCCTCCGATCCCCCGAGGGGGATTTGGTGGGCTCCATCCGTTCGTTGGAGCGGGCGATCGAACTGAATCCGGGCCTTGCCACTCCCTACTACCGCCTTGGCAGCGTGCTCTACTGCTTGGAGAGGCACGCCGAAGCGGAGAAGGCGATGCTCACTGCGCTCAGCCGCGATCCGGTCTCCATGTTGCTCCACACGGCGGTGGGCGACGCGTACTACTACGCCCGCGAATACGAGAAGTCGGTCGTCTATTACCGGATGGCCATCGAGATCGATCCGAGGTTCGACGGGGCGCACACGGACCTCGCGCGTTCGCTGGAGGCTCTCGGTCGTTTCGATGAAGCCCGTGCTCAATACGAGGAAGGCCGCCGCCTATCGGGCGGTGTGGCGGGCCCGTTGTTCGGCCTCGCCCACCTGGAGGCGAGCATGGGACACGAGGGCGAGGCCCGTCGCATGCTCCAGGAACTCATCGCGGCCCGCGCCGAGCGGGTGGTTTCAGCCTGGGGAATCGCCGCGCTGCACGCCACCCTTGGCGACGTCGACGAGGCGTTCCGCTGGCTGGATGTCGCGGTGGAAGAACGGGCCACGGGGCTCGTGTTCCTGCGCGTCCATCCACGCCTCGATCCGATCCGCCAGGACGCGCGCTACGGCCCGCTGCTTCGAAAGGTCGGCCTCGACGTGAACTCTTCCTAGGGTCGCACTTGCCGCGCACGCGGGGATCGAGCCGCTCCGCGAAGCGAAGATAATTGGTGCGGCGGCGGCCTCCGTGGAGTAGCGACCTAGTGCACCGACTCCTCGGAGCCCACGGCGGCGTCGGCTTCCAGGAGCGAGCGGAGCTTCAGGAGCGCCCGCTGCTCCAGCTGCCGGATCCGCTCCCGCGACAACCCGAACTGCTCCCCCGTCTCGGCCAACGTACGCGGGCGGTCGTCGAAGAAGCCGTAGCGGAAACGGAGGATCTGCTCCTCTCGGCCCGGGAGCTTCTTCAGCAACTCGTTCAGGTGCTGGTCGCGGATTTGCATCTCGACGATCTCGTCGAGTGTCGGAGGCTGTTCCAGCGCCTCCGTCTCCACGAGCCCGTGGAACGCCTCGTTGCTGAGATCGACGTCGAGCGTACGGACCGATTGCACCAGCGACCGGAGCCGCACGGCGCGCGGCACCGCGATTCCGAGTTCCTTCGCGATCTCCGCCAGCAGCGGCTGCCCCTTCCGCTCCCCTTCCAGCCGCCGCTCGATGGCGAGGTAGCGCCGCATCATCTGCAGCACGTGGATCGGAATGCGGACCGTGCGCGACTGGTTGGCCACGCCGCGCGCGATCGCCTGGCGGATCCACCAGGTGGCGTAGGTGGAGAAGTGGATGCCGCGCTCGACGTCGAAGCGGTCGACCGCCGTGATGAGGCCGAGATTCCCCTCTTCGATGAGGTCGAGGAATTCGACTCCGCGATTCCGGTAGGCGCGCGCCATGGAGACGACGAGGCGGAGGTAGGAGAGGATGAGCGCCTTCCGCGCGATCTCGTCGCCGGCGCGCATCCGTTCCCAGAGCGAACGCTCCCGATCCCGTTCCAGGATGGGATAGCGCCGGATCTCCTTCAGGTAGCGGCGCTCGAGGTCGCCGATGCCGCGCGCGGGGACCGATCCGGGAGCGCTTCCCGCCTCCACCGGGCCCTCGCCCTCGGCGGGGGCCGCCACGGCTTCCGGCTCGGAGCTTTCGGGGAGGTCGATTCCCTTCTCGCGCGCTTCCCCCAGGAAGATGTCGAACGCGACGGCGTCGAAATCGGGGGAATGGAGGATCGGCTCGAGATCGTCTTCGGTCAGCCGTCCCTCTTCCATGCCGCGCCGCAGCGCGTCGGAGAGGTCGGCGACAAAGCGAAGGGAGACGCCCGACATGCGGTCAGATCCGCCGGATTTCGAATCCATCGGTCCCTCGGGCCGGCGCCCATTCGACGTGGATGTGCAACACCCTCGAAGCGGGAGGACCCTTTCGGAGATCGCCAAGGAACTCCTGCATCAGCGCGCGCGGGCCCTCGGCTTCCAGATCGACATCGCCCGAGGGGAGGTTCCGAACCCAGCCCGAGAGGCCCAGCGTCATGGCTCGCTCGATCACGAACGCCCGGTAGCCGACGCCCTGCACGCGCCCTTCGACGCGCGCGACAAGGCGCGCCCTGGCGCGGGCGCCGTCGGCTTCCGTTCCGTTCGGCTCCACCGCCCTCATTCTATGCTACCCCTGTTCATGAAAAAAGCCCTCCGACTCGCGCCGAAGGGCTCGGATGTTCGATGGTCGGGGCGAGAGGATTTGAACCTCCGACCCCCTGGTCCCGAACCAGGTGCTCTACCAGGCTGAGCCACGCCCCGATCGAACGGCCCCCCCGGCCAAAAAAGAAAGAGGCCGGGAATGACCTCGGAGCCAGTGTACCCCAAGGCGCCCTGGGGGGTCAACCCGAGAGCCGAGCGGCCCTTACGGCGATGCTTCTTTGGGCGTCCATCCGCCCTTTCCGATGAGCGGGACGAACGTGCAGCCAGACAAGACGCTCCGCTTCAATCCCTTCTCCGTCTTCACCAGCTTCACGAGCGACTGCTCCTGATCGGTGCCGACCGGGAGAATCGCGATGCCCCCGACGCGAAGTTGCTCTCCCACGAAGGCCGGAATGCGCGGCGCCCCGGCGGTGATCACGACGCGGTCGAAGGGGGCCATCTCCTTCCAGCCGAGCGAACCGTCCGCCGATCGGAATACGATGTTGTGATACCCCATCCCCGTGAGCCGCTCGCGCGCCGAGGTTGCGATCGAGGCGATTCGCTCGATGGTGAAGACGCGGTCTCCGAGTTCGGCCAGGATCGCCGTCTGGTAGCCCGACCCGGTTCCGATCTCGAGGATCTTCTCGTCCCCCGTCAGATCGAGCGCCTGCGTCATGAGCGCCACCATGAAGGGCTGGGAGATCGTCTGCTCCTCGCCGATCGGAAGCGCGTGATCGCTGTAGGCCCGCGCGTCGAGTGCCGGGTCGATGAAGAGATGCCGCGGAATGGCCGCCATGATTCGAAGCACGTGCGCGTCGTGGATTCCCCGCGCCTTCAACTGTTCTTCCACCATGCGCCGCCGCGAGACGGTCTGATCGTCACGATTCATGCAGGTTCAATCCGATCGCTTCCAGGTCGACGACCCCTTTGTAGTCCGTCAGTTCGAAGGTGAGCGGCGTCACGGAGACGTATCGTTCCGACACGGCCACGAAGTCGCTCGCCTCGTCGTGCTCCCACGTGGGGGCCTCGCCCCCGATCCAGTAGTAATTCTTCCCTCGCGGGTCGGTCTTCTCCACGACCACGTCGCGAAAGACCCGCGACCCCAGCCGCGTCACCCGCACGCCCCGCAATTCCTCCCACGGCACCGGCGGAATGTTCACGTTCATGCACTTCCCCGCCGGGATTCCCACCCGCACCAGGTCGGACACGACCCTCGCGGCCACTCGCCCCGCCGCCTCGAATCCCACCGTCTCCCAGGTGGCCAGGGAGAGCGCCACCGCCGGAATGCCCAGGAACGCCCCCTCCACCGCCGCGGCCACCGTCCCCGAGTAGAAGACGTCGTTCCCCATGTTGGGGCCATGATTGATCCCGGAGACGACCAGATCCGGCTTCCGCTTTAGAAATCCATGCACGCCCAAGAGCACGCAGTCGGTGGGCGTTCCGTCGACTGTTAGGATGCCTTCCGACACCTTTCGGATGCGAAGCGGCCGATGGAGCGTAAGGGAGTGGCTGGTCGCGCTTTGCTCGCGGTCGGGAGCGATGATCGTCACGCTTCCGAGAGGGCGGAGCGCCTCGGCGAGCACGCGGAGCCCCTCGGCGTGAATGCCGTCGTCGTTGGTGACGAGAATATCCATGGCCTACCGGAAGAGGTGGCGAAGCACGAACCGGATGAAGCGGATCGTGTCGCGAAAGGGGTGAATGTGGCTGCCGGGAGCATTGTAGAGCGCCGGGATCGGCGTCGCGCCGATGCGAAATCCGGCCCGCGCCGCGGAGACCAGGAACTCCGATTCGTAGTCGAAGCGGCGGCTTCCCGGGCGGACGGCCCGGAGCACGCGCGCCTGGATGGCGCGATAGCCCGACTGCGAATCCTCGATCCGCTGCCCGGCCAGGCGCGAGACCCACCAGGAGGTGACGTCGTTGGTCGCCTTCCGAATCCACGGCATCTCCGTCCGGTCGGCGTTCCGGCTTCCGACCACGACGTCGGCGCCCTCCAGCGCGGCCAGGAGCATGGGGGCGAAGGCCGGGTCGTGCTGCCCGTCGGCGTCCAGCGCCACGACCGCGTCCGCACCCGCCTCGAGCGCGGCGTCGAATCCGGTCTGGAGCGCGGCGCCCTTCCCGCGATTCACCTCGTGGCGCACGACGCGCGCTCCCGCCTCCCGCGCCCGCTCGCTGGTCGCGTCACTGGAGCCGTCGTCCACCACGATCACGTCCACGCCGGGCGCTTCGGCCCGGATACCGCGCACGACGTCCCCCACCGTGGAAGCCGCGTCCTTCGCCGGGATGATCGCCATCGCCTTCACGCTCCCGCCTCGCGTCCGCCCTCGGCGAGCGGCGGCGCCGTCCACTCGTACCACTGCGCCGGATGCGCCAGCACGTGCTCGTCGAAGAAGCGCTGGAGCCGCGCGGCGGCCTGCGGGAGCGAGAGCCCACCCCGGTGCGGCGCGAGGGAGAACGGTTCCAGAAAGCGGACGTGGAGCGCTCCGTTCACGCCGCGCCACGAGACACCGGCAAGAACGCGCGCGCCTGCCCGGCTCGCCAGGAGAAGCGGGGCGCGATCGATCGGCACGAAGCCTTCGAGGCCCGTGACGTGGCGGCGCGGACGGCAGCCGCGATCGGCGAGCGCCGCGAGCCTTCCGCCCGCTCGAAGCCGCGCCAGCGCCGCGGACGCTGCCGAGCGCCCCCCGTTCAGCGTGCGCACGCCGGACGCGGCGCGGCGGCCGGCGAAGAAGCGCTCCACGGCACGAGAGCGGTGCGGCGCCGCCAGGGCGTCGAGAGGCCCGAGTTCGCTCGCCAGCCAGCGAAGCGCCTGCTCCCAGGGCCCGAAGTGGCCGCTCACGATCAAGGTAGCGGTCGCCTCGCTCCGCGCGAGGTCGAGGATGCGGCGCGCCTCGTCGTCGAGTTCCACGCAAGGAGCGCGGTCTCGATCGGACGCGCGGAGAAAATCGAGGAGCGCGCGCGCGAAGGCACGGTAGGTGTCGCGGGCGCCGGGGAGCGGCGAGGGCTCCGCGGACGCGAAGCGGCGAAGGCGGCGAAGACGGCGCTCCACGGTCCGGGCCACGGCGGGGTGCGTCGCCACGTAGAGGTCGGCAATGGCGTCGGCGATGGTGCCGCTCATCCGAAGCGGCAGGCGCCGCGCCATGAGCGCCGCGGCGCGGTATCCCCAGTCGGTCACTCGGTCCCTCGAGTTCGATGTGCTGCGCTGGCGGTGCGGCCCCTCGGGGCCGGAGACGGCGACGCCCCGGAGCAGGACCCCGGGGCGGGACGCAAAACGTCATGGTCGGGGCGACAGGATTTGAACCTGCGACCACCTCCACCCCAAGGAGGTGCGCTACCGGGCTGCGCTACGCCCCGACCTGCTTGGTCATGGAGTCGGCGTGCCCGCCTATCGTAGCGGGTCGGCGGCCTCCGGACAAGCGGCCAGTCGAACGCGGCGCGGACTACGACGAGCGGCGGCCGCGCCCGCGCGGCGCGGGCGAATCGTGGCGAAGGAAATCGAGCAACTCCCGGAGATCGTCACGGAGGCCGCGGATCGCCTCCTCGCGATCGAGCCGCGCGAACGGGATCCCCATCTGGTCCTTCTCCGGAACGCGCTCGTCGAGGAGCTTTCGCTTCGCCCCCTCGATCGTGAAACGTTGATCGTAGAGGAGCTGCTTGATGTCGAAGAGTGCCTCCACGTCGCGCTTCCGGTACATGCGCGCGCCGCCGCGTCCCTTCCGCGGGCGGAGCATCTTGAACTGCGTCTCCCAGTACCGGAGCACATGCGGCTTCACGCCGACCAGGTCGCTGACCTCGCTGATGGAGTAGTAGAGTTTTCCTTGGGGTAGCGACTTCACGATTCCCTCCTCACACGGTTCTCCGCCTCGGGTCTCAGGTCTCGGGTCAGGAGTTCGCGCATCGCCGCGCGAGCGCTCTTCCCCTCGAAGAGGATGGCGTGGACTTGTTCGGCGATCGGAAGCTCGACACCGTGGCGCCGCGCGAGCGCGACCGCCGCCTCGCACGTGCCGACTCCCTCCGACACCATCGGCGAGGAGGCGAGCGCCTCCGCCAAGGTGGCGCCGCGCCCGACCGCCTCGCCCAGGCGGCGGTTGCGGCTGTGACGGCTCGTCGCCGTCGCGATCAGATCTCCCATCCCCGCGAGCCCCGCGAACGTCTCGGCGCGGGCCCCCATGGCGCATCCCAGCCGGGACATCTCGGCCAGCCCGCGCGTCAAGAGTGCCGCCTTCGTCGAATCTCCGAAACCGAGCCCGTCGCTGATTCCCGCCGCGATGGCCACGACGTTCTTGAGCGACACACCGATTTCCACTCCCACCACGTCGTCGTTCGTGTAGATCCGGAGCGATTCCGTGGAGCACGCCTCCTGCACCGCCGTGGCGCGATCCCTGTTCCGGCTCGCCGCGACGATGGCCGCCGGCACCTGGCGCACCACCTCCTCCGCGTGACTCGGGCCGGCGAGGACGACCGGATCCTCCCCCGCGGGGGACGGCAGCGTTTCCGACACGACCTCGCTCATTCGCCGAAGCGTCCCCTTCTCGATTCCCTTCGTCGCGACGACCACGAGGGGCGCCGCGACGAACGTGCTTCGCGCTTCGACCGCCAGACGGGCGGCCGTGGCGCGAAGCGCGTGAGAAGGAGTGACCAGGAGGATCATCTCGGCGCCGGCGGACGCCTCCGCGAGCCGCGGAGTGACCACCACGGAGGAAGGAAGTTCGACCCCGGGAAGATAGATGTCGTTTTGGCGCGTCTCCGCCAGCCGCTTCGCGAGATCGGCCTCGTAGACCCAGAGGCGGACCGCGTGCCCCTTCCTCGCGAGGACGCTGGAGAGCGCGGTTCCCCAGCCGCCGCCCCCGATCACCGCCACGTTCATGGCTTGGATTCCTTCGCGCCGCCGCCGAAGAGGGCCGGCTCCGTACCCTTCAACAGGCGTCTGATGTTCGGGAGATGACGGATGAGCACCAGGATCGCCACCGCGCTCCCGACGATCATGACGACGAGCCGGTAGGGGCCCTCCGGCGTGAGCCAGCGCAGAAGGAACGGGTAGAGAAACGCCGCCCCGATCGAACCGACCGAGACGCGGCGGGAGAGCGCGAAGAGGAGGACCCAGATTCCGAACGCGATCGCGGTGGGAATGGTGACGATGCCGAAGAAGACGCCGAGACTGGTCGCCACGCCGCGCCCGCCCTTGAAGCCGGCCCAGGGCGAGAACATGTGCCCCAGAATGGCCGCGAGCCCCGCGGCGAGCGCGGAGGGAACCAGGACCGGGCTGAGCCCGATCCCCGACGAGGCGATGATGTCGGGAGACGCCGTGATGAGCGGCGAGATGGCGGCGATGAATCCCTTCGCGGCGTCGAGGACGAAGACGACCGCTCCCCACTGGGGGCCGAGAACCCGGAATGCGTTCGTGGCGCCGATGTTCTTGCTGCCGGCGGCCTGGAGGTCCGCCCCGAGCGCGCGCCCGATCCAGAGGCCCGAGGGAATCGAACCGAGGAGGAGCCCGAGGATCACCGAGATGGGGTCGATACGAATCGCGTCACCCTCCTCGCGCGAGCTGCTTCGCTACCGGCTCCGGCGCCACTCGAGCTGGATCGGCACCCCTTCGAACCCGAAGCGTTCGCGCAAACCGTTCTCCAGGTAACGTACATAATTATCACGAATATATCGAGGATTGTTCACGAAAAGGGCGAAACTCGGCGGACGCGTCCCCGTCTGCGCGGCATAGTAGAACTTCACGTGTCCGCCGGAGGAACTGGCCGCGGGACGGACCTTGTCGAGGATGGCGTGGATGACCGTGTTCAGCTCCGAGGTAGCGATCTGCCGCGTGTATTGCTCGTAGACCTTCGAGACGGTCGGGAGGATCTGATGGCTTCCCTTTCCGGTCGTCGCCGAGACGTAGAGCCGCGGCACGTGCCGGAGGAAGGGATACACTTTTAGAAACTCCTCCTCGATCGCCTCCCGGGCCTCCATCGGATCGGCCACCAGGTCCCACTTGTTGAAGACGACGACGAGTCCCTTCCGCTGCTCCTCGGACATCGAGGCGAGTTTGGCGTCCTGCCGCGCCGGCTCGCGGCCCAGGTCGACGACCAGAAGGACGATATCGGCGCGGGAGACCGCCCGGAGCGCCCGCGTCACGCTGTAGAACTCGACCGGATCGGTGACCTTCGTCTCGCGGCGAAGTCCCGCCGTGTCGACGAGGACGAAGCGCTTGCCGTCCTTCTCCAGTTTCGTGTCGACCGCGTCGCGCGTCGTTCCCGCCACGGAGTCGACGACCATCCGCTCGGCCCCGACCAAGCGATTCACCAGCGAGGACTTCCCCACGTTCGGCCGGCCGATGACCGCCACGCGGATCGCGCTCGGGTCTTCCGGAACCTCTTCCTTCTCCGGCATCAACTCGAGCATTCGGTCCAGCAGATCGCCCGAGCCGCGTCCATGGAGCGAGGAGACCGCCATCGGTTCGCCCACGCCCAGGGTGTAGAACTCCGCCAGCGCCTCCTCGATGCCCTTGTGGTCGACCTTGTTGATGACGAGGAGTGTCGGGCGTCCCGCGCGCCGTACCCGCTCGGCCACCTCCCGATCGAGCGGCGTCATCCCCTCCATCGCGTCCATCACGAGGAGCGTGACGTCGGCCTCCTCCAGCGCGAAGGTGGTCTGCGCCATGATCTGGCGCTGGATCGGATGCGGGCTCTGCGGATCGATTCCACCCGTGTCGACGAGCAGGAACTTCCGCCCCGCCCAATCGCCCTCGGCGTAGTGGCGATCGCGCGTCAGGCCGGGAAGCTCGTCCACGATGGCGCGACGCTGGCCGAGAATGCGATTGAAGAGGGTCGACTTGCCGACGTTCGGACGGCCGACGATGGCGACGATCGGAAGGAGCACGCTCTAGTTCCTCGCCGCGCGGGAACGAGCGGCCGCGTCGCCGGCGGCGCGGGGCGCCCCGGTCGCGTGTTTCGTGGCGGTCGCGTCGGTTGCGTCCCAGCCGATCTCGACCGGCACCCCGAGACGGCGCGCCAGATCGCTTCGCGTCCGGTCGTCCAGGAAGACTTCCTCTTCCTTGAGACAGTTCGGGGGGAGCAAAACCCGGTCGAACGTATCGTGGCGAAGGAGCGCGGATTCGATGTCTGCCCCCACGAGGAGCCCGCTCACCGTCACGGTGTCGCCGAAGTAGTCGTTCACCACGACGCAGAGAGAGGCGTCCACCTCCGCCGCCGGGCGGCTTTTCAGCAGACGCTGAAGCGTCGGCGCCGCGCTGGCGCCGGTCACGAGCGCGACCCGCTCCCGCTTTCCGCTCCGGGCGCGAACGTCGTCGAGGCCCTTCCCCCAGCGGTCGATCAGGTCGCGGAGCATGCCGATCCCGTTCTCGTACTGCGGGAAACCCTCGTACGCGCGCGCCGGCGGGACGTCGAGGCCGGCCACGACGTACATCTCGTCGGCCGCGAAGACGAGGCGCGTTTTCTTCTCCCGGAGGATTTTCTTCTGGTAGCGATGCACCAGCTCGATCGCCGCGACCGCGTCCTCCCGCGTGAACGCCCGGAGCTGCGGAAGGCGCTCGCGGTGCTTCGTCAACCCGACCGGGACGACCGAGATGGTCCGCACCGAGGGATGGCGGGCGGCCAGTTCCTCGATCGACTTCACGAGAATCTCTCCGTCGTTCAGCCCGGGACAGATGACGAGCTGCGTGTGGGTCTCGATCCCCACCTCGGCGAGTCGGTCGAGTTGATGCAGGATTTGCCCCGACTTGGGATTCTTCATCAGTTTGACGCGCATCGCCGGGTCGGTGGCGTGCACCGAAACGTAGAGCGGCGAGAGCCGCTCGTCGAGGATGCGCTGGAAATCGGGCTCGGAGAGATTGGTCAGCGTGATGAAGTTCGCGTGGACGAACGAGAACACGTAGTCGTCGTCCTTGATCAGGAGTTCCCGGCGTACCCCCTTGGGGTGCTGATAGACGAAACAGAAGACGCAGTTGTTGTGGCAGCGCTTCGGCTGTCGCGCCTTGAACTCGGCCCCGAAGGAGACGCCGTATTCCCGGCCCCCCTCGACCTCGCGCGTCGCTCCGTCCTTCCCCAGCACCCGAACGACCAGCCACTCTTCGTTGATGGCGCCGTTGAAGTCGATCTCGTCGTGGAGTTCCACATCGTTGATCGCGAGGAGCCGATCGCCGGGGACGAGCCCCAGGCTCTCCGCCAGCGTTCCAGGCTCGACACGAGCGATGGTAAACGGGTCGCTGAGGCCGATCACGCGCGATCTCCAGGTGGGAAGTAGTGTGGAACCCGAACGATGGTAAGGGTTTCCGCGAATCCGATCAAGCAGTGCGAGAGGGCGGGCAGATCGGCGGAACTGGAGCGGGCAGCGGGATTTGAACCCGCGACCTTCAGCTTGGGAAGCTGACACTCTACCACTGAGTTATGCCCGCACCTGAACCGTTCGGAGGAGAGAGCCTAGTCGGGTGGAGCGGAGCGGTCAAGGGATCCGTTTCCCCGAAATTGCTGCTACATTGAAACGTCACTCTCCTAACTGCTCTCTGAAAATGTCCTCCCCGGCGTCGCGGGCGATCTCCTTCGCGATCTCCGGAAACTCCGCCGCCTCTCGCACCGTGAACCATCGCGTCTCGGGCTCGCGCCGAAACCAGGTCTCCTGGCGCTTCGCGAGCTGCCGGGTACGAAGCGCGATGGTGGCAACCGCCTCCTCGAGCGACGCCTTCCCCTGGAGGTGCGCGGCCAGTTCGCGATAGCCAAGCGTGTGGAGACCGGGCGCCTCGGCGCGGAGCTCCTGCCCCAGGAGCGCGCGCGTCTGCTCCAGGAAGCCGCGCCGCAGCTGATCCTGGATGCGATCGGCGATTCGGACCGAGAGCGGCCCGCGCTCCCATCGAATGCCGTAGCGGCGCGCCGGCACCGGCGCCCGCGCCGCTTCTCGCCGGAGCAGCGTGATCGGCTTTCCGGTCAGGCGAAACACCTCCAGGGCGCGAATGACACGCACCGGATCGCCGGGGAGAATCTTCGCCAACGCCTCCGAATCGATTCCACGGAGTTCCTCGCGGAGCGATTCCAGTCCCTCCCGCTCCAGGCGGGCCTGGAGTTCCAGACGCACGCTCTCGTTTCTCTCCGGCCCGGCGAAGAGGCCTTGAAAGAGGGCGCGGATGTAGAGCCCCGATCCTCCGACCACGATCGGGCGAACGCCTCGTGACGAGAGCGCTTCCAGGAGCGCCCGCGCCTCCCGCGCGTAGCGGCCGGCGCTGTAGATCTCGTCGGGCGCCAGGAACGACGCGAGGTGGTGCGGAACGCGAGCGCGCTCCTCGTCGGTCGGGGCGGCCGTGCCGATCTCCAGTCCGCGATAGATCTGCCGGGAATCGGCGCCGACGATCTCGCCCCCGACCAGGGGAGCCAGATGGAGCGCGATCTCGCTCTTCCCCGCCGCGGTGGGGCCGAGGAGAACGATGGGGATGGAGCGAATCACCGACGCCCGAAGCGGCGGTCCAGCTCCTCCATGGAGACGCGCACGTAGGTGGCGCGCCCGTGCGGATCGCCGTGCGGCAGCTCGGTCGCGAAGAGGCGGTCGACGAGCGCGCGCCGCTCCACCGGCTTGAGCGGCTGCCCCGAGCGGACCGCCGCATGGCAGGCGAACGTCTTGGCGAGGCGCTCCTCGGGCGGATCGCCCGAGGCATCGGCGTCCTCCGCCCCGAGGAGAACGCGCTTCAGCGCCTGGATCGCCGCTTCCTCGGGGATCGCGGCGGGAACGCCGCGCACCGCGATCTGGCGCTCGCCGAACAGCGCCACCTCGTAGCCGAGGCGCTTCAGCTGCGGCTCGTGGAGCAGAAGCATATCGAGTTCGTCCCGCGTCAGGTCGAGGACCCGCGGGAAGAGAAGGTGCTGCGTCGGACCGGCGGCGCCGAAGAGCCGCTCGCGCGCTTCCTCGTAGAGGATTCGCTCGTGCGCGGCGTGCTGATCCACGATGACGAGCCCGCCCCGGATCGGGGCCAAGAGATAGCGATCGTGGAGCTGCCAAATGGCGATCTCCGGTTCCGCGAGGTGCTCCCGCAGATCGCCGGTCTCGCCCTCCCGCGCGACGTCGGAGCCGAGCGACTCCGGAGGGGCGTAGAGCGCCCGCGCGATCTCGAGCCCGTCGAGGAGCGGCTGGCTCGCGCTCGGCGCGGCAGGGAATCCCTCCGACGACGAAGGCGACGTCGCGTCCACGCCCGCGAAGGGACGCCCCGCGGAACCCGTTCCACTCCCCAGCGCGACGCCGACCGGCACGTACCGGCGCATGGCCTCCTCCACCGCCGCGCGCGTCGCCTGGAAAACGCGCGACTCGTCGCGGAAGCGGACCTCCCGTTTCGTCGGGTGGACGTTCACGTCCACGAGCGACGGATCGAGTTCGATCAGGAGAAGTCCGATCGGGTAGCGGTCGGAGGGGATCAGATTGCCGTAGCCCTGGCGAAGCGCCGCCCCCAGCGTCGGCGAGGAGACGACACGTCCGTTCACGGCGAAGAATTGGTGGTCTCGATTCGCGCGCGCCTGCTCCGGCGTCCCGAGAACCCCTCGCACCCTCACGCCGGCGATCTCTCCCTCGAACGAGACGCTTCCCTCGACCCCGGCGGCGGCGCCGCGTCCGTAGACGAGCGACCAGCGCTCCAGGAAGTCGGCCGCCGGCGGAAGGTCGACGTCCTCTCTTCCCTCAATCAGAAATCGCCAGTGGATCCCCGGGAGCGTGAAGATGTAGCTCCAGACGACCCGGGAGAGCGCCCGCGTCTCGCTCTCGCGCGACTTGAGGAAGCGAAGACGCGCGGGCGTGTTGAAGAAGAGATCCTCGACCGTCACGGTCGTGCCGGTGGCGCGGCCGACTCCCGAGACCTGGATCGTGGTCCCGCCCAGCACCTCCACCTGCGTCCCGGTCAGGTCCTCGGCCGAGCGCGTGGAGAGCGTGAGGCGCGAGACCTCGGCGATGCTGGCGAGCGCCTCGCCGCGGAATCCGAGCGTGCGGATCGAGGAGAGTTCGCTGTCGTGCTCCAGTTTCGACGTGGCGTGCCGCTTGATCGACATCGCCGCGTCGTCGCGCGTCATGCCGGCCCCGTCGTCCTGAACGCGGATCAGCCGATCCGGGCTCGACCCGACATGGACCGCGATCAGGCGGCTGCCCGCGTCGATGGCGTTCTCGATCAGTTCCTTCGCGACGGCCGCGGGACGGTCGATGACCTCGCCGGCGCGGATCTTCCCCACGACGTCGGGCGGGAGTATGTGAATGCGGGACATGCTAGCGGGTCATCCTCAGGACGGGGAGTTCGCGCGGGAAGCGCGACAGGAAGCGCGCGCCGTCCTTTTCGACGACGACGTCTTCCTCCAGCGAGACGAGCCCATGTCCGTCCAGAATGAGACTCGGCTCCAGCGTGTAGACGGTTCCCTCCAGCACCTTCTCGTTCGGCGAATCGCCGTATCGCTCCCAGCGCGGCCCCAGCGTGCCGCCGCCGTCGTGCACGGCGCGGCCCAGGTGATGGCCGAGCGCGTGCGCGTACTCGGGATAGCCGCGCGACGTGAGATGGCCGCGCGCGACCGCGTCGACTTCCCATCCCGCGATGCCGGGCCGGAGCGCGGCCGCGGAGCGCTCGATCGCCTCCACCACCGCGGCGTACGCGTCACGGACGGCCGGCGGAACCGAGCCGTCCTCCGCCGCCACGTACCAGACGCGCTGCAGGTCCGACCGATAGCCCTGGCGGGCGATCCCGAAATCGACGTGAATCAGGCAGCCCGGCTCGATCGCGTCGTCGCCGGGAGCGACATGCCCCACCGGGGAGCGCCCGCCGACCGTGACCGTGGGGCAATGTCCGCGAGGCCAGGCCGTCGGCACGCCGGCGCGCTCCGCCTCGCGATGAAACGCGGCGGCGATCTGCCGCGCGGTCATGCCGAGGTGAAACGTGTCGCGGACCCGGTCGAACATCGCCTCGGTCTCCTCGATCGCGCGAACGATGAGATCGAGTTCCTCCGCCTGCTTCACGCTCCGCCAGTGGGCCAGGAACGGAGCGGCGGAGACGAGCAAAGCGGCATGAGGCGTTCCCGCCAGCACGCCGTTCAACCAGTCGCGGAGCCCGGCGGTGAGTCCGTCGGCTAGCGCGTCGTCGACGGAGACGTCGATGCCGATCCGCTTCGGCGCGAAGGAATCGAGGAGCGCGAGGAGCGCCGCGTTCGCCCCTTCCTTGTAGGTGACGACCTCGTCGAAGAGACCGAGCCGTACGAGGTCGGGCGAATCGAACGTGGCGACGAGCGCGGCGGAACGCGACGGGGAGACCAGGAAGGCGCTCGTCCAGGTGAAGTCGAGATCGAAGAAGAACGGCAGGACCGGCTCGGGGCGATCGCTCGATTCACGGACCAGGATGAGCCAGAGGTCCAGTCCGTGCGCGGGCAGAAGCGCCTGGGCCTGGGCCAGTTTCCGGCTCCCGAGCGTGGCGGGGCGTATTCCCGTAACCGTGGACATGCAGGTACCTTAGCCCGCGCGGCGTCCTCCGGCAATGGAAACGTCTCGGAAGCGCTGGAATAGCGGGGATCGACGCGCGTGACGCGGCGGCGAGGCGGGCTAGTAGGCGGCGTCTCGCCGCAGCAGCTCCAGGAGTTCTCCTCCCGTCGGAACCTCGTCGGGATAGGTGTACTGCTGACCCAGGAGTCGAACCTCGTCCGGATTCTGGAGCGCGCGAACGCACGGGAGCCGCGGCACGAGGTGATCGAGGCGGCTGAGGAGCGCGCCGCCGTCCTTGTCGGTCTCCGGCGAGAGGACCGCGAAGCGGCCGCCCCCCAGGCGGGCGACGGCGTCGACTTCGCGCACGTTGTGGGCAAGGGCCTCGGCGAATTCGCGCAGGAGCGTCTTCGCCCATTCGGTGCCGTGCTTCGACTCCAGGCCGTCGAACTCGATGAGCGTGCAGAGCGTGAGGAGGAAGCGATCGTGGTAGCGCTCCGCGCGTTTCACCTCGTCCTGGATGCGCGCCTCGAGTCCCGCGCTGCCGAGGAGTCCGGTCACCGCGTCCTGGGAGGGGCGCGCGTCGCCCGCGGAGAGCGCGGTCTGCTCCCAGGCGAGCGACACGTAGAGGGAGATTTTCCGGAGCGCTTCCAGGTCTACCGCATCGAGCGGAAATCCGAGCCCCTCCACGACCGCACCGTCGTGCGCCACGACCGAGAGGGTTCCGAGGACCCGCTCGCCGAGGCGGATCGGGGCGAGCATGTGGGCCGGCTCCTCCCCGGCGGCGCCGAGCGAGACCCGCTCGACGCCGTCGGAGAGCACCGCCGCGGAGAGGATCGCCTCGCGCTCCGACGCGGCAGCGCGATCGCCCTCGGCGCCGTCGAAGGCGTTTCGCTCGACCACGGCTCCTTCGCGGCCGACAAGCCGCGCGGCGACGTAGCAGCGGGGGTGGAGACTGCGGAGCGCGCCGACAGCTTCGCTGCAGAGGAACTCCACGTCGCGCGACATCATGAGCCGCGGCGCAACGTCGGCCAGTTTCCCGAAAGCGACGCTCTGGCGGGCGACGGCGTCCTCGGCGCGGTTTGCCTCGACCAGCCGTCCGAGTTGCGCGCCGAGCTTCACCATCAGCCGGAGGAACGCCTCGATATCTTCGCCCGCGACCGGAACGCACTCGGCGACCAGGACCCCGAGCCGCGGGTTCCCGCCGATCGGAACTGCCGCGAGGTTCGGCGTCGTGATCCGGCCGAAGCGAGAGGCGAGAAAGAGCGGCTCGCCGTCGCGGAGCACCGCGGCCAGAATGCTGGCCGCGGCGGCCGGAAGGGTCCCATCCGGCCCCTGCGGCGTCTGGGAGGAAACCACCGTGAAGCGGCGCCCCGCCGCGTCGGCCAAGTAGAGAGCGACCGAGGACGCCTCGAGCGGCGCGAGTAGCCCGTGCGCAACCGACCGGTAGCGCCCCGCACGATCGGCGGGGGCGGCTAGGAACGCGTCCTCCATCGCCTGGCGCGCGCGCAACTCCGTCGCCTGCAGATCTCGCTTCGAGCGCTCCACGACGCGGTCGAGGATGGTGGAAATCTGCCCTCCGATCTCCACCAGCCGCGCCAGGTCTTTGTCGTGGAAGCGCTTCCCCGGCTGGCTGCTCGACACGTTCAGGACGCCGATGACGCGGCCGTCTAGCTTGATCGGCGCCGACATGGCGGCGGCGATGCGCGACCGTTCGCGTCCTTCCTTGAAGCGGGGGTCGTCGATCCTGTCGTGGAGGAGAATCGGACGCCCATCCTTCGCGACCTTTCCGGCGACGCCTTCTCCGATCCGCTGGCGCATCGTTCGCACGACCTCGTTCGAAAGCCCGTCGGCGAACGCGATGCGAAGCTCGCCCGCCTCTTCGTCCACGAGCATGATCGAGCCGGCGTCGGAGCCCGTCTGCTCCACGGCCAGCGAGAGAACTTCCCGGAAGAGGCGCTGCCGGTCGTCGGAGAGCGCGAAGGCGTCGCGCAATTGGCCGAGGCGCGTGCCGGTGGCGCGTTCGAAGAGGACTTCCCACTCCTGGATGGGGGTCGGGTCGCCCGTGGCGTCCGGGCTCGCTGGCGTCTCCAGGCGGCTCCGGAGTTCGTCGAGGGTAACGAAGAGCTGGGAAGAGAATCCCGCCTTCAGGAGCATGGCCGCGCTCGGCGTCTCCAGCGAGGGGAGCGCGACCAGGTCGGGCTTCAGGTTCAGGAGATCGAGCGGCTCCGTGGAGCGTGGCACCTGGAGCATTTCCGCGATGCGCAGCGCAAGCGCGTCCGCGTCCCCGTGCGCGACGAGGACGACGTCGACATCTTTCGTCTGGCGGGCCTTCGGGATGAGATCGACACGATCATCCGGAAGATCCAGGAACGCGAGCTTCATGAAGCTCCAAGTCAGCCGATTGAGGCATGGTCAAAGTGGGATGAGTCCATGGCGGTAAACGCAAGGAGTGTACCACCCACGGCCCCGGCGGCCGAGTTGGGGACGGCTTCCGTAACCGGCTTGTACCGCGTACGTTGCGGAAACGAAAGCGGCCTCCCCGCCCTGACAGGACGAGGAGGCCGCTTGGCGCGGGCGTTGCGGAGTGCACGATTATGGGGCGGTGGATAGCACTTTGCCGACCGCCACGTTCCGATCCTGATCGGAGGCCCGTACCGCGACCGAGCGCTCGCCGCGCTCCACGTCGGCGATCGTGAACTCGAACGCCTCCTCCCGCTGATCGTAGATGCCGTCCTTCGGGAAGACCTGCGTCCAGTCGCCGCCGTCCAGCGAGTACGCGATCGAGGAGACGCGGCTGTCGGCGTCGACCGCGACTCCCGTGACGACGAGCGAGGACTTCGTCGCCGGCGCCTTCGCCGGGCGGGCTGCCGCGCGAAGCGACTCCACGCGAGGGGGAACGTTGTCGATCCGGAACGGCGCGCTGAGCCGCTCTGTCTGGAGTTCGGAGCCGGGAGGATTTCCGCGCTTGTCGCTGGCGACGACCTTCACACGGTAGTCCCCGTTCGGATACGACTCCGCGTCCCACGAGTAGAGCCGCTCCGAGATCTCCTTGGCCAACCGTCGCCAGCTGCTCTCGTCCGCGGGCTTCAGGAATACGTCGTACGTCACGTCGTCGCCGTTCGGGTCGAGCCCTTCCCACGCGACGGTGCGGATTCCCCGCGCCCATGCCGCGCTGGCGTCGGAGACGGGGCGCGGTCCGGAGCGCGGATAGGAGTACTCGACTTTCAGTCCGCTCGGAAACGTCTGCGAGATTTGCGGCGGCCGGTACTCGGGGCCACCCTCCATGAACAGCTGATCGGGGCCGTAGAGCCGGAGCGCTCCAAGCTCGGGCGCCAGATTTCGCGGCACGAAGGAGAGATCGATCGTGGAGATGGACGGTCCTTCGCCGCCGTCCCCTTTGAGGCGGAGCCGATACTGGAGGAACCGGGCCGGAGGACTCGCGATCGGCGCTTCCCCCGCGCGAACCGGGGCGTCGGGCGACCAGGCGCTCCATCCTTCGTCGGGCGTCTCGCCGAACCCGGAGCGCGTCGAGAACGAGACCTCGCCTCCGCCCGCCAGGCGCGCCGCGAATCGTCCCCAGCTGGCGACTGAGCGCAGGTCGTGCGCGTCGGAAATGTAGCGCCCTTCCTTCGCCTTTCCCGGCCCGAGCGCAAAGAGCGCCGCGGGATTCCCCGTCGCCGCGAAGATCGCGTCGCCGCTTCCGGCCAGCGCCAGCACCTGCTTCTCGCGGGGCGCGGCCAGAAGCGCGTACTTTCGATCGGTGTCGATCCGGAAGATGGCGGCCGGCTGCCCGGTGGCCGCCAGGACCGACTTCGCTCCGGCCGTCCGAAGCGCGTAGACGAACTCGCACGGAGGCGAGTAGAGCGCGCGGGCGCTCCCGTCCGGCTTGACGAGGAAGATGCCGCACTTGCCGCCGCCCTGCGGGGTCACGTCGATGGCGTAGGGATTCCCGCCGCGGCCCGCCCCAGCACCACTGGCACTGGGGCCGGCGCCGGCGCCCCGCCCACTTTGCGTGCGATTCGTGCCGACCGCGATCGATCCGTCGTCGAGCACCGCGATGGCGCGGAGTTCCTCGGCGTCGGCGTCGTAGAGGACTCGCGTCGCGCCGCTCCGCTCCACGCGCACGAGGAGCCCCTTCCCGGCGGTCCCCGCGAGAATGGCGCCGTCGGCCGTCTGAGCCAACGCCATGACGTTCGCGTCCTTCGTCTCGGCGAGGAGCGCCCCGATCTTGGCCCCCGTGATCCGGAAGATCTTTCCCGCGCTCCCCGTCCCGGCGTAGAGCGCGCCGTCCTTCCCCGCCAGCAGACACCAAACGGAGCCCTCGGCGGTGTCGTAGTAGCGCGTGGTGTCGCCCTTCGCGCCGACGCGATAGATGACGCCTCCCGGCGAGGAGCCGGCATAGACGTTGTCGGCGGCATCGATGGCGAGCGAGGTGATTTCGGCCGCCTCGGTGTCCCAGATGAGCGTCAGCCCGGAGCCCGGAGCCCAGCGGTAGAGACGTCCCTCGTCCCCCGTGCCGAGCCAGACGCGCCCCTTCGAGTCGCGCGCGGCCGCCCAGACGTAGGAGGCGCCTTCGATCTTCGTCGCGAGCGAATCCCACGCGGCGCCGAGCGAGAGCGAGCCGTCGCCATCGATGGTGACGCCGACCGCCTCCTCTCCCGCGAAGAGGTCGTCCACGTCGCGAATCTCCCAGTACGACGTACCGACCGCGCCTGCCGGCCCCGGGGCCGCCAGGGCCGCGAGAACCGCCGCGAACGCCATCCATTGCCGGAAACGATTCAGGGTCGCGCTCCTTTCCTTATCGAACCTAGCGCCGCCGGTCGGCGGCGACGGTGATCGTGATCGTCTCGCAGCCGCGGACCACGCGCCCGAACGGAAGCACGCGCTCCGCCAGCGTCGCGCCCTTCACGGAAGATTCCTCGCCCTTCTTGACGCTCGAATCGAGGACCGAGAGAACGGACGCGGGAGCGCGCGCGATCTCGCGGCCGCCGCGCATCGTGCCGGTCGCCACCGCGTAGAGCTGGATGTAGAGATGGTCGGCTCGGCGCTCTTCGGCATAGATACCCAGGAGGTCGTCGAAGGTCCGAGACTCGTACCGCCGCGGCACGCGGCCGCGCTCCCAGCGCTCGGTCTCGTCACCGTCGCAAACCCGGATCGTCACGTCTCCCTCGGGCGCCGACGAAGGGATCCGGATGCCGAAGCGCCGGATCTCCGTGTCGCGACTGGAGCGGCGGAACGTCGCCTCGATCTCGATCGAATCGCCGGGCGCCGCGGTCGCGGTCGACGCCCGGATGCCGGTCAGCGCGATGGCGTCGATTCCTTCGGCGACGTCGATGGTCACCGCCGCGGAGTCGAGCCTCGAAGGGCGGAATCGGTCTCCAAGGAGGAGCTGCAGCGACTGCGCGATCTCTTCTCCCACACCCGATACAGGCGACGTGGAGAGGATGGCGTCCCCACGCGAGAGCCGCCGCGCGCCGCCGTTCCAGTAGGACGTGAAGTCGTAGCGGACCGTGCAGAGTCCGACGTCGTTCAGAAGACCCGAGATGGAGCTGACGACCGCGCCGGAGACGAGGCCGGGCGTCAGGAGCCGGTTTCGCACCACCTCGAAGCGGAAGCGCTGCTCGCGTCCCCCCGCGCCGCGAATGTCGACGCGCACGGGGATCATCGCGGGCACCGCACCGACGTCGCCCGCGATCCCCGCCATCCGGTCGGCGAGCAACGTGCCGCAGGCGCGGGTCGCCGCGCCAACCTTGTTCGAGATCTGGTTGCTCGACATGACTGTGT
>JBBTHR010000122.1:0-20353 GCA_038060295.1 Candidatus Eiseniibacteriota bacterium
TCTGTCGGATCGGCTTTCGGACGAGGGTTCAATTCCCTCCGCCTCCACCAATTCTTCGACGGGCCGGCTGCGAAGCCGGCCCGAGTTCATTCCCGGCGTCCTTCACGATTTCACCGCAGGTCAACCTGTGCTAGTCTACCTCTTGGGGGTCGGTTCGTCGGAGGGTTCCACGAAGCGATCGCGGCAGTCGGGAGGGGATGTAGCGGATGCCCTGTGCCAAGCAGAGGCGGGGATGCCTCAACCGCTCGTCTCGTCCATACCAGCGCTAAAGTCTCCGCCGAAACAGCCGATATCTCCAGAAAGTTCCCTCCGCCTCGACTCCAATCCCAACTCAGGGGGACGTATGCTCAAGATCCTCGTTGGCCTATTCCTGCTCCTGACCCCCTGCGCCGCAGTCGCCTACCCGGTTTCCGCGACCGTCGAAACCGATCCCGTGCCGCATTCCGGGGACGCCGCCGACGATCCATGCGTTTGGCTCCACCCAACCAATGTCGCTCAGAGCACGATCATCGGAACCGACAAGCTGGGTGGAATCGCGGTCTACGGACTCGACGGGACGGAAATCCAGTACCGCGCCGACGGCAATCTCAACAATGTCGACGTCCGCTACAACTTCCCGCTGAGCGGAACCTCGATCGACCTCGTCGCGGCCACCAATCGGAGCAACGACGGGATCGCGTTGTACCGCGTCAATCCGGCCACGCGCCAATTGGAGGACGTGGCTGCCCGGGTGATTCCTACCGGCATCAGCGTCTACGGGTTCTGCCTCTATCGGAGCGCAATCTCCGGGCTGACCTACGCCTTCGTGAACGCCGCGATCGGCAGCGTGCAGCAATGGCTGCTCTACGACAACGGTGCGGGAAAGGTCGATGCAACGCTGGTACGTAGCTTCAGCGTTGGCAGTATCGTGGAGGGCTGCGTCGCGGACGACGTGCACGCCCGATTCTATATTGGCGAGGAAAACGTCGCGATCTGGCGCTACGGGGCCGAACCCGGGGACGGCTCGACCCGCACGCAGGTGGACGCGGTGGGTGGAGGGCACCTCACGGCCGACATCGAGGGTCTCACGATCTACCATGCGAGCAACGGCTCGGGATACCTGATCGCATCGAGCCAGGGAAACGGCACGTACTCCGCCTACCAGCGAGACGGGTCGAACGCTTTCGTCGCGACCTGGGAGATTGAAGCCGGCGCCACCATCGACGCCGTCTCCGGGACTGACGGGATCGACGTGACGAACGTGAATCTCGGACCCCTCTTCCCGAGCGGAGCCTTCATCGCGCAGGACAACGCCAACACCGGCGCGAACCAGAACTTCAAAGTGATCCCCTGGGACAGCATCGCCATAGGTGCCCCAGGCGGTCCCCTCACGATCGACACCACCTGGAATCCTCGATCGGTCGGCGCCAACCCTCCGACGGTCTCGCTCACGCGCCATCCGTGGATTTCGCTCGTTACGCAGACGTCGGCGCTGATCGCGTGGCAGACTGGCATCACGGCAACCGGCACGGTGCAGTACGGAACCACGGCGTCATTCGGGAACCAGGCCGCCCACGCCGGAGCCGCCCTGAATCACTCGGTCACCCTGAATGGGCTCCTGCCGGGCACCGTCTACTACTATCGCATTCTGTCCGGACTCCAAGCGCTCACGGGCGTCGACTCCTTCCGCACGGCCCCGGCCGCCGACGAGCCGTTCCGATTCCTCGCGTTCGGCGATCCGGGTCGTGCGACATCCGAACAGATCCAACTCGCGTCGCGCATCCAGTCGCTGGGCGGCAGTCTCGGGATCCTGACCGGCGACATCATCTACGAAAATGGCGAGGCGGCGAACTTTACCCCTCAGTACTTTGACATCTACAGGCCGACCATTCGGCACATTCCGTTCTACCCCTGTCTCGGAAACCACGACGTCATCACTTCCAACGGACAGCCCTACCTGGACGCGTTCTACCTGCCATCCAACAATCCGGCGGGGACGGAGCGATATTACTCGTTCGATCACTCCAACGCCCACTTCGTGGCGCTCAGCGTCACGGCCGAGAACACCACGCCGGGCAGCGCCATGCTGACCTGGCTCGACGCGGACCTTTCGGCTTCGACGAAGCTCTGGAAGTTCGTCTACTTCCACGTACCGATGTATTCGAACTCCGGCGGGCACGGCGGCGACGCAACGATCGCAGCGGCGCTGGAACCGATCCTGGACGCGCACAAGGTGGACATCGTCTTCCAAGGGCATAACCACTACTACACGCGCACCTACCCCATCGCCTCGGGCCAAGTCGTCGACGCGTCCCAGAATCCGAACTTCATGCATCCGGGCGGCCCGGTCTACATCGTCACGGGAGGCGCGGGCCGCGCTCTCTATTCGATCTCGGCGCTCAGCTCCATCGAGGCCTTCTCGAAAAGCACGTTTCATACAACCTACGTCGACGTGAGCGGGACGACACTCGCATTCAAAGCCGTGGAGCGCGATGGGACGGTGATCGATTCGATGTCGATTTCGAAGGACCCTTCCACGGCGGTGACGCTTTCCTCATTCCAGGCCGAGCCTGATCCGGAGGGCGTCCTGCTGCGATGGCAGGCACCGGGAGCGGCGACGGGAGACGTCGCGTTCAATGTCTATCGCGCTCCAACGCCTGACGATCTGTCTGAGCGCCTCAACACCGAGGGGTTGCTCACGGGCCGGCAAGACTACGAATTCCTGGACCGGACGGCGGAGCCAGGCGTGAACTACGCCTACCGCCTTGGCCTGGTGGAGGGTGGGGCCGAGAGCATGTCCTGGTGGGTCAGCGGATCCCGCGGCGGCGTCTCGGGTTTCGCCCTGGGCCGCCCGCGCCCCAATCCGTCGCGAGGGGCCACGGACATCCCCTTCACGCTCGACCGCCGAATGCCGGTGTCGATCAGGATCCTGGACCTGCAAGGGCGTCTCGTGCGCACGATCGACGCCGGGACCCCAGGATCGGGGGCCCACGTCCTCCGGTGGGACGGAAACGACGCGCGCGGAAAGCACGCCGCGGCCGGAGTCTACTTCGCCTTGGCGCGCGCCGGCACCCGCGAGGCGCGCGTACGGCTGACGCTGATCCGCTGATTTCGTAAGGCGGGACCGGCGCCTGGAACCGGCCTACGCCACCATCGCAGGGTCCGTCTTCCGCGACCGACCCTTTTCGATTCCTATTCCAGGTTGCGCCGTGCCGCCTCCGTCATGCAGCATGCAGCCGTCGGAGCGGGGTCGGGCCGGCCTGCCGTCGGCGCGATCCCACGCGGAGGGCCGAGGCAACAAGGAGAGTGTGTCGTGGGCTGGAACCGAGTCCGAGTCGCCGCCGTCGTCGTCAGATCATCGGCCCCCTGATGCCCGGGCCTCCGTCGAGCGGAGCTTCGCCCTCCGCGCCGGCACTCAAGCGCCAGATCGGGCTCTACGCGGCGACCGCGATCACGGTCGGGAGCATCATCGGCTCCGGCATCTTCCGTTCGCCGCACTCGGTGGCGCAGGAACTCACCAGCGCGCCGCTCATGCTCTTCGCCTGGATTCTGGGCGGTGCGCTTTCGCTCTGCGGATCGCTGGTTCTCGCGGAGCTCGCGGTGAAACACCCCGAGACGGGCGGACTCTACGTCTTCATCCGGCGCGCGTTCGGGGACCGGCTGGGCTTCGTCTTCGGCTGGGCCAGCCTCAGCGTCATCAAGCCGACCGTCATCGCCGCGATCGCCAGCGTCTTCGCCATCTACCTCTGTGAGGCGCTGGGGCTCCCCCAGGGCTCCCAGTTCGCGGCGGGCGCCGGCGCCATTCTGGTGCTCACGTTCATCAACTGGCTCGGCGTGAAGGAGGGGACGCGCACGCAAACCCTCCTGACGACGGTGAAGGTGATCGGGATCTTGGGGCTTTGCGGCGCGGCGTTTCTCCTGCCGCACTCGGGTCCTCCCGCGGGAGCGGCAGGCGCCGCGAGCGCGCCGCCGCATCCGCTCGTGCTCGGACTCGTCCTCGCGATGATCCCCATCCTCTTCGCCTACGACGGCTGGACCGACTCAACCTACGTGGCGGGGGAGATCGTGAATCCGCGGCGGACCATGCCGATCGCGATCCTCCTCGGCACGGTGATCGTCGTCGGGGTCTATGTGCTGACGAACCTCGCCTTCTTCGCCGTCCTCTCGCCGGCGGAGGTGGCGAGCGTGGAGGCGGTCGGAAGCGAGGCGATGCGCCGGATCCTGGGAGATTGGGGAGGCCGCGCGCTCGCCGTTCTCGTCGCCGTCTCGACCTTCGGCACCGTGAGCGCGTCGATCCTTACCGGCCCTCGCGTGACGCTCGCGATGGCGTCGGACGGGCTCTTCTGGCGGCGCGCCGCGCATCTCGACGCGAGGCGCGGGACGCCCGACCTGGCGCTCTGGCTCCAGGCAGCGCTCTCGATCGTCTGGCTCTGGTTCGCGCAGGGATTCGAGGACGTGTCGGGCTGGTTCGTGACGACGTCGTGGCTCTTCTACGGGCTCACGATCGCTGCGGTCTTCGTGGAGCGACGACGGGAGCGGGAGGCGGGAAATGTGGGGAGCACGGAGGCGGGTTCCTACCGGACACCTCTCTATCCCATCACGCCGATTCTCTTCATCCTCGCCACCGTCTTACTCATAGGCAGCGATCTCTCGGCGTCAGGATGGCGCGCGGCGGCGGGAGTGCTCATCGCGGCGAGCGGATTCCTGCTCTACGAGGTGACCCGCCGGACTCGATGAGGGACGGCGGTCAACGCCCGATGCCGGAGTGGCATCAGCGGCGGACCGTGAATCCCAGGAACACCAGGGAGTCCTCGGCGCCCGCCGACAAGCCCCACTGAACTCCCGCATCGAACTGGAGATCGGCGCCAAGGCCGTAGGTCGTGCCGACGTCGAGCATCACCTCCCGCTCCCCCTCCGCCTCGGGGCGAAATCGCGCCGCGAGCTCCACGAAGCCTCCGAGCGGAGCGTAAAGATCTCGGCTGGCGGTCGCCGTGAAGAGCGCCTCGGCGTGCGTGCCCGAGCCGTCGGCGTTCCGCACGATGTCGGCTTCCGCCATGACGCCGATGCCGATGGTCGCGGAGAGCGGGAAGGCGACCGGAACGATCAGGCCCCCTTCGAAGCCTCCCGCCGTGAGTCCTTCCGATCCCGTGGGGAAGGCGACGTAGGGCATGAGGCCGAAGGCCAATCCCTCGGAATCGTTTCCCCGCGCGTTCCACTTGAGGCGGAGGGTGAGGTCTCCGACACCGGTTGCCCGTCCGTTCGACAAGGGGATCGACTCGAGTCCCGACGTGACCAGCTGGAGGTCGACGGAGCGCGCCATTCCGCGCTTCAGATTGAGCCCGGCGCACTGCCACGAGGCGTGTCCGCTTCCGGCCCCGTGTCCCACGGAGGCGATCTGGAACTCCGCCTGGAGGCGGCCTCTTTCGACGGTGTAGGGGCTCTCGGTCTGGTCAGGCCGGTCGGTGGACAACTCCCGGGCCGCGGCCGGCGGGACGGCGAGAAGGAGCCAGGCAACGAGGGCGGCGGCGGGTCGGAAGGAACGGAAGTTCGGACTAGAGAACATAAAAGTTAGGATAGCCTAAACTCGGCGATCGTCAAGCTGGAAGGAAGCGCCTCCCCGACCCCGCCGCTAGAGCTCCCGGAGCCGCTTCGACGCGAATCCGGCGAGTCCGATCACCCCGGCGACGACCCCGATCACGCCGAAGA
Organism: Candidatus Eiseniibacteriota bacterium; assembly: GCA_038060295.1. Lineage (GTDB taxonomy): Bacteria > Eisenbacteria > RBG-16-71-46 > SZUA-252 > SZUA-252 > SZUA-252. Next base: position 5,686 of record JBBTHR010000122.1, read on the forward strand.
GTTTCGGCGCATCGATCTTCTCCAGTGCGAGGCCGGCGAGTCCCACCGAGAGCGCCGCCATCCCCACCACGACCACGTTCTGCAGCGCGAAGACGCGGCCGAGCCGCTCCCTGGGCACGATCCGCTGGAGGATCGTCGACCGCGGCACGGTGATCAGGGGGATCACCATGGAGTGGATCAGGGAGACGAAGAGCAGATACGGAAGCGAGCGGCACCAGTAGAGCGGCACGTAGGTGAAGCCGTCGAGGGTGATGCCGGCGAGGAGCAACATTCCGTGCGGCACGCGCGTCGCGAAGCGGCTGACGAGGATCGTCCCCAACCCCCAGCCGAGACCGTACGTCGCCTCGACGAGCGCGTACATCGCCGCGTCGCCGCCCAGCGTTTCGCGCACCATGACGGCGTTCCCGACGAGCGCCGGCCCCATGATGAAGAGATTGTCGAGCGCGGTGTAGGCGAGGAGAAGGAGAAGTGTCGCGTCGCGGGAGATGGCCGAGAGCCCCTGGCGGAAATCGACGAGCGCCGCCGCCGGGGCCCCGTGGTCGCGATGGGCCCGCCCCACGTTTCCCATCGCCACGATCATCACGAGCGATCCTCCGTAGAGGAGCACCGCCACCGGGAAGGTCGCCCCCACGCCCCCTTGCTGGATCACGAATCCCACGGCGAGCGGTCCCGCGAAGTAGGCGGCCTGCTGCGACGTCTGGATCCACGCGTTCGCGACCACCAGCCGCTCCCCGGAAACGAGCTCGGGAAGGATGGAGTCGCGCGCCGGGTTGAAGAGGACCGCCGCGGTGGCGCAGAGGAACGCGATCGCCGTCAGGACGGGCGCGGTGAGCAGGCCGGCCGCGTAGAGGACGCCTCCAGCCGCGAGGAGAAGCCCCCTCGCGGCGTCGGCCGCCGCCATGACGCGACGCCGGTTCCAACGATCCACCAGGAATCCGGCCACGACGCCGAAGAGAAGGGCGGGGAGGTAGGAGATCATGGCGGCGAACCCGGTCGCCGACTTGGAGCCGGTGAGGTCGAGCAGGAGCCAGATGAAAACGATCATGAAGATGGAGTCGCCGAACTGGGAGAGGAACTGGGCGACCCCCAGAAGCGCGAACGGGGAAGGCCCCTTTCGGGCCTCCCCCGTCGCTTCCTGCTGCTCGGTCACGGTCGCTGGAGAATCGCGACGATTACGCGGGCTGATGCTGGCGGGGCTGGTACTCCTTCGCGCTGTTCTCGAAATCCCACAGGAACGGCGGCTCCACGCCGAAGCAGCGCAGATAGGCGTAAAGCTGCCCGCGGTGATGGAGATGCTCGTCGAAGATGATCTGAATGCACGCGAAGGCCGGGAAATCGGTCGTCCACGGGTTCTTGACCATGCCGGTCGCCTGCGCGTCGGTCATGCCGCGCACCGCCGTGTCCGCCACGCTCCAGCCCTCGCCGACCCACTTCATGAAATCGTCGTACGGCTTCGCGACGTACTCCTTTTCCATGGCCTCGTAGGCCTCGATCTGGCCCTTCACGGTGCCGGTCGCGACCGAGGTCAGCGTGCAGGTCATGTGCGCGATGATCTCCTTCGGCGTCCGCATGCCCGCGATCGGGTGGCTGTCGATCTTGTCCTTCGGGATGGCCTGGTAGACGCGCATGGAGATGCCATAGACGAGGCGCATCTCTTCCCAGAGCGTCTGAATGTACTGCTTGTTCACGGACTTGCTCCTTTCGACTGGCACGGAGCGGTTGGGCTCCGCCGGCTCAATCCTTCGACGTGATGTCGAACGTGATCATGAATCCGTTCGAGCCCTTGAATTCGAATGCCTTGTCGGTCAGGCGATATGCCTCGACCTCGTTCGGCATGAGGACGAAGCCGTCGTTCCGCGGCGCTCCCCAGTACTTGAGATTGTGGATGACGATCGGATCGCTCGTGTTGCCCGCGAACCGGTTCAGGGCGACCTCGCCTCCCTTGCCGCCGTCCAGCTTGGCGATGGCGCGATCCTTGGTGGCCGTCCACTCGATCGGCGCGTCCGCCCCGACCGTGAACGACTTCCACTTCACGGGGTAGAGCTTGCCGAGCGCCGTCTGGATCCCCTCGCGCTGCTCCTTGGTGACCGAGGGATCGAAGTGAAGGACCGCCCAGTCCATCTCCCCGTCCGAGAACTCGTCGCCGAGGTCCATGCCGATCCAGAACTTGGCGCCGTCGAGCTTCGTGGCGCCGTAGCTCCCCTTGTTCACCCGGAAGACGTTGTTCGCGCGGCAGTAGTGCTCGGTGGCGGCGCCGCCGTGCTCCGCGTGGGCGCCGACGTGGGGCGAGGGTTTCGGGGTGAAGTAGCACTGGCAGAACATCGGGCAGGAGCAGGCCTCGATGATCGTCGCGTTCATGGACCAGTCGCCTGCCGCCGCCGCCTGGGCATGGCGGGGTGGTTGTGCGACTAGAGCGAGGAACGCGAGAACGGAGAAAAACAGAGTCGGGCGCAAACGGGTCATCATGGCCATTTCCCCCTTAAGTACCGTGGCCTACAAAGAGCGGGGCGTTCGCCGCCGCCGCGTGACCAACAAGGGGTACTACACTACACCCTCTACCGAATTCCTCAAGGGGTGAGGAGGGCTCGGAGCGGGGCCGCTCGGGTCGCCTTTGCCAGCCGTTCCACCTCGCCGCGAGGGCCATGGAATTCGATCACGATCGTCCGCACCTCGGAGGCCTTCCGCGCCGCCCGCGAATCCCACGGGGTCCGCACGGGGCGCCGCCCCTGGGCGATCTCGATAAGGTAGGGTTCGGCCTCGGCGCCGCCTACGTGAAGGCGAACGACCGTCAAGGCATCCGCTTCCTCTTCCGGAGTGAGCGGGAGCGCCAGGCGCCCCGGCTCGATTCCGGCGAGCGACGCCCGCATTCCTGGAAGCCCCTCGTGCGTGAAGGTCTCCAAGTTTCCCCCCTCGGAGCCGAGCGGTTCGGGAAGGGCCCGCTCCTGATTCAGGTAGACGCGGATCTCCAGCCCGACCACCTCCGCGTCCTCGCCCGCGCCGATTCGCTTTTCGTAGACGCGCGCCTCCCTTGCTTCGGCCGGCGCCTTGGTCGCCACCGCCCAGGCGCTCGTCCCCGGCGCGGTCTCCCGGGATCCGCCCGTTCGATCCTTGCGGAACGCCTTCGCAGGCACGGGAAGCGCGCGGAAGGCCTTCGAGAGGGTTCGCTCCAGCGCCTTTCGCTCGGCGGCAGGCAGCGCGCCCTCACGCTTCGCCCCCTCGGCGCCCTCGGCGCCCGCCGCCCCCTCGGCGCCAGCGGCGGGTAAGGCCATCGAAAGAGAAATCGCCGTCATGCCGAGCGCGAGCGCGATCACGAAGCCCCGAATGCGACCTTTCATGGACTGCCTCCTCTGGTTCGGTTCCGAACCGAGTCTACGCCCGCGAGGGGGAATCGATTCCATGCTCCAAACGGCGCAGCGCCTCGGCCAGAACCGCCGGCTCCGGGAGGAGGCTCGCGACGACGTGCCGGTCGTCGTCCAGGTCGTAGTAGTGCGCGGGATGGAGGAGGACGTCCGCGCGATCGAGCGCCCACTCCGCGTGGTCGTGCCCCGCGGGGGGTACGGACTCGAGGCGAATCATCGCGCTCCACCCCCCGTCCGCGTCGAGCACCGCGCCGCCGTTTCGCGCCGCCCAGCTCCGCCATGTCTCGAGATTCGAGCGAAGGCGCGCCAGCAGCGCCTCCTGGAACGCGCTCCGCCGCGCGAGGAGGAAGGGCAGCGCCAGCTGGACCGGCGTCCCGACGGAGAGAAAGAGATCGAGGATCCACTCGAGTCCCGCCGCGTACCGTTCGACGGCTGCCTGCGGTCCGGAGAGCGCGATCCACCCGAGTTTCAATTGCGGCAGTCCGCACGACTTGGAGATGCCGCCCAGGACGAACGTGGGGACCGAGCGCGTGCCGCACCACGTGGGGAGCGCGCGTCCCTCCCTCCAGGGAAACTCGCGAAAGACCTCGTCCGAAATCAGAGCGACGCCGCGGCGCTCCGCCAACTCCTCCACCGCGCGGCGCTCCCCGGCCGCGAGGACGGAGCCGGTCGGGTTGTTCGGCTCCACCAGCACGATCGCGCGCGTGCGGAGACCGATTGCCGCCTCCAGCGAATCGAGGTCGAGGCGCCACGCTCCATCGTAGGCGAGTCGGTACGACTCGAGCCGCACGTCTTCCAGTCGCGCGATCGGCTCGAGGAGCGGATAGGAAGGGCGCGGCGCCACGACGTCGTCGCCCGGTTCGCAGAGGAGGCGGAAGAGGTGGGCGTAGGCCTCGCTGCTGCTGGCGGTGAGGAAGATCCGCTCCGGATCGACAGGCGCGCCGGGGGAGCAGAGTTCCCGGGCGATCGCCTCCCGCGCGGAGCGCGTTCCGGATGGATCGGGTTCGTAGCGTGAAGCGGAAGGTGCGGCCAGCGCGGCCAGGGCCGCCTCGTCGAGCGCGAGAAGACCCACTTCCGTCGGATTCGTGACCGTGAGGTCGAGGATGGCGCGTCCCGAGCGGCGCTTCTCTTCGAGGAGGCGCGCGAGAGGATTCGGCTCCTGTTCCTCCGGGAGCCGGCGGTTCACTCCTTCGATTTCTCCCGCGCGGCGATCGCCCGATTCCACACCAGATTCACCGCCGCCAGCACGACCGCGCCGATCAGCGCGGGGCCCCACCCGTTGATGTGGAAATTCGGGACCAGGAAGGCGACGACGATCAGGAGGAACGCGTTGACGGCGAACCAGAACGCCCCGAGCGAGAGGATGATGAGGGGAAGCGAAAGGAAGGTGACGATCGGGCCGAGCGTGGCGTTGACCAGCCCCAGGACGAGGGCCGCGATGACGGCCGTCCCGAAATCGGGCACGTAGAACCCCGGAAGGTACTGGGCAAGAAGGAGGAACGTGGCGACGATGATCGCGAAGTGCAGCAGGATCTTCGACATGGCTCTCTATTCTCCGAATCGGGCCCGTAGCGCTCGGACGTGCCCAGGGTACCACGGACGCCGAGACCGCGCGCGAGGCCGAAGTGCGCTGCGGAAAAGCACTTCCAGGCGGGCTTTTCGATTGTCCCGCCGAGAGATCGGACCCTATACTTTGCGGCTTCCATTTCGGGGGGGTAACGGCGGACGACGTGGAGAGGCTGACCGAGCGGCTGGACCAGATTCGAGGGCGGCTCGCGCGCGCCGCGGAGCGGGCCGGACGGCCGCCCGAATCGGTGCGCCTCCTCGCCGTGACGAAGGGTTTTCCCGCCGCGGTCGTGCGCGAGGCGCTGGCGCTGGGGCTCCGCGAGTTCGGGGAGAACCGGGTTCAGGAAGCCGACGCGAAAATTTCGGAATTGGGGGCGGTGGACCCCGCACCGCGCTGGCACCTCATCGGGCACCTGCAGCGGAACAAGGCGAAGCGGGCGGTAACACTCTTCGACGAGATCCATTCGCTCGACAGCGAGGATCTCGTCGCGGAGGTCGCCCGCAGGGCCGCCGCCGAGGGGCGGACGATCGCCGGCTACGTCGAGGTGAACACCAGCGGCGATCCGGGGAAGCACGGCGTCGCTCCCGAGGGAGCGCTCGCGCTCCTGGGGCGGGCCGGCCGAGAGCCGGCCATCCGTCTGGCGGGGCTCATGACGATCGGCCCGCTGCACGGGGGACCGGAAGGGGCGCGCGCCTCGTTTCGATCGCTGGCGCGGCTTCGGGTCCAGGCGGTGGAGGCCGGGCTGCTGGAGGCGGACGCCGGGCTCTCGATGGGGATGTCGGACGATTTCGAGATCGCCATCGAGGAAGGCGCGACGATCGTGCGCGTCGGCTCCGCGCTCTTCGGCACTCGCGGCGCCGCCCGCGAGGAAGCCGCCGGGTAGCGGTCTCGTGCGATTCCAGGTGCACGTGACGCCGAAGAGCCGCGCGAACGCCGTCGAGGCGACGAGGTCCGGGGGAGAGGCGAGAATCCGCGTGCGGGTCACCGCCGCCCCCGAGGACGGGAAGGCGAACGACGCCGTGGTGGCGCTCCTCGCCGAGAGGCTCGGCGTGCCGCGGCGCGCGGTGCGAGTGGCGGGAGGAGCTTCCTCCCGCGTGAAGTGGATCGAGGTCGAAGGCCTCGAGGAGGCGGAACTGTGGCGACGACTGGAAGCGGCACCATGAGCGGGACCACGGGCGCAGGCACGGCCGGACAGGCCGCGCCGGGCGACGAGCGCCGCCGGATCGAGGAGGCGCGCGACGCGCTCCGGCCCCGGCTCCCGTTCGCCCCGGAGGCTGGCATCGTCCTCGGCACCGGGCTCGGCCAGTTCGCCGCGGCCCTGACCGACGCCGTCACGATTCCCTACGCCGACATCCCGCACTTCCCGCGTACCGCGGTCGATGGCCATGCCGGCGACTTCATCGTCGGACGTCTCGGCGGCCGCCCCATCGCGATCCTGAGCGGACGCGCGCACTACTACGAGGGCCACGGCATGAAGGCCGTGACCTTTCCGGTGCGCGTGCTGCGCGCCCTCGGCGCCCACACGCTCATCGCCACGAACGCGGCCGGCGGGATGCACCCGCTCCATCAGGCGGGGGACCTGGTAGTTGTCGTCGACCACATCAATCTCATGGGGGACAACCCCCTCGTCGGTCCGAACGACGATTCGCTCGGGCCGCGCTTTCCCGACATGTCGGAGCCGTACGACCGGGGCTTGATCGCGCTGGCCAGGGAAGTGGCGCTGGAAGAGCGGATCGCGCTGCGCGAGGGAGTCTTCGTCGGCGTGGCGGGGCCCAATCTCGAGACGCGCGCGGAGTATCGCTTCCTGCGCGCCGCGGGCGCCGACGTGGTCGGGATGTCGCTCGTTCCCGAGGCGATCGCCGCCGTCCACGGCGGCATGCGCGTCCTCGCGTTCGCCGTGGTCACCGACACCTGTTTTCCGGACGCCCTGGAGCCGGTGGACGTGGCGAAGATCCTCGCGACCGCGGCCAAGGCGGAGCCGCTCCTCACCCGCCTCGTGACGCGCGTCGTGGAGCGGATGCCGGCGCCTAGCGCGGGCATCCCGGAGCCACGCGCATGACGGTTCAGTCGCCGCGGTTCATTCCCTTCTCGACCTCGCTCGACCTGCCGACGTCGGAGGCGAAGATCCTCGCCTTCTGGCGCGAGATCGGCGCGTTCGAGAACGGTCTCAAGCGCCGCGAAGGCTCGCCCCCTTTCGTCTTCTACGAGGGGCCGCCGACCGCGAACGGGCTTCCCGGCGTCCACCACGTTCTCTCCCGCACGCTGAAGGACGTCGTCTGCCGCTACAAGCAGATGAGCGGCTTCTACGTCGCGCGGAAGGGGGGCTGGGACACGCACGGGCTCCCGGTGGAGATCGCGGTGGAGCGGGAGCTGGGAATCAGCGGCAAGGACCAGATCGAGAAGTTCGGGATCGCCGAGTTCAACGCGCTCTGCAAGAAGAGCGTGCTGCGCTACGAGAGCGACTGGCGCCGCCTCACGGAGCGAATCGGCTACTGGCTGGACATGGACGCTCCCTACTTCACCTTCGCCAACGAGTACATCGAGAGCGTCTGGTGGATCCTTCGCCAGTATCACGATCGCGGATTCCTCTACGAGGGGCTCAAGATCGTCCCCTACTGCCCGCGTTGCGGCACGCCGCTCTCGAGCCACGAGGTCAGCCAGGGCTACGAGGACGTGACCGAGCCGTCGGTGACGGTGAAGTTCGCGCTGGAGGACGAGCCGGGCGCCTTCATCCTCGCCTGGACCACCACGCCCTGGACGCTCCCCGGAAACGTGGCGCTCGCGGTCGGCGCCAAGCTCCCCTACGTGCGCGTCCGCCAGAAGGTCGACGGGCAGGAGGAGCGCTACTACCTGGCGCAGGCCCGCCTGTCGCAGCTGGCCGGGGAGTACGAAATCGAGAAGGAGCTTCGCGGCGTCGAGCTGGTCGGGCGCCGCTACAAGCCGCTCTTCGATTCCGTCGATCTTAGGAAGCTCACGGGGAAGGACGCCTACTACGTGGCCGCCGCCGGCTTCGTCACGACCGAAGACGGCACGGGCGTCGTCCACACCGCCGTCATGTACGGCGAGGACGACTACCAGCTGGGGCAGCGCCTCGACCTCCCGATGCACCATACGGTCGACCCCCAGGGCCGCTTCACGGCCGACGTGGCCCCGTGGGCGGGACAGTTCGTGAAGGACGCCGAATCCGACATCCGTCGCGATCTTCGCCGTCGCGGCCTCCTCTACCGCGAGGAGAACACGACGCACGCCTACCCGTTCTGCTGGCGGTGCGATTCGCCGCTCCTCTACTACGCGTGGAAGACGTGGTACCTCGCCACGACCCGCTACCGCGATCAACTCATCGAGGCCAATCGGAAGGTCGCCTGGCATCCGCCGGAAATCGGTGCCAACCGCTTCGGCAACTGGCTCGAGAACAACGTCGACTGGGCGCTCTCGCGTAACCGCTACTGGGGGACGCCGCTCAACCTCTGGCGTTGCGAGGGGTGCGGCGCCGTCCGGTGCATTGGCAGCATCGCGGAACTGCGGGAGGGGGCGGGCCTCACCGAGCCGCTCGACCTCCACCGTCCGCACGTCGACAGCGTGACCTTCTCCTGCGCCGCGTGCGGCGGCACGCAGCGGCGCGTGCCCGAAGTCATCGACGTCTGGTTCGACTCGGGAGCGATGCCGTTCGCGCAGTGGCACTATCCCTTCGAGCACAAGGACGACTTCGATCGCCTCTATCCCGCCGACTACATCTCGGAGGGGATGGATCAAACGCGCGGCTGGTTCTACACGCTCATGGCGATTGGCGTCTTCGTGAAGGGGGAAGCCCCCTACCGTCACGTCCTTCCGAACGAGCTGATCCTCGACAAGGAAGGGAAGAAGATGAGCAAGTCGCGCGGGAACACGGTCGATCCGATCGCGATCCTCGACCAGCGCGGTGCTGACGCCCTTCGCTTCTACCTCGTCGCGACGAGCCCGCCGTGGACCGCGACGCGATTCGACCTCGACGGGGTCACCGAGGTGACGAAGAAACTGATCGGCACGCTCCGGAACGTCGCCCAGTTCTTCGTGCTCTACGCGAACATCGACGCCTACGAGCCGGGCGGGGGGGCCAAGGCGAAGCCGACGCTCCTCGACCGTTGGATCCTCTCGCGGCTCCACACCCTGGTCGGAACGTGCCGGGTGGTGCTGGAGGGATACGACCTCACGCGCGGAGCCCGCGCCATCCAGGAGTTCGTCATAGAGGAACTCTCCAACTGGTACGTGCGGCGCTCCCGCCGGCGCTTCTGGAAGGAAACCGACGCGGCCGACAAGCGCGCAGCCTACGACACGCTGCTGGAGTGCCTGGAAACGACGACGCGCCTCCTGGCGCCCTACACGCCGTTCCTGGCGGAAGAACTCCACCAGAATCTCGTGCGAGCGGCGCGGCCGGACGCTCCGGCCAGCGTCCACTGGTGCGACTATCCGGCGTCGGACTCCACCCGCGTGGACGAGGCGCTGGAGCGGGGGATGGAGATCGTGCTCCGCGTGGTGAACCAGGCGCGGGCGGCGCGGAACGCGTCGTCGCTCCGGGTCCGCCAGCCGCTCCGGCGGATCGCCGTGGCTGGCCTGGGCGCGCGCGACGCCGAGGCGCTGGCGTCGCTGGCCGGCCTGGTCCTCGACGAGCTGAACGTGAAGGAACTGGTGACGGACGTGCCGCGAGACGCGATGATCTCCCTCGCGGCGAAGGCCAACTTCCCGGTGCTGGGGAAGAAGGCAGGCGCGGCCATGAAGGAACTGGCGTCCCGGATCCAGGCGGCGCCGGTCGCCGAGATCCAGGCGGCGCTGGCGCGCGACGGCTGGACAGTCGAGGCGGGCGGTGCCTCGTTCACGCTCGTCGCCGAGGACGTGCTGATCCAGGGCGGCTCCAAGGCTCCCTGGGCGGCGCAGGCCGACGGCTCGCTCGTGGTGGCGGTCGACACGACGATCGACGAGGAGTTGAAGGCCGAGGGGCTGGTGCGCGAGCTGGCGCACCGCATCCAGGCGCTCCGAAAGAGTGCCGAGTTCGACGTGACCGATCGCATCCGGCTCGGCTGGGAACTCTCGCCCGCGCTCCGGGAAGCGTGCGCGAGGCACGAGGGTTTCCTACGGGACGAGGTGCTCGCCGAGGAGGTGGGGACGGACGTGCCCACCGGATCCGGGGCGGCGGTCGAGGAGTGGAGTTTCGACGGGGAACGCGCCCGCGTCGGCATCGTGCGGGCCAAGCAAGGAGGATGAGTTGCCGCTGACCAAAAAGAACCTCAAGCATTTCGAGGAACGGCTCCTCGAGGAGCGGAAGAAGCTCCTCGGCCAGCTCGGATATCTCGAGAAGACGCTGAACCGGACGCAGCGCGATTCCGCGGGTGATCTGTCGGCCTACTCGTTCCACATGGCCGACATGGGCACCGACGCGATGGAGCGCGAGAAGGCGTTTCTCTTCGCCTCCTCGGAGGGAAGGCTGCTGTACGAAGTCGACCAGGCGCTCCGGCGGCTCTACCGGAACGAGTACGGCGTCTGCGCGGGCTGCGGCAAGGAGATCGTCAAGGCGCGCCTCGACGCCATTCCGCAAGTGACGCTCTGCGTCGCGTGCCAGGAGAAGCAGGAGAAGGAGACCCACACGGCTCGCGGATGAAGCGGTCCCGTCTCCTCTTCGCCCTCTGCGCCGCCATCGTCGTGGTGCTCGATCAAGTGACGAAGGCCGCGGCCTCGTCGTGGCTCTTCCTGAGCGAGCCGGTCCCCGTGCTGGGGGACGTCGTGCGCCTCACGCTGGTCCACAACACGGGCGCCGCCTTCGGCCTCTTTCCGGGAAGCCGGCTTCCGTTCATCATCGTCTCGATCCTCGCGATCGCCGTCGTGCTCTACCTCTTCACGCGCGAGGCGTACCGCGGGATGCCGCCGCGAATCTTGCTAGGGTGTATTCTCGGCGGCGCGATCGGGAATCTCGTGGACCGGATCCGCCTCGGCTGGGTCGTCGACTTCATCGATGTCGGCCTCGGCTCGGCGCGATGGCCGGTCTTCAACGTGGCCGACAGCGCCGTCACCGTCGGAGTGATCCTCCTTGCCTGGTTCCTCTCCCGAGCGGGCCATCCCGCCCCTGACGCCGAAGATCCATCTCGTGCCGGCCTCGCGGGCGGGTGAGCGGCTCGATCGCTTTCTGGCCGAAGCGGAGCACTCCCTTTCCCGGTCGGCCGTGCAGAACCTGATCGACCAGGGCCACGTCCGCCTGAACGACGCGCCCACGCGCGCCAGCCGGCGCGTGCGCGAGGGGGACCGCGTGGAAGTGGTGCGGCCCCGCCACGTGCCCTCGACGCTCGAGCCCGAGGCGATTCCGCTCGACGTCGTCTACGAGGACGAGCACCTGGCCGTGGTCGCGAAGCCCGCCGGGATGGTGGTCCATCCCGCCGTGGGGCACCACACCGGCACCCTGGTGCACGCCCTTCTCCATCGTTACCGCGTCCTCTCGAACGAGAACGGCAACGAGCGAGCCGGCATCGTCCACCGCCTCGACAAGGGGACGTCGGGCCTGCTCCTGATTGCCCGAACCGAGGAAGCCCATCGCATCCTGGCGGCGGAGTTGGAGGCCCGGAAGGTGCGCCGCGTCTACCGCGCGCTCGTCTGGGGTTCCCCCCGCGATGAGGAGGGCCGGATCGAGGCGGCGCTGGGGCGAAGTCCGAAAGACCGAAAGAAAGTCGCGGTCCTTCAGCGCGGTGGGCGCTTCGCCGCGACCCGCTACAAGGTGGTCCGACGCTACGCCTTCCTGACCGAGCTGCTCCTCACGCTCGAAACCGGGCGGACGCATCAGATCCGCGTCCACCTGGCGCATCAGGGGCATCCCGTCTTCGGCGACCCCGACTACGGCGGCCGTCGCGGGCCTCTCATGCGGCTGACCCCGTCGCGTCGCTCGGAAGCCGCGCTCCTCCTTGCCGAGCTGGAGCACCAGGCGCTCCACGCCGAGACGATCGGTTTCACTCACCCGGCGACCGGCGAGAAGATGGAGTTCACCCATCCCGTCCCGCCCGAGTTCGCGGCGGTGCTGGAAGCGCTGGCGTGCGAGTCCTAGGCGTGGATTTCGGACCTCGGCAGATCGGCCTTGCCGTGAGCGATGAGACGGGTTTCCTGGCCCGCCCGCTCCGGAGTTTCACCGTGGAGCGGATCCGGGAAGCGCCCGGGGCTGTCGCGGCCGTGGCGCGCGAGGAGGAGGCGGACGCCATCGTCGTCGGGATGCCGGTCGGCCTGGAGGGCGAGGAGCATCGTCCCGAATCGCATCGTGTGCTCCGCTTCGCGAAGGCGCTCCGGGCTGCGACCGGCCTACCGGTCCACCTGGAGGACGAGAGCCTGAGCAGTCGCGAGGCGCGCGAATTGCCGTCCGGGCCGAGGCGTGGCGCCCGCGGAGCGGCGGAACGCGAGCATTCCCGCGCGGCGGCCATCGTGCTCCAGCGCTGGCTCGACGGCCGCGCGGCGGGGAAGCGCTCGCCGGGTCCCGAGACGGCAGGTGGGGACGCGTGAAGCGGGACCAGCGCGTCCGCCGCACGCTCCTCCTCGGCATGCTGGTCGGAGGGGTGCTCCTGAGCGGGCTCCTCTTCTTCCCGTCGCAGGTCTCCCAGACCATCGAGACGCGGGAGGTGCTGATTCCCAAGGGGGCGGCGCTCGAGCAGATCGCGGGGATCCTCCACGCGAACGGGCTCGTGGGGAATCCGCAGCTCTTCATGCTCGCCGCGCGCGTGCTCGGCTACGACCGCGGGCTGAAGGCCGGGCGCTTCACCATCCCGATCGGCTCAAGCATCTACCGGATTCTCCGACAGCTGGCTCGCGGCATGGCGTCGCAGGACATGATGACCGTCCCCGAGGGATGGCGAACCGATCAGATCGCGCAGTTCCTGAACGAACGGGTGAAGATCGATACGATGCGCTTCCTGGCGCTGGCCGGCGACTCGGCCTTCGTCCGCTCCCTGGGCGTGCCGGCCGACCGGCTGGAGGGGTACCTCTTTCCGGAAACCTACCCGTTCTATCCGCTCCTCTCGTCCGAGGAGATCGCGCGCGTCATGGTGGACCGGGGGCTCCGCACGTTCGGCGAGGAGATGGCGAAGCCGGACGCCCGTCTCGGCCTCACGCTCCACCAGCTCGTGACGCTGGCGTCGATCGTGGAGGCGGAGGCGCAGATCCCCTCCGAACGCCCGCGAATCGCCGCCGTGTTCTACAATCGGCTGCGCGAGGGCATGATGCTCCAGTCGGATCCGACCGTGGTCTACGCGCTCGGCGTCTGGCGAAATCGCGTTTACTACCGGGATCTGGACGTGAAGTCTCCCTATAACACCTACCGAAACAAGGGGCTCCCGCCCGGACCGATCTGCAATCCCGGACGCGGCGCGTTCCACGCCGTTCTCTTCCCGCTCCCCGACACGACCGAGTTCTATTTCGTCGCGCGGGGCGACGGGACGCACATCTTCTCGAAGGAGTGGGAGGACCACCTGCGGGCCATCGCCTCGGTGCGCGCGCAGGCGCGGCGCGACTCCACGCTCCAGCCGATCGGCCCCGGCCTCGGGCCGACCGTGCCGACCTTGCAGGCGGCGAACGGCCGCCGGGACAGCCTCCGATGAGCGGCCAGGCGATCCTCTTTCCCGCGGCCGGTTCGGAGAAGGTCCTGGCGGCGAAGCGGGCCAGCCTGGAGGCGGTCCTGAGCGGCCTCGGGCGGACCTTGGTGGCCTACTCGGGGGGTGTCGACTCGGCCTACCTCCTGGCCGAGGCGCACCGCGTCCTGGGGGCCGGTGCGCTCGGGGTCATCGCCCGAAGCCCGTCGCTTCCCGCCGCCGAACTGGAGGGGGCGCTGGCGTTGGCGGCGGAGCGCGGCATGCCGGTCCGCGTGGTCGAGACGAACGAGATGGAGCGCGAGGCCTATCGGCGAAACGCTTCCGATCGCTGCTACCACTGCAAGACGGAGCTCTTCGAGCACCTCGTCGCCCTGGCCGGCGCCGAGGGGTGGCGGGCCATCGCCTACGGGGCGGTCACCGACGATCTCGGTGACGACCGGCCGGGGATGGGAGCTGCCCGGGAACTGGAGATCAGCGCCCCGCTCGTGGAATCGGGGCTCTCGAAGCTCGAGGTTCGTGTCCTGGCCCGACAGGTGGGACTTCGCGTTTGGGACAAGCCCCAGTCGGCATGTCTCGCTTCCCGGATCCCACACGGCATGGAGGTGACCGTCGAGAAATTGCGACAGGTGGAAGGTGCGGAGGCCTGGCTTCGGGACCGCTTCGGGCTCCGGGTGGTGCGGGTCCGTCACTTTGGCCAGCACGCGCGCGTGGAAACCGAGCAGGGGGAAATTTCCCGGCTGGTCGCAGCCCTTCAGGAATTGCGGATCGGTTTGATGACATGGGGGTTCGAGAACGTGGAAATCGACCCGGACGGATATTCTCGTCCTGACCCGTTACCCATTGTTAACATGGAGGTTACCTAAAATGTCCAGCGCGGCTGACGCTCGGCGCCGGGGGCGGCGTCCGACAGGTCCCAAGCCGTCGGCTCCTCCGGGGGCGGAACTCCCCTTCGGGCGGAAGAACTACATCCTCTTCGCGATCGCCGCGCTTGTCATTGTGGCAGGCTACGTGGCCCTGGCGCGCGGCTCGATCACCCTGGCCCCGATTCTGCTGCTATTGGGCTATCTTGTTGTCATTCCTTGGGCTATCCTAGCCAAATAGGGGGGCGAATAGCTCAGCTGGTAGAGCACTTGCCTTACACGCAAGGGGTCACA
>JBBTHR010000123.1:0-7751 GCA_038060295.1 Candidatus Eiseniibacteriota bacterium
GCCGAAGCGGGCGTCGCAGAAATTGCAGCCGTAGTAGTAGCGGTCCTGGTCATGGATCCGGGCACGGATTCGCACGCCTCCGATGGCGACGCCCGCCGTCACGAAGTAGCGGACCGGGCGGATCACGCAGAGGCGCCGATCCTCGATGTAGTACGGACGCGTCCAGATGCGGTTCGCGCTGTAGCGCGGACCGCGCCGGCCGTCGCGAAGCACCACGGACTGGCGCTGGAAGCGCGGGCGATCTTGGCGCCAGGCGCGCTGGGCGCCTCGATCGTTTCCACGGACGGCCCGGTGGTCGCGTTCGACGCGGCCCTCACGAGCGGGGCCCTGTCTCTGAGGATTCCACCACTTGCCATCGTCGGCCTGGGCGGCGAGAGGCGACCCCGCGAGCACCGCGGCGCCTAGCAGGCCCGCGAACCACATCCGCTGATATCGTAGCGTTCCGTTCATGTTCGTCCCTCCTCTTTGGCGCCCGGGGTCACCCCGGGAGAAGTGATCTGTGGGAAGTGGAATGCATCGGTCGTGCCACATGTCGCAATTGCTCATAACTGGCCATAGGCACTCGAATTGGACGAACAGGCCGATGGCCGCTTCGGGCGGAGAATCGTGACTCGGCCGCCGCAGCGAGACCGGGTGTTGTCACACCCTCTCAACCAACGGGGTCCACCTGCCGATAGATGGAGACGGAGCCGCGGGGGCGGCACCGCCCTGACGATCACTCACAAGGAGGTTCTTGCATGGCTGCCTATAGCGACTGGGATCAGCTCGAGTACCGCGCGCTCATGAGCCGCGGCAGCGACGCCGAGCGAAACGCGATGATCTGCTGGGTGGCGTCGGGCCTGACCGCCGCCGTCCTGCTTTCGTGGGGCGTGGCCGCGAAGAGCGCGAGCCTCATGCTTCCGGTGGTCTTCGCGGTGGCGTTCGGCTTCTACGCGATGATTCACGGACGGCAGCAGGTGCGCCTCATCGCCGGATACGTTAAGGAATTCTTCGAAGGGGGCAAGGAAGGGCCGCAGTGGTTCACGCGGCTCAGCCACCTCGAAGTCGTTCCGGGCTTCAACGTGGCGAGCGATTGGACGGCGGCGTCGCTGGCCAACTGCGTGGTCGCCGCGGCTGTCGTTCTCGCGTGGGTCTTCGCGCCGGGCGTTCCGAAGGGCGAGCTCATGGCCGGGCTCACGACGGGATGCGGCGTGGCGTTCTCCTTCCACAGCATCACCGAGACGGCCCGTCTGCGCCAGACGAACCCGGCGGCCTTCTGGCGCCAGGTCGGCCGCGTGGACAGCGAGGAGCGGCAGGGGCCGCGCGCGGTCGCTCGCTAGTCGCCGTTCACGTCGAGGCCCCGGAGCGATCGTGCTCCGGGGCCTTCTTCGTTCGGGGGCGAAAGGACCGCGGCCGCGCGTCGCGTGAGAAACATCAGGGGGCCACGATCGCGGAGACCCAGCGACCATCCTCCCGCCGATAGAGGATCCGCTCGTGGAGGCGATTCTCCCGCCCCTGCCAGAACTCGATCGTCTCAGGGACGAGGCGGAAGCCGGACCAGAAATCGGGCCTCGGGATGTTGGCGCGGGGGAGCTTCTTGTCCCACTCGGCGAAGCGGACTTCGAGTTCCTTGCGGCCGCCCGTCATGACCTGGCTCTGCGGCGAGGCGTAGGCAGCGACCTGGTGTCCGCGCGGTCGGGAGGCCCAGTAGGCGTCGGCCTCGGCCACCGACACCGGCGTCGCCAGTCCCTCGATCCGCACCTGCCTCGCCACCGGGGGCCAGTAGAAGTTAAGGCAGGCCGGAGCGCCGTCCGGTCGGGCCAGGAGCTCCCGCCCCTTCCGGCTTTCGAGGTTCGTGAAGAAGGCGAAGCCACGTTCGTCGATGCCGCGGACGAGGACGGTCCGAATCGAAGGCCTCCCTTCGGGATCCACCGTCGCGAGCGCGGCGGCGGAGGGCTCGGGAAGCCCGACGTGGTGGGCGGCCTCGAACCACTCTTCGAAGAGAACCATCGGATCGGCCGGGGGAATCATGGGTTCCGACCCTACCACGGGAGCCCCCTCCGCGGGAAACGTCTCCCATCGGACCAGCGGGCCCCGCCTGTGCTATCGTCGAGGGGTGAATCAGCTTCCGCTCTGGGACGCCGCTCCGCGCGCCCGCTCCACCATCAAGCCGCTCTCCAAGTCTCGAGTCGCCGCCGGCCTCCAGTGCCACAAGCGTCTCTATTTCGAGTGCTATCACTACAATAGTCGGGACAAGGTGGATGCGGCGCGGCAGGCCCTCATGGAGTCGGGGAGAGAAGTCGGGCGCGTGGCGCGCGGACGTTACCCCGGCGGCGTGGCGATGGTGGAGGACCCGTTCAAGTTCGACGAGGCGGCCGCCGCCACCAGGGCCGCCATGAAGAACTCTCGCGTCCCGGCCATCTACGAGGCCGCGCTGATCCACGACGACGTCCGCGTTCGCGTGGACGTTCTGGTCCGTAACGCCCAGGGCGCCTGGGACCTCGTCGAGGTGAAGTCGAGCGGCGGCGTGAAGGACGAACATCTCCCCGATCTCGCCGTGCAGCTCTTCGTCGCCGAGGGGGCGGGCGTCACCGTGTCGCGGGCGGGAATCCTCCATGTCAACAAGCAGTATGTTTGGCCCGGCGGGCCGTACGACCTCGAGGAGCTCTTCCGCTTTCAGGATTTGACGGCGGAGTCGCGGCGCGCGCGACCGGAGCTGCTCGATGACATCGCCGCCATGCGGGAGCCGCTCTGGGCCATGGAGCCGCCCGAGGTGCCGGTAGGCTCGCAGTGCGAGGCGCCCTATCGCTGTCCCTTCCACGGGAGCTGCCACACGGAGCAGCGCACCGATCATCCGATCGACGCGCTCCCGCGGCTGAGCGCCCGGCTCCGCCGCGAGCTGGGTGAGGCGGGGATCGATGACATCCGGAACATTCCGGAGGACTTTGGCGGACTCTCAGGCCTCCAGCGGCGCGTCCGCGCCTGCGTGCTCGAGCAGGCGCACTACGTGAGCCCCGAATTGAGCGAGGCACTGGCCGTCGCTTGCTTCCCGATTCATTTCCTCGACTTCGAGACGTGCAACCCCGCGCTTCCGCTGGTCCCCGGCACCCGGCCGTTCCAGCAGACTCCCTTCCAGTGGTCGAATCACGTGCTGGAACGGGACGGAACGCTGCGACACTTCGAGTACCTGCACGTCGAGCGGACCGACCCGCGGGGGCCGCTCGTGCAGGCGCTGCTCGAGGCGCTGGGGGAGGAGGGGACGATCGTCGTCTATTCCGATTTCGAGGAGCGGATGATCAAGGAGCTGGCGGAGGCGATCCCCGCCGAGCGCGAACGTCTACTCCGGCTGCTCGATCGGAGGATCCTCGACCTCCACAAGGTGATCCATACCCATTACTACCATCCCGGCTTCCAGGGATCGTTCTCGATCAAGCAGGTCCTTCCCGTGGTCGTCCCCGAGCTCTCCTACGAAGGTTTGGAGATCCGGGAAGGGAGCCAGGCCGCGCTCGCGTTCATCGACATGACCGACCCGGCGCAGCCGCGCGAGGTGCGCGATCGGCTCCGGGAAGGGCTCCTCCGCTATTGCCGGCGCGATACCGAGGCGATGGTCCGCCTCTACCAAACACTCAAGGAGTACACATGACCCGTCGTTTCGTCGCCGCACTCTCTGTCACCGCCGCGTGCCTCCTCGTGGCCGCCCCCTCGTGGGCGGGGAAGCGAGCGCCTCGCGCGCGCACCTGGGTCCACGATTTCCGGGCCGATACGCTCGGCATGGCGCCCTCGGGGACGATCGTGATGGGGGGGACCTGGGTCGTGGTGGAGGATTCATCGGCCGTAGCGCCGTCCGGAGCCGCCGATTCCGCGTGGCAGTCCCCCCGTCTGTTGCGGCAAGCCGCGAGCGACGAGGGGAGAGCATCGAACTGGATCCGGCTCGTCCGTCCGATACTCGAAACGGGGGAAGCCTCGGTGCGATTCCGGATCCTCTCGGGAGAGATCGATCCCTCGGTCGGGATCCTCTTCCAGATCGACAAGAAGGGGAAGAACGGCTATCTCATCCGGCTGAGCGGGGCCGACAACGAGCTGGTCGCGCACTATCTTCTGGCCGGCAAGCGGCGCGACATCAAGATGCAGCCGCTGGATGCCCCGGCGGCCGGCGAATGGCACACCCTCGGGGTTCGCCGCGAACGAACGAGCATCGTAGTGCTCTACGACGGTGTGGAGAAAATGGAGCTTCGGGACGAACGATTCGTTCGCGGGACGGTAGGGCTCTGGACCGAAGACGATACGGTGGCGGACTTCGCGGATTTGAAGATCACGGCCCGGTAGGAGCGGAAGCCGGCCCGGAGGAGGTGAGGGGCGCGCCGCTTCGGCTCGTTGGAGTCGGGTGCCGGTGAGAACCGCAAACTCCGTGGCGTGCCGCCGTACGCGCCCCGTCATCCTTGACGTGGCCCATGACTTGGCCCATGAATCGGGCAGAGCGTTTCGGCCTTCCCTGGCCGAGGCGCATCGAAATCCATTAGTTCGGATGCGCCTATTGATCGAACGATACCCCAGACCTGGGACGAGCGCTACCGGAACGACTTAGCGGCGCGATTTTTTCGTCCCTCCTCTAGGCCCCCGCGGGGGCCCCGATCCGCGCCGCCACCTCGTAGAGATAGGCCGCCGCCGCCCGGGCCCCGTTCCGGAACGCCGCCAGCTGGAAGTGCTCGTTGGGTGCGTGGAGATTGTCGCCCGGTAGCCCGAAGCCCATCATGACGCAGCGGGCCTTCGTCGCTTCCACCAGGGGCGCCACGATTGGAATGGAGCCTCCCATGTTGTAGACGACCGCCTTCTTGCCGTAGCCGACCTCCATCGCCCTGAGCCCCGCCTGGACGTAGGGATCGTTCATGTCGGCGCGGAACGGGCGCCCGTCCCCGTAGCGTCCGAAGGCCACCTTCCCCTTGTCCCCGACCAACTCCGTCACGTACTTCACGAACGCGCCGTGGATCTTCTCGCCGCTCTGGTTGTGGACCAGGCGCATGCTCACCTTCGCCATGGCCTTGTTCCCGATGACGGTCTTGAAGCCGCCGCCGGTGTAGCCGCCAAGGATTCCGTTCACCTGGAGCGTCGGGCGGACGGTTCCGGCTTCGCGAACGGTGAAGCCCTCTTCCGAGAAGAGCCGGGCGACGCCGATCTCCCGCGCTTTCTCCTCGTCCTTCCACGGGCCGGCGGCCAGCGCGCGGCGCTCTTCCGCACCCGGGACGATCACGTCGTCGTAAAAACCGGGCACGAGGACTTTCCCCGTCTTGAAGTCCTTCAGGTTCTGGAGCACCCACCGGAGGACATCGATCGGCTCGTACGTCATCCCGCCCCATTCGCCCGAATGGAGGTCGCCGTCGGCGCCGGTGATGGTGATGTCGGTCGTGACGATGCCGCGAAGGGTCGTGCAAATTGCAGGGTGATCGAGGCCGGGGCTCGCACAATCAGCGACCACGAAGACGTCGCAACGCAATTCGTCCATGTGCTTCGGGAATTCGAGCGTAATCGCCTCTCCGTCGAACTCCTCGTCCGATTCGATGATGAATTTCACGTTCACCGGAAGCCGGCCGGCGCTCTTGAGCACCGATTCGACCCCGGCGATCTGGGCGTAGTGCTGTCCCTTGTTGTCGTCGGCCCCGCGCGCCCAGATGGCGCCGTTCCGGATCTGCGGCTCGAAGGGGGGGGTGGTCCAGAGATCGAGCGGATCGACCGGCTGGACGTCCACGTGCCCATAGATGAGGACCGTCGGGAGGGCGGGATCCTCGATCCGCTCCGCGTAGAGCCCCTGGTGGGAGCGCGTCGGCCAGACCTCCGTCTTGAAGCCGAGCGATTCGAGCTTCCGCTTGTCGAATTCCATCGCGGCCAGCACGTCGGCATCCCGCTCCGGGTGCGCGCTGATGCTCGGAATGCGCAGGAACTGCATCAATTCGTCCACGAAACGGGTCTGGTTGGCGTCGAGGTACTGAAACGCGGCATCGCGGCTCATCGAAACTCCAGGCGTGAGGGGTTGGTTGGCTGCATCGAAGCGCCCTGATCCTACCGGGTTAGAGGACTGGGGGCAATTCCGACGAGAGTTTGGGCGATCTCACCCAAACCCGCCTGGCGAATTGCAAGTCGCGGTGGGCCGGCCCCAGGCCCGTCCAGACCAACTCCATCGGTCCACGCCCCTTAGCACCCCACCACCACGCATCGTTTTCCGCGGCCCGGAACTTGCCAAACGAATGATATGCGTGCGCCATAGGCGCTGCTTCCCGCGGCGGGGAGGAGAAGCCGAGGACGCATCAGAGAGCAGCCTGGCTCGGTAGGGACCGAATTGAGATCGGACCGAGGGACAGGCAAAGGTGAACACCTCAAGCGGAGGATGACCCCATGTTGAATCTGAAGAGCTTCATTAAGGACGAGCGTGGTGAGGATCTCATTGAGTACGGCCTTCTGGCGGCGTTCGTGGCTGCCATCGCGCTGGCCGTCATCATTGCGGATCCGCTCGGCCTGAGCACCGCTGTCGAAGGCGCCTACCAGTCGGCCGTCGACGCGCTTACCTCCGTCACGCCGTAAGGAATTGGAGCCAAGGTCCCGTGCAACCCTCTCACTGGATGACCGGCGGCGCGGTCCTGGTGTGCGGCGCGGCGACCTACTGGGACCTGCGTGAACGCAGAATCCCGAATGCAGTGACCCTTCCGGCCCTGGGACTCGCGCTATGCCTCCATGGCGCGACCCAGGCCGGACAGGGCCTTCTCTTTTCCGTGCTCGGCGCGCTCGCGGCGGGGGCCCTGCTCCTGCCGGGCTACCTCCTTCGGGCGACCGGAGCCGGAGACGTGAAGCTCCTGATGGCGGTCGGTGCGTTCCTCGGATGGCCCTCCGCGCTTCTGGCGGGCCTCCTCTCCCTCGTGGTGGGGGGCGTACTCGGCCTCGTCTTCGCTTTCGTGAAACGGCGCCTCGGCACCGTACTCAGCCGCTCGTTCGGACTGGCGCGCTGGATGGCCCTCAAGGTCTCCGGCACTCCCCTGGCGCGCCCAGGGACGTCCGGTTTGAAGCTTCCGTTCGGCGTGGCGATCGCGCTCGCCACCGCATGGGTCGCTTGGGGCCCCCCTCTGGGAGGTATCCGATGAAACTATGGAACGCTCCGGCCCCGGCCGATATCCCGGGAGACGGAACAAAATGCCGTAGAAATCCGGAGTCGGGCGTCGCGCTCATCGAGTCGGCGTTCGTCCTGCCGCTCCTGCTCGTGCTGACGATGGGAATGCTCGATTTCGGTCGGGCGTTTCATACGAAGAGCGTCCTCGATCAGGCGGCTCGGGAGGGAGCGCGGATCGCCGTCGTCACCTCGCCCGACGCGGATCTCGTTACGGAGAAAGTCAATGCAGTCCTGGCATCGAGCGGCGTGACAGCCTCCTCGGTGCAGATCACGGGACCCGGCGCCGACAAGATGGTCACCGTCACCGTGACCGCGACATTCTCGTTCATTACCCCGGGCGTCTTCGCGCTGGTCAACGGCAACTACGGGAACACGATCCCGATGTCGGGCCAGACGGTGATGCGGTTCGAAGGCTGACGGAGAGGAGGAGTCCGACACATGTCTCGATCGAAGACTACGCTCACGTTGGCCCTGGTGCTGGGCCTTCTGGCTGCCCTCGCGGGGTATGCCGGCCTGAAGGCCACGGCCACCCAGGTGGCCGTCAACTCGTCGAAGAATTTCGTTCCGGTCGTCGTGACCGCGACGGATCTCACCTTCGGCACCAAGCTCGACCGGGCGC
>JBBTHR010000124.1:0-24674 GCA_038060295.1 Candidatus Eiseniibacteriota bacterium
ACCCCGAGTGCGCGGTCGAGGACCTCCTGCAATTCGTCCAGGGTCCCGACTTCCCGACCGCCGGCATCATCTACGGGCGCCAGGGGATCCACGATTGCTACACCACCGGCCGCGGCCACATCACGGTCCGCGCGGCGGCGGCGATCGAGGAAGTGAGGAAGGACCGCCAGGCGATCATCGTCACCGAGATCCCCTACATGGTCAGCAAGGCGGCGCTCCTCGAGAAGATCGCCGACCTGGTGAAGGAAGGGACGATCGACGGCATCTCCGACCTCCGCGACGAGTCGGACCGCGACGGGATGCGAATCGTGATCGAGATGAAGCGCGACGCGCAGCCCCAGGTCGTGATGAATCAGCTCTACAAACACACGCAGATGCAGACCACCTTCGGCGCGAACATGCTGGCGCTTGTCGGGAACCGTCCGTTCACGCTGACGCTGAAGCAGATGATCGAGCACTACGTGACGCACCGCCAGGAAGTGGTCGTCCGGCGCACCCAGTACGACCTGTCCGAGGCGGAGAAGCGCGCACACATCCTCGAGGGCTTCAAGATCGCCCTCGACAACATCGACGAGATCGTCGCCCTCATCAAGGCGTCGGCCAACACGGAGCGTGCCCGCGAAGGGCTCATGGCGCGCTTCGGCCTCTCCGAGATCCAGGCGAACGCCATCCTCGACATGCGCCTCGCGCGCCTCACCGGCCTCGAGCGCCAGAAGATCGAGGACGAGTACCTCGAGATCATCCAGCTGATCGAGCAACTCCGCGCCATCCTCGCCAGCCCGGCCAAGGTCCTCGGAATCATCAAGGACGAGCTGGCCGTCGTGCGCGAGAAGTATGGCGACGAGCGGCGCACCCGTATCGAGGCCGCCTCCGGCGAATTCGACATCGAGGACCTGATCGCCGAGGAAGACATGGTGGTCACGCTCTCGCACGCGGGCTACATCAAGCGCCTCCCGCTGGCCGCCTACCGGAGCCAGCGCCGCGGAGGGCGCGGCGTCACGGGTGCCGGCACGCGCGAGGAGGACTTCATCCAGCACCTCTTCGTCGCCTCCACCCACGCCTACATGCTGGTCTTCACCGACCGCGGGCGGGTCCACTGGGTGAAGGTGCATGAGATTCCGCAAGTCGGCCGCGCGGCGAAGGGGAAGGCGATCGTGAACCTGGTCGACATCGGCCAGACCGAACGCGTCGCCGCCGTCCTCACGGTGAAGGAGTTCGACGCGAACCACTTCCTCATGATGGCGACGGCGCGGGGGACGGTGAAGAAGACCCCGCTCGACGCCTACGCGAATCCGCGCCGCGGCGGCATCGTGGCGATCGGCGTCGACGAGGGAGACCACCTCATCGAGGTCGCCATTACCGACGGCACGCAGGACATCATCCTCTCCAAGCGCGACGGACAGGCGATCCGCTTCAAGGAAACCGACGTCCGCCCAATGGGCCGCACCGCCCACGGCGTGCGCGGCGTGACGCTGGCGCCGGACGACGCGGTGGTCGGCATGATCGCCGTGAAGCGGACGGCCAGCCTCCTGGTGGCCACCGAGAACGGCTACGGCAAGCGGACGCCGATCTCCGAGTACCGCGTGACCGGCCGCGGCGGGAAGGGAATCATCTCCGTCCAGGCGAACGAGCGAAACGGCTTCGTGGTGGCGGCCCTGGAGGTCGTGCCGGAAGACGAGGTGATGCTCATCACGCGCGGCGGGATGATCATCCGCACCCCGGTCGAGGGAATCTCCGAGATTGGGCGGAACACGCAGGGAGTCCGCCTCATCAACCTCGAGCCCGGCGATCAGCTCATCGACGTCGCGCGGGTCGAGGAAAGGGAAGAGAGCGAGGAGGCGTAGGACCCTGACGAACGACGTCCGCATCCCCGCATCGACGGTCCGGCGCCTCTCGGGGTACTACCGTGTCCTGGAAGATCTGGAGGGCGAGGGACAACGCACGGTCTCCTCGCAGGGACTTGCTCACGCGAGCGGCGTCACGTCGGCGCAGGTCCGGAAGGATCTCTCCTACTTCGGGAATTTCGGGAAGCGCGGGCTCGGCTACGCCGTCGGGCGGCTCCGGAAGGAGATCCGCCTCATCCTGGGGCTGAACCACCGCTGGCGGGTGGCGCTCGTCGGGGCGGGAAACATGGGCTCCGCACTCTTCGCCTACAAGGAATTCCGCCGCCAGGGCTTCGACATCGTCGCCGTCTTCGACGTGAGCGACGACCGGGTGGGGCAGAAGTGGCGCGATCTCACCGTTCTCCACATCGACGACGTGCAGGCGGAGACCGAGCGGCTCTCGCTCGAGATCGGCGTCATCGCCGTCCCCGCCCGTTCGGCGCAGGCGGTGGCCGACCGGCTGGTGGCCGCCGGGATGCGCGGCATCCTGAATTTCGCCCATCGCCGTATCCAGGTCCCGCCACACGTGGCGCTCCGCACCGTGAATCTCTCCATCGAACTCGAGGGGCTAGCCTTCGCCATCAAGGCGCTCAACGCGAAGCCCGCCCGCGTGCGCGCGCCGCGCCCGCCGCCCGCCAAGCGCAGCCGGTGACGACTCGCCCGTGACGCCTCTTCGTGATGCCCCGCCGATGAACTCCCGCCGATGAACCGCGCCGACCTCGCGCTGCTCCTCGTCGCCGCGATCTGGGGGACGACCTTCGCGCTCCTGCGCGATTCGATCCGCGTCCTCCACCCCATCGACCTCATGGCGCTCCGATTCACCATCGGCGGCGTCATCCTCGCGGCCATCTATCGAAAGCGGATCTGGCCGCTCAAGCGCCGGTGGCTGATCGACGGCGCGTGGCTGGGGCTCTGGCTCGGCGCCGGCTACCTGACGCAGGTGATCGGCCTCGCCACGATCTCAGCCTCCCGCTCGGCCTTCATCACCGGGAGCTACGTCGCGATCGTGCCGCTCGTCGCCTTCGCGGTCTGGAAGACGCGACCCCGCTTCGCCGACATCCTCGGCATCTCGCTCGTTCTGGCCGGGCTCTTGGCCTTCTCCGCCGACGCCGGCTTCGCTCTGACGCCGGGCGATCTCTGGACGCTCGGCTGCGCGGTTGCTTTCGGCGTGCAGATCGTCATCACGAACATCGTCGTGAAGCGGAGCGATCCGATGGCGCTCTCGGTCATCCAGATCGCGATGGGCGCGCTCATGGGATGGACCCTTGTGGGCGCGCGGGGAGGGTTCGGCACGCCGTGGGCGGAGGTTCCGTGGCCGACGCTGCTCTATCTCGCCGTCTTCGCCACGTCGCTCGTCATCGCGCTCCAGACCTGGGCCCTCGGCCGCACGTCGCCGATCAAGGCGAGCCTCATCTTCTCCCTGGAGCCGGTCTTCGCGGCGATCTTCGCGGGGCTCTTCTTCGGAGAGCGGATGACGTCACGCGAGCTGACGGGGGCGGCGCTCATCCTGGGCGGCATCGTCGTGACCGAGCTGTGGGGGCGCGTGAGCGCCTGGATCGGCTCCCGGCGCGCCGGGGAAAGCTAGCGCGGGAGGATCTCGGGCGTGGCGGGCGTGACCCGGAAGCCCGGCGTCGCCGAGGAATCGGCCGCGTCGAGAGGCGGAAGCACGGGCCCCGGCAGGTCCTGGGCGAAGGCGCGAAACGCCTCGAGCAGCGCGTCGACGAGGGTGGGCAGATGGGACGCCGGTTCATAGTGAGGCTCGGACTGCTGCCCCGGGCGCGGGATCATCGAAGGGCGCGGTAAGGGTGGCGTACCCTCGGGCGGGACGAAATCGGAGGAACTCGTGTAGACAGCGCTCTGAATCGTGCGTCCCACCTCCGTGTCATAGAGGAGGACGCGGACCTTTGTGTTCCGACTGCTGACACCGACTCCGATCGACCCGTGGGTCCCCGACGTGCTGCTGGACCTGAAGGTGCCTCGCCCCCTGACCTTGATGGCGTCCCTTTCGACCCTGGCGAGAATGAGGTAGCGCGCGACGTTTTGGAGCGCAGCCGACAACTCCGCACGGTCGGACTCGGTAAGCATGCCGCTCTGCTGAAATCCGGCGAGCATCCTGCGATAAGTGGGGGCGCCGAGTTGGTCCCGGACTCGCCCCGCGCTCGTGACGGCGATATCCGGTCTCCAGTAGAGCAAGGAGCGCTCCATTGCCTCGACGAGCGGCGGGCGGATTTGCTCCACCTCGTCCACCACGGTCACGCCAACGAGCGCGATCCCATCGGCGCGGAGCATGTCGGCCGTGAGGCCGCTCTCCGCCGTGACGACCTGGCGCTCCGCGGCACAGCCCGGGATGAGCGCCACGAGTGCGTAGAGCAGCACCGTGGACATCCTTGGGGGTGGATTAAACTTCATTCGGGCCTGTGTAGACGGCGACCCACGCTTCCACGCCCGTCTCGAGGTCGTAGATCGTCACCCGGACTCGCGCGTCGCGGCTTGCCGATTGGGTGCCGAAGCTCGGCGACGCCGCGCCATACCGGAGGGACGAGGAGGTCCGGTTCGGCGGCAGGCGGACGATGTCCTTGTCCACGCGCGCAAGGAGCGCGAAGCGGGCGCTCCCACGAAGCCGCAAGGCACGCCCACGGCGATCGGCGTCGGTGAGTTTCCCCTTTAACTGATACGCGGAGAGAATTCGGCGATATTCCGGAAGTCCCAGCGAATCGCGAGTCGCATCGGCGGATTTGACCCGGAGATCGGGGCGTGTCTCGCGGAGCACTCGCTCCAGCGCCGCGTTCAGTGGCGGCCGCACCTGCTCCACTTCCTCTTTCACCGTGACGCTGACGATGGCGAGGCCGCCGTCCCGGAGCGCCTCGTAGGTCGGATTGGAGTCGGTCGTGCGGACGGCGCTTCCCGTCGCGCAGCCGCCGAGGAGAATTCCGGCCAGACACAGAAGTGCGGCGGCGCCGCTGAAAATGCCGTATCGTCCTCGCGACATGCGCGTACTCCTCATCGGTTTCTTCGGCCTCGCGGGAACCGTCGCCCGATACGGCCTGCAGGGCGCGGTTCAGCGCTTCTCCGGACCAACGTTCCCATAAGGCACGATCGCGGTCAACGTGATCGGATCGTTTCCGGTCGGATTGCTGGCGGCGATGACGCTGGAGCGGGTGATGGTCTCCGCCAATCTGCGGGCTGCCGTTCTCATCGGATTTTGCGGGGCCGTCTGGACCGGGTACATGGTCGCGCTGAAGTTCTAGCCCTCGCCCCGAACCGCCGCGTCCAGCGTCTCGCCGAGTTCGCTCCAATCGGCCGCGGTCATGACGAGCGGCGGCGCGACCACCAACCGGCTCGGGCCGGCGGCGTGAAGCAGGAGCCCGCGAGCCGCCGCGGCGCGGACGATCCCGGCCGCTCCACCACGCGCCCCTCCCGCGACGCCGAACCCCGCGAGCATGCCGAGGCCGTTGATCGTCGAGTTCATCCGGGCAGCCGACGGCGCCAGCGCCGCGCGCAGCGCCCCCTCCAACCCTCGCGCACGATCGAGTTCCCCACCCGTCGCGAGCGCGCGAAGCACGGCGCGCCCTACCGCGGCGGCGATCGGATTTCCCCCGTAGCTCTGCTGGTGCTCCACCAGCGCGCCGTCGCCCCGTCCCGGCGCTGACTCTAGCGCCTTCGCCACGCGGGCTGCGACCAGCACGCCGGCGATCGGCGCGAATCCCGCCCCCGCGCCCTTTCCGAACGTCACGAGGTCGGGAACGGCCCCCGCGTCCTCCGCCCGCTCCTCGGCCAGGCGCCGCCACGCGAAGAGCGAGCCGACTCGGCCAAACCCGGTCAGCACTTCATCGGCGATCCAGAGCACTCCCGCCGCGTCGCAGCGCGCACGCCGCTCCGCCAGCGCGCCGGGGCGCGGCATCTCGACACCGAGCGCCGCCGTCGGAATGGTCTCCGCGAGGAACGCGGCAGACTCGCGGCCGTCCTCCTCCGAGCCTCCGGCCAGCGGCAGCCCCTCCAGCCGCGGACCGAGCGCCATCTCCCATGGCGCCCGCCGCTCCGCCCACCCGGTCACGGCGAGCGCGCCGAGCGTGGCGCCGTGATAGTGGCCGCGCAGCGAGCGGATCGCGGTCCGCTTTTCGCGCCCCAAGGCGCACTGATAGGCGATCGCCACCTTGATCGCCGCGTCGACCGCTTCGCTTCCGGAGGAAGTGAGGAGCACGCGGCTGAACGGCTCGCCGACCGCCTCGAGGAGCTCCGCGCGATACGCCTCGGCTTCCTCGCTGTCGAACCGCGAGGGGCGTGCGTGGGGGAGTCGCTCGGCGGCGCGCGTCATCGCCTCGATCAGATCGGGGCGCGTGTAGCCCAGCGTGACGCAGAAGGCGCCGGAGGTGGCATCGAGATACCGGCGCCCCTCGCGGTCCCAGACATGGCATCCCTCGCCGCGGACCAGCACCGGGCGGTCGGATCCGAGGTGGGTGGGCGTCGCGAAGGGAGCGGAGCGGGGGTTCGGGGGCATCCCCCGAGGATAGGGAAGTGCGGCGGGCGGCGCTAGCCGCTCGTCGGGACGCGCGCGGCGGCGCGCTGGAGCGCGGAGACCTGCTCGGAGTGGAGCCGGAGCGCCGACGCGAAGAGGAGGCACGATTCGGCGCGGGTCAGCTTCCGCGTCGACTTGGCCAGCGCCTCGAAGCCGGAGTCGAGCGCCGGAATCGCCGGACGCGGCTTCACCGCCGCGACCTTCACGCGGACCTTCTTCCCCTTCGCCTTCGCCACCTTCGCGGCCTTTGTCAGGCGCACGCGCTCCGCCTCGGCCTGCTTCTTCCGGGAGCGATAGTCGGCGTCGGACTTCGCCTTCGCCTCCGCCATGGCCTTCTCGGCCGCCTCGTTCCCGGCGAACTGGCGGTTGAAATCCGACGCCAGCGCGTCGGGCTTGATGGCGGCCAGCGTCCGCCCGCGCGCCGCGCCCCGGTCGAGACAGCGAAGGAGCAGCTCCAGCGCATCGTCCCGCTCGACGGTGTCGCTCGCGCGGTGGTCCCGAGCCGCGCCGGCGTCCAGGATCCCCGAATCGACCAGCGCGTCGAGCGTCGAGGAGAACTCGTCCTTCGTGAACGGCGTGGCGAGGCGGAAGGCGCTCACCAACGCGCGGTAGAAATCGGCGCGGGAGATCTCGGCGTTCGGCTCGAACCGGTCGCGATCCACCGGAAGAAGCCCATCGCGGGTGGCCGCCAGCGCGTAGCGCGCCTGCCAGGTCCCCGGCTCCAGGTCCTCGAAGCGGCGGACGTGAGATTCCAGAAACGCCAGCGGATCGACCGTCGGGATCTTCGTGAACGACCGCTCCTCCACGGTCGGCTCGTCCTCCTCGTCCACGTCCTCCCCCTCCTCCGTCTCCACGGGGAGCGACTTGCGCACTTCCAGATGCAGGTGCGCGGACGACGCGCGGCCGGTCCGCCCGACCTTGCCGAGCGGCTGGCCGGCCGAGACGACCTCGCCCCGCTTCACCGCGACCGACTTGGGAGCGAGATGGCCGTAGAGCGAGTGAATCGTCTCGCCGTTCGCCAGCGTGTGCCGGACGACGACGTAATTCCCCCAGCCGGTCCGCCACTTGTAGCCGGCCCGCCAGCGATAGCCGGTGACGTAGACGCGCTTCCCCTTCACGATCGTGGGGATCTTCATCTTCTGCTTCTTCTTGTACTTGATCAGTGCGCTCGCGTCGGCCACGACCACCACGCCCGACGCGATGGAGCGGACCTCGGCGCCGCTGCGCCCGTTGGCGAGATCGACACCGCGGTGAATTCGCGTCTTCTTCCGCCGCCCGCCGCGCGTGGCGAGATATTCGTCGGAGACGTAGAAGCCGCCGCTCTCGCCGGCGCGCCCCTTCGTGTAGTCGAGCTCGTCGCCCACCGGGAAGACGAACGCCCCGGCCACGGGCGCCTCATCGGCGGCCGCGATCGGGGCGAGGAGCAGGGCGGCGAGAACCGCCGCGAGGATTCGGGAGATGGGGGCTACTGCGGATACGCGAAGGGCCCGACCGGCCGCGCGAAGCAGGCACCGGGCCGCCACGTCCTAGTCGTTCTCCCCGTCCGCACCGAGCTCGGGGCGGTTCAAGCCGAAGCGAAACGTCCAATCGAGGATGCGGCGCGCCTCGGCGAAACGAAGCGCGTTGCTCGGGGCCCCCAGCACGACCGCGGTGACGGCCGCGCCCGTCGGGGTCTCGACGCTCGTGACGAGGCAGTAGCCGGCTTCGCTGATGAAGCCGGTCTTGCCGCCCGTGACACGCCACTTGCTACGAAGGAGTCGGTTCGTGTTGACCAGATTGTGCGTCTTCCGGTTCGAAACGAACGAGTAGCTCTGCTTCTGCATGATCGCGCTCACGATCGGATTCGCGGCCGCGGCGTTCAGGAGCCGCGCGACGCCCTCCGCGGTGGCGACGTTCTGCTCGCTCAATCCCGTCGGCTCCACGAAGCGGGTGCCGGTCAGCCCGAGCGATACGGCCTTCGCGTTCATGCGGCGGACGAACTCCTCGTGCGTGAGGCCGCAGGTGCGGGCCAGCGTCTTGGTGGCCACGTTGTCGCTCGACATGATGGAGGCGTGGATCAGGTCCCGGACGGTGATCTCCTCCCGTGGGCGGATCCGCGAGCGGCTGGAGTGCTTCACGTCCTCGGGGAGCACCTCCACGGTGCGCTCCCAGTCTGGTTCGGTATCGAGGAGGACCATGGCCGTCACGAGCTTGGTGAGGCTCGCGATCGGCATGACCCGCTCCGGGTTCTTCTGGAAGAGGACGCGGCCGGTCGACTCCTCGACCACGTAGGCCGCCTTCACATGGAGGCGCGGGATTCCGTACGGCGTGACGGCCGGCAGGCGGAGGGCCTGGACCGGACGGCGCCGGACCCGGCGGCGCTTGCGGGGCGTCTTCCGCTTGGCCTTGGCGGTCGAGGACGGGGCCGCGGCCACTTCCGTCGTCTCGGCTCGATTCCCGACCCCCGCCGCGGGAAGCGATTCCACGGCAATCGCGGCCGCGGGCGTCTCCAGGAGAAACGCCAACCCCACTACCCAAACAATGCGACGAGCCAAAGCGGTAGCAATCATGGTCATT
Source organism: Candidatus Eiseniibacteriota bacterium (assembly GCA_038060295.1). Taxonomy (GTDB): domain Bacteria; phylum Eisenbacteria; class RBG-16-71-46; order SZUA-252; family SZUA-252; genus SZUA-252. The sequence continues at coordinate 8,956 of JBBTHR010000124.1, forward strand.
CGGTCCCTCAGCCGGACGTCGTCCCTGTCGTGCGGTGGAATGAAGGCAAGCAGTTGCCTTCTCCAGGGTTATCGGACTGGGCAGGCCGTTGTGAAGCGGAAAATTTGAAGAAACGGGCTGGAGAGCCCCGATCCACAAAGTTTACCACGCCCAAGGGGGGTGACCAAGCGCGGAAGGGCCCGTGGGGGCCCTTCTCACGCCCGGCCGGGCCGGCAGGCGAAGTCGCGCCCGCCCACCGCCCCATTCAGGAAATCGCGCTAGCTGCCCGATCAGCTCCCTGACTGGCTCCCCGGTCGGCTCCTAGACTGGCTCCGAATCAATTCGCGAAGCTCCTGCTTCAGCTCCTTAAGTTCCTCTTTCAGGGCATCGAGCTCCTGGCGCAACTCCTCCATCTCCTGATGGAACCGAGGACCAGGGACCATCATCTTGAAGTCGGGGTCCATTCCGCTCTCGCCCCGCCCCTGGAATCCGGGCGCTCCCATCATCGTGTCGTGCGGCCGCTTGGCCACTTCGACTTTCAGGGTCTTGCGGAGGCCGTCGCGGAGCACCACGACGTCCACCTTGGAGCCTGGCTCCAGATCCCGCACGGCGCTCACCAGGTCGTTGGAGTCCGCGACCTTCTCGCGGTCGACCTCCACGATCACGTCGCCTCGATGCATTCCCGCCACATCGGCCGGGCTCTCGTCCTCGACGCGGTTCACCAGGGCGCCTTCATCGGTCGAAAGGTCGCGTGCCTTCATGAGGGAGCGGGTGATGTCCTGGACTCTCACGCCCAGGTAGCCACCCTTCGCGTCGGCGCGTTCCACGCGATAGCGGAAGGTCTTCCCTTCCTCGCCATCCTCGCCCTCGCCAGGGTGCGCCCAGACGGGGCCGACCATGGCGAGCAGGGTCACCGAGAGCGCTGCCGCCAGAAACCGGCGCCCCGGTCGCAAATACGTTCCTAAACTCATCTTGACCCTCCTTGTGTCGATGATCCGGTGGGATCCGGCTTGCCTCCCGCTTTCCGATACCCGCTGAAACGACAGCGGGTTCCAACGGAATGCCGGACTAGCGCGACGGCTGCAGCTGGAAGGTGGAGCAGCCTCGGGGACGCGCCCCCACCGGACCGCAGAGGGCCCGAAGGGCCGGGCTCAGATCGCGGAGATCGAAATTCCCCTTGGCCGGATCGCAGAAGAGAGGGTCCCCGACCAGGGTATTCGCGGACGGCAGGCTCCCGACAGCCAAGCCGGAGGGATCGTGGATCAGGTTGCACTCGTAGCGCGGCGCCGCCTCCACGCCGGCCAGCGCGAGCTGTTCCTTCCCCTCCACGACGAAGATGTTCTTCACGATCTCGGGGGAAGTCTTCACCGCGAAGATGGTCGCCCCGTCCCCTTGAGTAGCGTTCTTGTAGAAGGTGTTATTGCTGAAGATCTGGTTCACATTGGCGTCGAAGCGGCCCAGCACGCCGATGGCGGCTCCGCCGGCCGTCGCCCGGTTCTGATTGAAGATCGAGAGCCCCACGAGGAGTTGCGATCCGTCGGCGTGAAGCCCGCCGGCCTGTGCCGCCCGGTTCTCAGTCATCTCGCAGCGCGATACCGACACGAAGGCGCGGTTGATGGCGGCCACGGCGCCCCCCGCCACGGCGGAGGAATTGCCGAGGAAGGTGCAATTGGCGAACGTGACCCTGGAGGAGTCGGCGAGCACCGCGCCCCCCGGCGCCCCCTCGGCGCGGTTCTCCTCGAAGCGGGAACCCCGGAGCGGCGCCAGAAGCTCGCTCCGCTCCAGGTAGAGGCCGCCGCCGCCGATTCCCTTGTTGCGGTAGAACTCGCAGCGGAGGATGAATCCCGTCGTCTGGTGCAACTGAAGCCCGCTCCCCACGTTCTCGGTGAAGCGGCAATCGGCGACCTTCACCACGCTGCTCTGCCAGAAGGCGACCGCCGATTCCCAGTTCTTCGTGAAGGCGCAGTAGTCGATGGAGAACGACGTGTCGCGCAGGGCGTAGATTCCGCCTCCGGCGACCGCCTTTCCCCCTCGGATTCCGAAGCCGATGATGGCGCCGCCGTTCACTCCCTCGACATGGAGCACGCGAACGGAGTCGCCGCCTTCGAGAATGGTCTCCTCGGGGCCGGCGTCGGCGAAGAGGACGAGCGGCTTCTTCAGCGTGAAGGGGCCCCGATAGACGCCTGCCGACACCCAGAGCGTGTCGCCGGGCGAGGCGGCATCGATGGCCGCCTGAAGCGTGCGGTGATCCTTGGGGACGAAGCGGCGCCGGGCGTCGGCCCGATCGGGCGAGAGGGGCGACAACGCGACGGCGACAACCAGGACGAGACTGCTAAGCGCGAGTCGCTTCCAATCAGAGCGCATGGGCCACCTCCGCCGGGACGTCTCCGGCCACGACGAGGACGTAGGCGTCGGGGGTGAGGTAGCGGCGCGCGGCCTCGGCCGCCGCCTCCCGCGTGACGCCGCGGATCAGCGACTCGTATCGCTCTAGGTAGTCGTCGCCCAGACCGTAGAGTTCGACCGACAGAATCTGCGCCGCCACTCCGGAATTGGCCTCCAGGCGGACCGGGAATACCCCGGTCAAGTAACCCTTCGCCGCGTCCATCTCCTCCTCGGTCGGACCGCTGTCGTGCAGGCGGCGCACCTCGGCCAGGATCGACTCCACGCAGCGCTCCGCGTTCGCCGGGTTGGTGCCCGCGCGGATCTGGAAGGGCCCGGCGCCGATGCCGGGGTGGAGCATGGAGTGCACGCCGTATACCAACCCCTGCGCGTCCCGCAAGTTCTCCATCAGGCGGCTGGAAAGGGAGGCGCCGCCCAGAACGTAGTTCATCATCATGGCCGCGTCGTAGTCGGGGGCGGTCCGCGCCACGCCCGGAAACGCCATCAGCACATCGGCCTGCGACCGGCCCGGCATGGCCGCGGCGCAGCGGACGGCACGCGAGGGGGCCGGCGCCGCTGGAATTTCAAAGCCGAGCGGCCCGGCGGGCGCCGCCCAGTCGCCGAAGGCGCGGCTCACCGCGTCCAGGGCCTGCGGGGGCGTGACGTCTCCCACCATGGCGAGGATCACGGCATCGGGTCGGTAGCGGCGGCGATGAAACGCCGCCAGATCGGCGCGCCCGATCGCGCGAAGCGACGCCTCGCTGCCGCCGCGGTGCTCGTGGAAGGGATGCCCCGGGGGGTAGAGCAGCTCGCTCGCTCGCCGTGCCGCAACGCTCGACGTGGTCGCCTCCGCCTCGCGGACGTCGTTCAGGAGTTCGGCGCGGATCTTCTCGATCTGCGAGCCGGGAAACGTCGGGCGCCGGAGCGCGTCGGCCGCGACGGCGAGCACCGCGTCGAGGTCCTCCGCGAGCATCGTGGCGCGAATCGAGACGGTCTCCGCGCCACCGTCGAAGCGGAGCGACGCGCCGATGTCCTCGATGGCGGAGGCCATGGCCAGCTCGTCCCGCGTCTCGGTTCCCTGGTCGAGGAGCCCCGCCGTGAACCGCGCCAGTCCCGAGCGCGAGCCCGGCGCCGGCGCGTCGGCGCCGTCGTAGAGAGCGCCCGCCTTCACGAGGCCCTGGATGGAGATCGTCGGATTCGCGTGGTTCTCCCCGACGAGGAGCGTGAGGCCGTTCGAAAGCGCCAGGCGGGTCGTGCGCGTCAGGTGGCTCACGCGCCACCTCCCGCCGCGCCGCCGGTGCCCGCCGCGCCGGCGTCGCCGCCGGTGCGGGTGCCGCTGCCGGGAGGGTCGAACCAGCCGACCGTGCGTGCGTCGTCCACGAGGTAGGTGGCGGCCGCGCGCTGCACGTCGGCGGCGGTCAGAGCCCGAATCTTCGCGGGGTACTCCTCCAGATAACGCCACGACGCGACCGTCTCGTAGTAGCCGAGCTGGTGCGAGAGGCTTTGGATCGAATCCTTCGAGTAGAGAAATCCAGCCTCGACCTGCTTCTTCGCGCGCCGCAGCTCCGCGTCGGAGACCGGCTCGTTCCGGAGCCGCTCCGCCTCGCGTAGGATCGCCGCCTCGACGTCGGCCAGCGGCCGGTCGGGCGCCGCGGTGGCGAGCGCGACCACCAGGAACGGATCGCGCGTCGTCTCGTTCGCCGCGTCGGCCTCGGTGGCGAGTCCGCTCTCCACCAGGGACCGATGAAGGCGCGACGTTCTGCCATGGCCCAGGATGAGGCCCAGCACGTCGAGGGCGTAGGAATCGGGATGCGTCATTTCGGGATTCTTCCAGGCGACGAGGACGAGGCGTGTGTCGCCCGGCTTCCGGAGTCGGAAGCGTCGCTCTCCCTGCTGCGGTCGCTCGGTCGTCGTCACCGGAAGCGGCAGTTCGCCCGAGGGAATGCCGCCGAACCAGTGCCGAACCCGTTCCAGCGCGCGCTCCCGGTCGACGTCTCCGACCACCACCACGACGGCGTTGTTCGGCACGTAGTGGGCGCGGTAGTAGCGGCGGATCTGCTCGGTCGTGATCGACTCCACGTCGCTCCGCCAGCCGATCGTCGGCCAGTGGTAGGGGTGCGCCTGGAACGCCGTGGCGAACGTCTCCTGGTAGATCGCGCGGTGCGGGTCGTCCTCGTTCCGCTCCAGCTCCGAGCGGACCACCGTCATCTCCAGGCGGTGCTCCTCCTCCGGAATGGAAGCGTTCACCATCCGGTCCGATTCGATCTCCATGGCCAGCTCCAGCCGGTCGCTCTTCAACGTCTCGTAGTAGCAGGTGTAGTCGAGCGACGTGCCGGCGTTGAACGAGGCGCCGATCCGCTGCAGCGTCCGCGCGATCTCGCCCTTCCCGAAGCGCGGCGTCCCCTTGAACATCATGTGCTCCAGGAGGTGCGAGATGCCGGTGATGCCGGCGCTCTCGTTCCTCGAGCCGACGCGGTACCAGACCGCGAAGGAGACGACCGGAGCCAGACGGACTTCCTGGATCAGGACCTTGAGGCCGTTCTCCAGCGTCGTTTCGAAGACCGGGGAATGCGCGGCTTGGATCACGTCAGCTCCTTCGGGATAGCGCGGCGACGCACTCGATGTGCGCCGTGTGCGGGAACATGTCGACCGGGCGGACCCACTCCAGCCGGTAGCGCTCGTCGCAGAGGAGCGCGAGGTCGCGGCCGAGTGTGCTCGGATTGCAGGAGACGTAGACCAGCCGCGGGGCGCCCAGCTCTACGAGGCGGCTCACGACGCCGGCGTGAAGCCCCACGCGGGGAGGATCGACGAGGACCGCGTCGATCGTGAGCAGATCCGGCGCCGGCCTTGGCGCCGTGGCCGGCCCCAGTCCGAAGCGATCGCGCAGGAGGTCCATGGCGTCGCCGGTCCAGAAGTGGGCGTTCTCGATCCCGTTCCGGGCCGCGTTCCGTTCGGCGTCGCGCACCGCCGCCCCGTTCGATTCGATCCCGATCACCTCGCGGGCGCGCCGCGCGATCGGGAGCGTGAAAGTGCCGGTGCCGGAATAGAGATCGAGAATCCGCTCGTTGCCCGTGAGCCCGAGCCCCTCGAACGCGGTCTCGAGAAGCCGTTCCGCCTGTTCCGGATTGGTCTGGAAGAAGGAGGCGGAGGAGATCTCGAACGTGAGGCCGGCCAGCGTCTCCTCGATCCGGTCGCTTCCGGCGAGCACGCGCTCCATGTCGCCGGCCGCCACGGAAGAGAGGCGCCGCGTCGTGTTGAGCAGCACGCTCCGCACCGAGGGAAATCGCTCGCGCATCTCCGCGGCCCAGGTCTCGAAGAGCGGGTGTTCCTCGCTCGCGACCAGGTTCGCCATCACCTGCCCCGTCCGCACCCCCTCGCGCACCACGAGAAAACGGAGGAGTCCCTCCCGGCGCCGCGTGTTGTAGGACGTGAGCCCGGCGGCGCGGGCGCGCTCCCGCACGAAGGCGACGAGGGCGCTCGAGATCTCGCTGGCGATGTGGCAGCGCTCGAGGTCGAAGGGCCGATCGAAGATGCCGCGGCGATGGAGGCCCAGCGTGAGGAGTCCCTCGGGGTCGCGGCCGAAGGAGTACTCCATCTTGTTGCGGTAGCCGAAGAGGCGCGGGGCGGGGACGATCGGCCGGATCGTCGCCTCCAGGCCGCCGAGGTGCTTCAGGCAGTCGGCCACCTGCGATTCCTTGTGTCGCAGCTGCTCTTCATAGGAGAGGTCCTGGAACCGGCATCCGCCGCAGACGCCGACGTGCGAGCAGACGGGAGCGACGCGGAGGGGGGAAGGCGTGACGATCTGCTCGACCTTCGCCTCGGCGTAGTGCGGCTTCCTCCGCGTGACGCGCGCCAGCACGCGGTCGCCCGGCAGGGCGCCCTCGATGAAGATCACGAAGCCGTCGACGCGGGCGAGTGCCTTGCCGCCGAACGCCAGATCGGCCACGTCCAACTCCACGAGTTCTCCCTTCTTGAAGGGTCGCGCGGAGGGACGCGGAGGCTCGGGCGTTGCCGGTGGCGGAACGGAGATCATCCGCCCAGTTTACACCAGGCGGACGAAACCCCAGAAACCGCTTGGGAAGCGCGGGCTTGGAGCCGATTTCTCCAGGCATGAATCCTCGCCACGAGCAGGCGCCGGCGATTTCGTTCGGCGTTCGCGTCGCCCTTTTCACCTCCCTGAGCGTCCTCGCCGCGGTCCTCCTGGCGGTCCTCGTCCTCGAAATCGCGGGGCGGTCGGAGGCCAGGACGGCGGCCGACGAGCAGCTTCGCCGTGCCCGGAACGTGGCCGCGGGGCGCGTCTCGCGAGACGGCGAGAGCCTTCGCCGCCTGGCCGCCACCGTCGCGCGCGATCCGAAGTTCTTCGCGCTCCTCGCCCTTCGCCGCTCGGAGCGGACCGCCACCTTCCGCCAGTCGCTGGAAGGGGTCATCCGCGAGTTCCAGTCCGACGCCGACGTGGAGATCTTCGACGTCACCGACGAATGGGGCGCGACCGCGGCCGCCTCCGAACGGCCCGCCGCTCCCGAGGCGAGCCGCGGGACATCACCTCTCGTTCGCCGCGCGCTCGCGGGGCATGGAGCGCTCGGATACCGGCTCGAGGGCGGGCGTCTCTATCGCGTGGCGGTGGTGCCGGTGCTGGCTGGCGGTGGGGTGCCTGTCGGAACGCTGACGCTCGGCTCGCCGATCGACGAATCGTTCGCGGATGCCGTTCGCGCCGCCACGGGCGCCGACGTCCTCCTTCTGGCCGGGGAGATTTCGCCGGCGGGAGGGAAGCGCTCCGCCGCACGCCCGATCGTCACGACGCTCTCGGACGCGGGGGCGCGCTCGGTGCTCGAGACGATCGGTGCGGCACCTCGGGCCGGAACGCGCGCGCGGCTTCGCCAGGGGCAGCCGGTTTCGCTGGCCAAGGCTCCGGCGCTCGCGGCCGACGTTCCGCTGGAGGGCGCGATGGAGGGAGGCGCGGCGCGGCTCCTCCTCGTCGCGCCGCTCGCGCTGGAGACGGTGTTGACGCCGCTACGCCAGACGCTCCTGGCGGCCGGCGCCATGGCGGCGGCCGTGTCGCTCTTCGTCGGTTTCGTAGTCGGTGGCCGCCTGTCGCGGCGACTGCGCCGGCTTGGCGCGGCGGTGCGGGAGGCCGGCATCGGAAACTACGACGTGCCGCTTCCGGCGCCTGCGGGCGACGAGGTCGGCATCCTCACGATCGATTTCCAGGCGATGCGCGAGAAGCAGCGCCGGGAGATCGATCGCCTCGTGGAGATCGACCGCATGAAGACCGATTTCCTCTCGGTCACCGCGCTGGATCTCATGGTTCCCGTGGAGGAGATCCGGAAGGCGGGGGAAACGCTCGCCGCGAAGAACGCGTCGGCGCTCGGGCCCGAGGGGATGCGTCGGCTCCGGGTGATTCGGGGTAGCGCGGACACGCTGAGCCGGATCGTCCACGACCTGGGCGGCGCGAGCGTGGTTCTATCGGGGATGAGCGACCCGGAGCCGAGGGGTCGGGCTTCGGAGGATGTGGAAGAGGCTTCCCTCGAGATCGTATCGACGGTGGCGGTCTTCCATCCGGCCGTTCCAAGCAGGGCCCCGGCCGTTCCGGAGCCGTGGCCCGCGCCGCCGGCCCCGCCGAGCGCCCCGCCCGAGATCACGCCGCTCGATGTCGCCGCGCTCGTGGAATCGGCCGCGGTCGATCTCATCGTCGCGGCCGCCGAGCGGGGCATCAAAATCGACATGGCGATCGAGCCAGACCTGATCCACCCCTCCGTCGCGCCCGAACCGCTCGCGTCCTCCCTGCGCGACTACGCCAGGAGCGCCGTGGCCGCGCTCTCACCCGGCTCCGCCGTCTCCTTCGCCGCCTGGCGCTCGCCCGGCACGATCGAGATCCGCGTGCAGGGGGGCGCCATGCCGCTCGAGATCGCGCTACCGCTGCGCGACGCCTCCTCCGACCCTTCGGACCTCCCCAGGGCCAGCTAGGGGGCTCAGCAGCCCTGAAGCGACAATATCCCGCGACAAAAGTAGTCATCTAGAGACGACATATTTAAATCGTTATTTGATAGTGACTTACATTGGACATCTCCGAATGTCACTCAGAATAGATAATACCAGATGACACTTCCCCCCTCGCCAGCGCCCTCTACCCGCAAAATGCAATCCTCATAATCTGCTGCCGCACAACGAATTACCTGAAACATGTGGGCCATGCCGTGCAAATGGCACGGCGGCTGCTTTAGCCTACTGCCGTAAGGCGCTCGCAAGGGCGAGCACGAAACGAGAAGCAAACGACCCAAACCAACGAGGTGGCAAATGGAAGCTCTCTTGATCGTGATCGGAATCTTCCTCGCGTTCGGCAACCCCGACGGCGGCAAGGCTGGCTGGTAGGTCGGAAGCGATCGAAGCGGACGGAAGCGGAGAACTCCCCAGTCATCGAAGTCTGAACGAAGCAAACGGAAAGGAGGTATGACAATGGAACTCGCGATCATCATCGGAATCTTCCTCGCGTTCGGCAACCCGGACGGCGGAAAGGCCGGCTGGTAAGCCGACTCACACAGCAGAAAGCCCCCAAGTGCAGTGATCCTGCCGCGCCGATTCCCTCCGGGAGATGGCGCGGTCTGGGACGAAGGGCCACCGGTCACCCCCGGGTGGCCCTTTGTCGTGGGTGCGCGGAATGGAGTCCTGGGGGACGGCTGACGCCGCGGTGGGGGTGTGATACCGTGGCTCGTCGTCCCCAACACCCTCCCATTCCGGAGATCCGCGCCGCATGAGCAAGCGAACTCCCGCCGAGCTCGGGCCGATGCTCGAGTGCGACGTGCCGCCCGAGATGCCGGTGCTCCCGCTCATGAGCACGCTCGTCTTCCCGCTCGGCGTCACCTCGATCCAGATCCGCGTCGAACAATCGAAAGCGCTCCTCAGGGACCACGCCGATCCCGACACCCTGATCGCGCTCGCCTATAGCCCCGCCACGAGGGAGCAGGACATCGTGCCGGAGGATCTGAGCAAGGTCGGCCTGGCCGCCCGGGTAATCCGGATTCTCAACATGCCGGGTGGAAACATTCAGGTGACGCTGGAGGGACTCCGGCGCGTCTCGATCGTGGAGATCCTTCGCCGCGAGCCCTACATCATGGCCCGCGTCGCCTGTCCGTTGGAGGCGATCGGCGACCCGATGGAGATCCAGGAGTTCATCGCCCGGATACTGAAGTCGCTCCGTACGCTCGCCCAGCTCGACACCTCGTACCCACCCGAGCTCGACAACATGTTCAGCATGAACCTGGGCGATCCGGGGCTCTTCGCCGACACGGTCGGCTCGCTGGTCCGGTTTCCGGTGGAGACGAAGCGGCGGATCATCGAGGAGCTCGACGTCATCCGCCGCCTCACGATCGTTTCGGAGGGGCTCGACGCGGAGATCGCGCGGCTCACCGTGGCCGAAGACGTGGTGCGCCGGACGACGGTCCAGATGGAGAAGAGCCAAAAGGAGTTCTTCCTCCGCCAGCAACTGATGGAGATCCGCCGCCTCCTCGGCGAGGACGATCCACAGGAGATGCTGGTGCGGCAGATCCTGGAACGTGCAGGGAGTCTAGGACTGCCGTCCCACGTCCGCTCGGTGGTGCAGGAGGAGACGAACCGCCTTCGCTACCTCGGCCCGTCGTCGCAGGAGTCGGGCGTCGTGCGAAACTACGTCGACTGGCTCCTGGCGCTTCCGTGGGCGCACCAGAAACTACCCGCCATTCAGCTGGAGGAGGTGGGGCGCCGTCTGGACGAGGAGCACTACGGGCTCGAGAAGGTGAAGGAGCGGATTCTCGAGTACCTCGCGGTCCTCAAACTGAAGCACGACATGCGCGGCCCGATCCTCTGCTTCGCCGGCCCTCCGGGGACGGGGAAGACCTCGCTGGGGGCCTCCATCGCGCGCGCCATGGGACGCTCGTTCGTCCGGATGAGCGTCGGCGGCGTCCGCGACGAGGCGGAGATCCGCGGCCATCGCCGCACCTACATCGGCGCACGCCCCGGGAAGATCCTCCGCTCGCTACAGGAGTGCCACTCGAACAGTCCCGTCTTCATGATCGACGAGATCGACAAGATGGGCCACGACGCGACGGGCGATCCGGCCGCGGCGCTCCTGGAGGTGCTCGACCCCGAGCAGAACCAGCACTTCGTCGATCACTACATCGAGCTGCCGTTCGATCTCTCCGAGACCCTCTTCATCACGACGGCGAACGTCCTCGACTTCATCCCGCCCGCCCTCCTCGACCGCCTGGAGGTCATTCCGATCTCCGGCTACCTGGAGGAGGAGAAGCTCCAGATCGCCCGGAAGCACCTGATTCCGCGCGAGGCGCGGGAGCACGGCCTGGCCGAGATCGATCTCGACTTCGAGGACGCGGCGCTCCTGAAAATGATGCGCGAGTACACGCGCGAGGCGGGCGTCCGGCAGCTGGAGCGCGCCATCGACACCTTCTGCCGGAAGGCGGCGCGCCAGCGGACCACCGGCTACACCGGCTCGTGGCGCTACCGCGTGGAGGACGTCGAGCCGGCCCTGGGACCGCCCTACTTCACCCCCGAGATGGCGGAGGGGAAGGCCGAAATCGGCGTCGCGACCGGTCTCGCCTGGACGACGACGGGGGGCGACCTCCTTCTCATCGAGGCGTTGAAGATGCGCGGAGCGGGTCGCGTCATCGTGACCGGACAACTCGGAGACGTCATGAAGGAGTCGGTGCAGGCGGCGCATTCCTACACGCGCGCCCGCGCCGAGCTCCTGGGAATTTCACCGGACCTCTTCGACGAGTACGACCTCCACATTCACTTTCCCGAGGGGGCGGTGCCGAAGGACGGGCCCTCGGCCGGGATCACGATCGTCATGGCGATCGCCTCCGCTCTGGCCGATGCGCCGCTCCGAAACGACGTGGCGATGACCGGCGAGGTGACCTTACGGGGGAAAGTCCTCGCGGTCGGAGGGCTGCGCGAGAAGGTGATGGCGGCCTATCGCGCCGGAATCCGCACGATCGTCTTTCCCGCCGACAATCAGAAGGACCTCATGGAGATCCCCGAGAGCGTGCGTCGCGCGATGAAGTTCCTCCCCGTGGCCACGGTGGACGAAGTCTTCCAGCACGCGTTCGTCGGCGTCGCCGAGCGGATCGCCGAGTTGGAGGCGAAGCAGGCGGCGGCCCTGGCGCGGAAGAAGAAGGTCCGGGCGCGCGCTGGGAAGATGAAGAAGCAGGCGGCGCGGGTCCGCATCGCGAAGACCGAGCGGAGCAGCAAGACCCGCGGCCGCCTCAAACGCGCGGCTAAGAGCCGGTAGCGCGTCTCCCCGCGTCGCGCGGCGAGAGCATCGTCTCCGCCACGATCCACCCCGACAGCATCACGAACGGCGCGCGCAGGTCGGCGACGGGGAGCCACTCGAAGTAGGCATAGGCCTGCCCCCCGACGAGCGCCATGAAGAGGGCCGCTCGCCAGCAGAGTCCTCCCACCCCGCGCCAATCCCACGAAGGTCCGCGCCACGCGATCCAGCGGTGAAGGACGCCCATGTAGAGCGAGGCGCCGAGCAGGATGCCTTGCCAGGGATCGAGGCGCCACGCCGCGGGCGCCAGACCGACCAGCGCGATCCCCACGACGAATGAGGCCGCGGCCGCGGAAAGCGTCAGCGTGCGCATCGCCACCTCACCTTTCCCACGCCGCCGCGGCGCAGCTGATGGCCGCGACCGCGGTGCCGGCCCCGCAGCCGATCGCCTCGTGATAGGGAACGGAGGGAGCGATCTGGTTGGAGATCGCGATCCCTTGCGAGCAGAGCTGCGGCCCGAGCGTCTCGAAGCAGGTCATGAATTTCGTACGGTTCACCCGCTCCGGCGAAAGAAGCGGCGCTCCGGGGGCCGGCGCCATCCGGAGATCGGCCTCGCGGATCCAACCCCGCATCCCGCCGATCACGATCGGCTCGAAACCGACCTCGTCGGACCGGGGATCGCGTCCCCAGAGAAGCTCGGCGCTCGACACGGCCGACTCTCCCTCCGACTCGATGAGCGTGACGAAGGTCGCGTGTGTCGGGTCGCCGGCCGTGGTGTAGGGGAGCGTGGTGAGCGCGATGGCGCGATCACGGCTGCTCCGTCCCACGGCGCGGATGGCGTACTCCGGGGCGAACGCGAGCCGGTCCGCGCCGGCCTCGTCGAGCGCGCGCCGGACGAGCGGGTGCGCGGCCGCGGTCGAAGCGGCCTTCGAGACCTGGTCGCGATCGGACACCCACGACGCCGCCCGAACGAGCGCCCGCTCCTCCGCGGCCTCGGGGGTGACGACGCGATTCCCCGCCTCGCGACTGCACGCCCCGAGCAGTAGTGCGACGGGAAGGACGACGGCGGCAACAACGATGTTCTTCATGGTGGCACCTCCCTGAATCGGTGAGGCGCGCGGGCGGGAAGACGGGAGGCTAGGGCGCGGAGAAGGAGAGCACGAATCGTTCCCGGCCGGATCGTGACGACGGCGCGGCGCCCGCGGGAGTTAGCAGCGGATCGAGGCGAACGGGCGAAGGAAGCCGCGTCGGACCTCCGACGGCGTCGGACCTAGTGGAGCAAGGGGATCGATTGGCTGAGCGTCAGCGAGGCGCCGTAGTCGGTGTCCTTCACCGCGGCCGGCTCGCTCCGCGTGACGCGGGCGATCCGCCCCTCCAGCGCCACCGCCGCGCCGTGGAGCAGCGGAATTCGTTGAAGGCCCAGCTGCACGCGCCCCGAGACGAACTCCTCCCGGATGCCGCGCGATTCCAGATCGCGGTCGTTGTAGACCACGTAGGGTGTCACCAGGAAGCGATCGGCGATCGCCTCCCACCGCAGCTCGAACGTCGCCTGCATGGTGCGATCGTCGAGATCCAGATCGGCGCGCTTGTCGTTCTCGATGCCGAACGCGAGGGTGCTCGTGATTCTTCCCGGGAGGCGGCGCGTGGTGACGGCCGAACCGGCGATCACCTTCCGCCTCGCGGCCACGCCCAGCTTGTCGTCGAAGAGCGCCACGTCAACGCGCGCGCTCGTCCGGCCCCCCAGCGGCTCCGCCGCCGTGAACTCGCTCGACAGCCGCTTCTCCGTGAGGTCGGTCTGCGCTCCGCGGTGATGAATGCGGATAAGGGTCGGCGTCACGGCGGACGAGGCGTTGAGCGCGATGCGCGTTCCCAGCGCCAGCCGCTCGACCGACACGGTGGGGACCCCGCCGAAAGAGCCGGAGGGCGTCGTCACGGGACCGATGCGGGTGTCGGGCTCTTCGAAGCGGTAGTCGCCGAAGATCTTCAGAAAGTCCCGAAACGTGCGGCTCACCGAGAGCGCGGCGCCGCGGCGGTCGGAGATCGCATAGGGATTCAGTTCGGTGGCCAGGTCTGGCTGGTAGCGGAATCCCTCGGCGCGGAGGTCGGCTCCGGCGACGCGGCCGGCGATCTCCGTGCGAAGGCCGGTCCGCGAGCGGCCCGTCTCCACTCCCGAGATGGCGCGATGCCGCACGGTCGCTAGGTCGCCCGCCCAGCGCCAGCCTCCGGGGAGTGTCATCGCCCCCGACCCGCCGTAGACGGCGCGGGCGCGTGTGGCCGTCTCGATCCCGCCCGGAGTCGGGTCGGCGTGCGTGTAGCCGCCGTACGCGGAGACGCGGAGCCGCGATCCGAGCGAACGTGAGAGCCGCGCGGCATAGAGATCGCTTCGCACCTCCCGCGCCGCGCCGCCGGCCGAGCGCGGATGCGATTCGAGGGCCATGTAGGTCTCCAGCGTGCCGATTCCGCCGCCGGTCCAGGTGGCCTGGGCCGCGCGCCGCGGGACGGGACTCGCGAAGAGGGGCGCTCCCGCAGCGAGGCTCGGCGCGAGATCGCCCCACTCCAGCGTGGCGCGCTTCGTCGTGAGGCGCACCGTCGTCCGCTCCGGCGAGGCCGAGCCGTTCTTCGTGTCGTCGATCCGGAGCCGCCAGAGGGCGTTCGCTTCGAGGCGCATGTTCTGGCCGAAGGTGGCGAAGACCGTGGAGCGCGACCAGTGGGTCACCGAGCCGTCGGCGCCGCGATATTTCGTGCTCGCCTGCGTCAGCGTTCCAAGGTGGAGTTCCACGCCGATGTTCCCATGCCCGGAGGCGGCAGCGGGGAGGCGACTCTCCAGATTTGAACGCTTCTCGCCCGGGCTCACGCAGAGGAACGTGACCGGCGCCGAGCCGACGCTCTGCGGCGACTCCACGACGAACTGAAGGCGATGCTCGCCCAGCCGCCGCGTCGGGAGCGGCCCCGGGATGCTCACCGTGTCGGGCCGGCCCGATTCCAGGAATCCAACGGCGAGCGCCACGAGCTCCCCATCCATGTAGAAGGCGCCTCGATACGGCCCGGTCCCGATTCCCGTGACGACCGCGCGCGGGAGGAGCGTGTCACCCGCGGCGATCACCGTTCCCGGGAGGGGCGATTCCAGGAAGACCGATCCGATGGAGATGTTCGCGCCGATCGCCGGCGTGACGAGCGCGCGGGTGAGGATGAGCGTGTTGTCGCCGGGGAAGGTGTTGGTCCGAATCCGCGACGACGCCGCGAAGGTGTAGGGAAGTCCGGTCTCGTCGAAGCCCTCGAAGACGAGTTCCAGGCCGAGCATCCCGCCGCTGGCGGCGGCCTGGGAGCGCGAGAGCGTGATCGGAACCGCGAGCGCCGCCGTTCCTAGGCGCGGAATCTGCGCGTGGAACGGCACCTCGGTGTAGGCGGAGGGAACGACGGAGAAGGGGTCGTTCAGGTCGAGCTCGTCGCCGGCATAGAAGCGGTAGCGCGCGCGCGTGAAGGTGGCCGACGTGCCCGCCGTCTCCCGCACACCGATCGTGACCGGCGAGGGCTGCTCGGGAACCAGCGTGATCGATTCGTAGAGCCCCGCCGTGCCGACGCGCTGCACGTTGGCGCGCGGGGAGACGGTGAAATAGATGAGCGGCAGGTCGACCGAGCTGTTCTGCGGGTCGGGCGCCTCGATGACATTCACCTTCATGCCGTGGAGATGGCCGAACGTCATCGGCTGGACTGGCCTCAGGAAGACCGTGTCGCCGAGAGCCGACCAGCGGGGCGTCAGTAGCGAGAGAAGCGTCCCGAACTGGCCCGAGTCGAGGTCGGCCACCGAGAACGCGCCACTCTTCGCCGTCGGCTGATCGAAGACGAAGTAGAGCTCGGCTTCAGGGGCGACGCGATCGGCATTGTTGGGTGGGTTGGTCGCGACCTGTGTGATCGGGGCGGCGCTCGCCATCCCCGGGACCACCGCCGCCGCGACCACGATCGCCAGCCATGCGAACGCGGCCATCGCCCACGCCCGCGCGCGCCGCGGCGTGGAGCGCGCTCGGAACAGGGATTGCGGCAGCATGGCGGGGACCTCTATCATGGAGGGCCTATGGTAACAAGAAAGCGCGCTCCCGCAACGACT
>JBBTHR010000125.1:0-15918 GCA_038060295.1 Candidatus Eiseniibacteriota bacterium
TCACGTTCTGGCCGTGCATCACGCCCTTTTTGCAGATGTCACAAGTCTGAGCCATTCATTCCTCCGGTAAAGACGTCGAGCCGAAAACACTACCTGAATCCGGGGATTCGGACAAGGGGCTTCTCGGCTTTGACTTGAGGCCCCCGCCTCCCTAGCATCGAGCCGATGCCCGCCCTCCACGACCCCATTCGCTACCTGAAAGGCGTCGGTCCCGAGATGGCCCGCCGCCTCGAGCGGCTGGGAATCGTCACGGTCCGGGACCTCCTCTATCACCTCCCCTCGGGCTATCGCGACCGGCGCGTCGTCACGCCGATCGCCCGCGTCCAGCCGGGCGTGGAGGCCACCGTCGAGGCCGTCGTCTCGAGCCTGGAACCGCGCCGGCGCCGCGGGGGGCGCGCCGACATCGTCGCCTCGCTGCGCGACGCCACGGGCTTCCTGCGGGCCGTCTGGTTCAATCAGTCGTACGTGGCCGACAAGCTCCGCGTGGGGGAACGCTACTTCTTCTCCGGGACGGTGCAGGTCTTCCGCGGGCCCGAACTCCACAACCCCGAATTCGAGCCGGCCGAGGGAGGCGACAAGCTCCACGTGGCGCGCCTCGCCCCCCGCTATCCCCTGACCGAGGGAGTGGGCGAGCGGTGGATCCGCACCCGGATCCGCGATGCGCTCGACGGACTTCCGGAGGTGCCCGACGTGGTCGCCGAGCGATGGCGGCGCGACCTGAGGGTGCCGTCGCTCGACCGCGCGATCCGCTCCATCCACTTCCCCGAGACGCCCGAGGAGCCGGAGCCGGCGCGCCGCCGCCTCGCGCTCGAGGAACTGCTGCGGCTCCAGATCGCGCTCCAGTACGCGCGCCGCCGCCACCGCGACCGGCTGCAGGCGCCGTCGCTCGCTTCCGGCGCGGCGGCGATGCGGGCGTTCGTCCTCTCGCTGCCGTTTCGCCTGACCGGCGCGCAGATCCGCGCGCTCACCGCGATCGCCGGCGATCTCGACGCGACGAAGCCGATGCGGCGCCTCCTTCTCGGAGACGTCGGCTCGGGGAAGACGGTGGTCGCGCTCGCGGCCGCCGTGCGCGCCGCCGCCGCCGGGCGGCAGACCGCGTTCCTCGCTCCGACGTCGATTCTCGCGGAGCAGCACGCGGCCACGGTGTCGCGGCTGCTCGCGGCGCAGGGCGTGACCTACGCCCTCCTCACCGCCGCCACGCCGGAGAAGGAGCGGGCGCGGCTTCTCGCGTCGGTCGCCTCGGGGGAGACCGCACTCCTCCTCGGCACGCATGCGCTCCTGGAGCGCGATCTGGAGTTCGGCGCGCTCGGGCTCGTGATCGTCGATGAGCAGCACCGGTTCGGCGTCCGGCAGCGCGTGGCGCTCGTCCAGCGCGGCGCCGAGGGGAAAGGGCCGCATCTCCTCGTCCTGACCGCGACGCCGATTCCTCGAAGCCTCGCCATGACGCTCTACGGCGATCTCGATCTCTCGCCGCTCGACGAGAAGCCGCCCGGGCGGACACCGGTCGAGACGACGATAGCGAGCGGCGTGGCGCGCGACGTCCTGCCGCGACTCCTT
Source organism: Candidatus Eiseniibacteriota bacterium (assembly GCA_038060295.1). Taxonomy (GTDB): domain Bacteria; phylum Eisenbacteria; class RBG-16-71-46; order SZUA-252; family SZUA-252; genus SZUA-252. The sequence continues at coordinate 1,558 of JBBTHR010000125.1, forward strand.
CGCCGCGAGCTCGATCAGGGAGGAAGCGCGTTCGTCGTCTATCCGGTCGTCGAGGCGAGCGAGAAAAGCGATCTGAAGGCGGCGACCGAGATGGCGGCCTCGCTCGCCGGGCACGCCGATCTTCAAGACGCGGGCGTGACGCTGGTGCACGGGAGGCTGAAGCCCGAGGAACGGCGCGCCGCCATCGCGCGCTTCCGCTCGGGGGAATCGCGCGTGCTGGTCGCGACGACGGTGGTCGAGGTGGGGCTCGACATTCCCGACGCCACGCTGGTGGTGATCGAGCATCCGGAGCGCTTCGGACTGGCGCAACTCCATCAGCTTCGGGGGCGCGTCGGGCGCGGCGACCGCCCCGGGCGCTGCGTGCTCCTCGTGAGCGGTGGCATGGGAGAGGGGGCCCGCCAGCGCCTCGACGTCTTCCGCCGGGTGACGGACGGCTTCAAGCTGGCGGAGGAGGATCTCCGCCTGCGCGGTCCGGGAGAAATCCTGGGCACGTCGCAGCACGGATTCCCCGAGCTGCGAGCGGCGAATCCCTTGCAAGATAGCGACTTGGTCGAGGCGGCCCGGACCATCGGGGCGGAACTCCTGGCGGAGCGGACCGAATCGGAGGGGAGCGAGGGGCTCCGCGCCTGGATCGAGGCCCACTTCGCCGGGGCGGAGCGCTACCTCGGGAGCGGGTAAGGGGAGGCCCCCGCGCGGTTGCTCCGCGGCCGAAAGATAAAGAAGGGTGGGAAGTTGCCGATGCATGGTCCACACAGTAGGAGTCCGACCCGACACGAGGTGCCAGGCCCGATGAAGCTCGACTGCGCGACCTGCGGCGCGCGCTATTCGATCGACGAGAGCATCATTCCCCCGCAAGGGGCGAAGATCCGCTGCCGCAAGTGTGGCGGCGTGATCGCGGTGCCGCCGCGCGTGGAACCAGCGCCGGTCTCGACGACGCTCGTGCCGCCGTCGCCGCAGCAGCACCAGCCGCCGCAGCAGCCGGTCGCGCCTCCCGCGGCGCCGCAGCCATCCACCACCGCGAGCGCATTCAGTTTCTTCTCGTCCAACGCGGCGCCGGCCACTTCGACGCCGCTCGCGCCGCTCGCGCCGGCCCCGGCTCCAGCCGCGCCTCAGGCGCGCGCCGCCGCGCCTCCACCCGCCGCTCCGCCGCCGCCGCAGCAGCGGCAGCAGCCACCGCCGCCGTCCGCGGCCGTCGCACAGGCGTCCTCCTCCGCCGTCGCCTCCGCTTTGCCCGTCGTGGCGACCCCGGTCCCGGAGGGGCTCTCTCCGGAAGAACGGACGCGGCACGAGAAGGCGCGCCGTCTCGCCAGGGTCCTCGCGTCCGACATCGCGATCTACAACCGCGAGAAGAAAGAGCGCGGGCTCAGCGACGGCAACCTGGTCGCGGTCCTCGGCTACGAGATCAAGAAGTCGTGGGAGATTTACAAAGAGCGCGTCGGCGCCGATTTCGCCAACGCCACGCCCTACTTCCGCGACGCGCTGAACGACCTCCTCGCCGATGGGAAGAAGATCTTCTAGGTCTCGCCCCTTGCGCCATCCCCGTCGCGGGAGGCGCCGCTCGCCGCGCCGCTCTCCATCCACCGCGCCCTGAATCCGACGAGCCCCGTGGCGCCGAGGAGCGCGCCCGCCACGAGCACCGCCGTGCGCGGAGGGAGCCCGCGCGCCACGACCCAGCCGGCGCCGCCCGCCGTCGCGAGGACAGCCAGACGCGCGGCCATGTCCCGGAGCGCGAAGACGCGTCCGCGCGCCTCCACCGCGATCGCCTCCTGAAGTGCCGTCTCGGCGGTGACCAGGAGGATCGAGACGAAGAGGCCCGCGAGGAACGCGACCGCCATCGCGGCGCCGCCGTTCGGAACGAGCGCGAACGCGGAGATCGAGGCGCCGGCCCCGAGGAGACCCACGGAGAGCCGCTTCCCGGGAGAGGCGACCGCGCCGCGCGCGGCAATGCCGAGCGTCCCCAGGATCATTCCCACCGCCGCCGAGGCGATCAGGGCGCCGACGCCGCTCGCCACGCGGCCCCCCTCGCCGACCATGATCGGCACGGCCACGTGGAGCACGCCGCCCGCCATCCAGAGGAGCATCACTGTGAGCGTCACCATCCAGGCGCGCGGCGTGCGTAGGAGGATGGAGAACCCCTCGCGAATCTCGGCCGCGAGTTTCCGGTAGCGCGCGGAAGCCGCGCTCGCGGCGGGACCATCGCCCGCGGCCTCGTGGCGCGGCGCCGGCGCGGGGGCCGCGATCCGGATGCGCCAGAGTGCGATGACCGAGACGAAGTAGGTCGCGGCGTCGAGCGCGAAGCCCCATCGCCATCCGAAGCGGTCGATCAGCGCGCCGCCCGCCAGCGAACCGGCGATCGTCGCGGCCACGCCGGCGAAGGTCGCGAGCGAGTTGGCCTCGGTGAGCTGCGCGGCCGGGACGAGGAGCGGCACGATGGCGGATCGCGCGGGGAGGAAGAAGGTGTTGGCGACGTAGAGCGCGAAGACGAGTGCGAAGAGCGCCGGGAGGCCGCCATAGATGGTCGCGGGGATCATGGCCAGGACGGCCAGGCCGCGCGCGAGATCGGAGAGGATGAGGACACGCCGCGTGTCGGAACGATCGACGATCGCTCCGATCCAGGGGCCGAAGAGGATGGCCGGAAGAAAACTGGCGAGCGGCAGGAGCGCCAACTCGGCCGCGGGATTTCGAGGATCGCGCGCCCGCGCCACCACGACCGTGAGGAGCGCGAGATAGGTGAAGCGATCCCCGAAAATGGAGATGAACTGCCCGACCCAGAGCGAGAGGTAGTTCCGGTCGCGGGCGAGCGCGCGGACGGCGTGCGCCATCAGGCGCCGATCGGTTCCAGCGGCGGCGAGGGCTCCGCCGCCGGCCCCGGAGCGTGCGCGCGGGGCGGCGCGACGGAGCGATAGATTTCCTCCAGGCGAGCCGCGATCGAGTCCCAGCCGAAGCCGGAGGCCTTCGTGAGCCCGTTGGCGCCCAGCCGGCGCCGCTCTCGGGGGTCGGCGAGCAGCCGACGCAGCTCCGCCGCGAGGGCGGTGGAATCGCGGCGCGGAACCAGGACGCCGTCCGATCCGGGCGTCACCACGCATCGATGCCCCGGCAGATCGGTCGCGACGACGGGAACCCCGACGGCCATCGCCTCGAGAAGAACCATTCCGAACGACTCGCCGCCCCGGGCGGGAGAGCAGAAGAGATCGGCCGACGCGTAGTAGTTGGGAAGGCGATCGTGCCCGACGCGCCCTTCGAAGTGGACGCGTCCGCGGAGCGCGCCGCCGGCCAGGCGTTCCGCCTCGGCCCTGAGGCGGCCGTCGCCGACGAGGACGAGACGGAACGGAACTCCCTCGCTCGCCAGGAGCGCCGCGGCGCGGAGAAGCTCGGGGAGTCCCTTGCGCGGATCGAATCGCCCGACGAAGAGGATGACCGGCACGCCGTCGTCGAAACGCGGAAGCCGCGGCGCCCCGGGCCGGAATCGATCGAGATCGACGCCGTTCGGGAGGATCGTCATCGGGACGGCGAAATGGCGCACCACGTACTCCCGCGCCGCCTCCGAGACCGCGATGGCGTGGTCGAGACGCTCCACGTAGCGGCGGAGTGGATCGCGGAAAAGGCGGAGCAGACGATCGGAATCGGAGGCCGTGTGGAAGGTCCCGACGAGGGGAATGCCGGCCTGCCCGGCGGCCTCGATCGCGAGGAGCGGGAGGATGGGGGAGATGGGGCAGTGAACATGCACGACGTCGAACGCCGCGTGCCCGCCGGCGACGAGGAGCGCGGCCAGCCGCCGGCGGAGATCCCAGCCGAAGGTGAGGTTGTTCTCGGCCCCGTTGAAGGGGATCACGAAGTTTCGCCCCAGTCGGACGACGGTTGCGCCGTCACGATGTTCCGCGCTGTCGCCGCCCGCGCCGCCGCCCGCGCCGCCGTGCCCGCTGAAGTTCGACGTCACGATCGTCACCTGATGTCCCCGGACGCAGAGCGCGCGCGCCGTGCCGGCGACGTGCTCGGTCACCCCGCCGACCGCGGGGTGATATGCCTGGGAGACGATGGCGATTCTAAGCGGCATGCGTCGCGATCGGCGCGATCGCCGCGTCCGGTTCGGAACTGGCGCCGACGAGCGGGCGGAAGATGCACCACTGGGTGACGTTCGCGGCGATCGCGCGCTCGAGCGCGCGGACCATTCCTTCCGTCAGCCGCGTCACGTCCTCGGCGACCGGGCGGGATCGATCGGGGCGATCGACCGACTCGAAGACGATCCTCTGTCTCCCGTCGCACTCGCGAACGGCGTAGGCGTGGACGATCGCAACGCCCGCGCGCCGCGCGAGGAGCGCGGGGCCCACCGGAAACTCGGCGGGCGCGCCGAAGAAGCGAAACAGACCGCCGCGCGCGAAGACGTCGCCGTCGGCCAAGAGGACCACGAGCCCTCCGCTTCGAAGCGTGCGCAGGAGCGGGAGGAAACCGTCCTCCGGCGTGCTCACAGCGATCCGATCGGCCTCCTTGGCGGCGTGCACCGCGCGCGACACGGAGGCATGGAACTGGACCCCCGCGACCACGTGAACCCGGAATCCGAGACGCGCCATGGCGAGCCCCGCCAGTTCCCAGTTCCCGAGGTGGGGCACCGTGACGACCGCGCCGCTGCCGGTTGCCAGCGCCCGGTAGAGCCGCTCGGCCCCCGTGAAGCGCGGGGCATGCGCGCCTCTTCCGCCACGGCGATGGGACAGGTACTCCAGGCAGGCGCGATAGTAGGAACGGAAGACGGCACGCTCCGCGCTCCGCCGCATCGATTCGCTGGAAAGTAGAGGGTGACCCCACGCCGCGATCGCCGCGAGATTGTGGCGGAGCCCATCCCGCCGCGAGGTCGAGAAGGCCCCGTCGAACGCCGCCAGGAGCGAGGCGACCGCCTCGAGCGCCGTGACGGGCATGAGGGCGGTGACGCGGAAGGCGAACTCGAGAATCAGGACCGAGAGCGTCGGGGGCGGCGCGGGATGCGAATGCGGGATCGTGGTTGGCACCGGGCCGACGCTACGAGATGCCCCGCGCCGGTGTCAAGGCAACCCCCCGGTCAAGGGAGCGCGGCGCGAGGGCGCGTCGCACCCGAATGCCGGGGCGCGGCGTCGGCGTTGACTTGGCGCTGCGTCGCGCCCTAGAGTGGGCGCGTCATTTCACCCAGCGCACGGTCGCTTCCGGCCCACGATCTTCGGCCGGCCGGGCGTCGGATCCGCCGATCTCGAAGAGGGCGTCGGCGGTTTCCATCCCATGCACGCACGGGCAGACGTTTCCGCTCGCCGCGTAGGGGCAGACGTCGTAGACGCGATTGTCGCGCCGGCAATAGATTTCCGTCGAAGACTGTCGGGCCCGGCGCGTCTGACGCGGCGTCGTGTTTCGGCTCATCGGCGTTCTCCTGGCCCGCGAGGGCCTCCGGATCCGGCCGGGTTCCGCGCCATCGTGGCGCGGTCTCCAGCATCGATCCCACGAGGCTGCATGACGCGTGCCACGGTGGCGCCCGGGATGAAAGGGAGGGAGCGAGGCCCATGGCGACCCAGAAACTGGTCCGTTGCGAGATCCGCAAACCCGGAAGCGAGGAGCCGTCGGTCCGCTTCGTGCCGCTGGAAATCTACGGACTCTGGGAACACCTGATGCGGACCAAGCACCAGTTCGAGGTCTCCTTCAACGTCTCCTCGCTCTGGATCGACGTGGACGAGAATCCCGATGCGGCATACGGAGAAAACAAGTACGAGCGCGTCACGGAGGTGACCCTGCTTCGCTACTCGGCCAAGGACGGGATGTTCGACCGGGTGAACCGCTACTTTCCGACCGAAGAATATCCACAGCTCAAGAATCTGCTCCTGAAGCACTACGAAGGCGTCCGCGAAGCGGGCGATCCGAGCCTTCAGCTGAGGGAACGCCAGGGGATCTGGATCCGGCGCGAAATCCGCGCCGCGTAAGGCATTTCGCGAATCGCCGTGCGCTCTGCACGGCAGTGGAGACGGCGCGCGGCGCTTCCCGCGGCGCCGTCTTCTCGTTCGGGGTAACGTCTTCTCGTTTCATTTATTAGCCTTCGGTGTGCCTCCCCCGACCCGGCCCCTGCCCTCCTCGCGCTGGCACGCATTGTGCTCACCACCGGTGCGGGCCGGCGCTGCGCCTTTGCCATTCGGGCGCCCCGCGCCACACGAACGCCAATCCACGGAGCAGGAACAGCAAGGAGCGACGCCATGGTGGTGGTCAGCTATTCGGGGCGCGAGATCAACGCAAAGATCGTCTATTACGGCCCCGGCCTCTGCGGGAAAACGACGAACCTCGAGAAGATCTACGACAGCGTTCCCGAGACCCACCGCGGCCGCATGGTGTCGATGAAGACGCAGACGGACCGGACGCTCTTCTTCGACCTCCTGCCGCTCGACCTGGGCGAACTGCAGGGGATGAAGACGCGCTTCCTCCTCTACACGGTGCCCGGCCAGGTCTACTACAACGCCACCCGGAAGCTCGTGCTGAAGGGCGTCGACGCGCTGGTCTTCGTCGCCGACTCCTCGCCCGAGAAGATGGCCGAGAACCGCGAGTCGCTCTCGAATCTGGAAGCGAACCTGAAGGCGTACGGGCTCGACCTCAAGGCCATGCCCTGGGTCCTCCAGTACAACAAGCGAGACCTTCCGAACGCGCTTTCCGTCGAGGAGATGGACCGCGAACTGAACAAGTACGGCGTCCCGACGTTCGAGGCGCAGGCGGTGAACGGCGGCGGCGTTTTCGAGACGCTCCGCGGTATCAGCAAGATCCTCCTGGCCAAGATCGCGAAGGACGTCACGGAACGGGATCGGGGAAGTCTCGGCGGAACGCCCCGGGTGGCTGACGGGAAGGCGGAACGGACGCCGGCTGTCGCCGACGAGGCCCCGATTTCGAAGTCGGCTCCCACGATGCACGCGCCGGTCGCTTCCAGCGCCCCCGCCGTGCCCGTGGAGCCGGAGTTTCTTCCCGAGAACGCCGTGCTCGATGAACCCTCGCCGATGCGCGTCGAGCCGGCTCCCAGCGCGGCCGACGAAGAACTCGTTCTCTCCGACGGCGATTTCGTCCGGGAAGGGGAGGCGGGCCCGGCGTCGCGCGCCGCCACCGACGGCCTCGACGCCGACGAGATCGAGCGCGAGTCGTCCTACGAGTCCCGCGAATCCTCGGACACCGAGGTCGCGTCGAGCGCCCGCCGCATCACGGTGCCGATCGATCTCGGAAAGTTCCCCCCGTCGGGGAAGCTCAAGGTCACCTTCGAGGTCCGCATCGAGCTGGAAGAGGAGCCGAAGGGCACGACCAAGCGACGTCCGGGCAAATCGGAGTTCTACCAGGATCTCGAGCGGACTCGCTGATCTCGCGCCGCCCAGCGGCGCGCCCACGAACGATGATCGCGAAAAGGCCTCTCACGGGGCCTTTTTTCGTTGACCTCCGCGCGAGACGTTTCTAGGCTCCGCGCGTGGATCGAGCGATTCCTCTCCCTCTCCCGGAAAGCGCCCTCGCGAACGACGCGTCGCGGGGAGGGGAGCGCCTTGCCCTCGCCGAACGACTCGCCGAGAGCACCGCGAACCCCGAAGCGATGCTCCAGGCCGCCCGATTCTTCGCGCTCGAAGGAAGGCGGGACCGGGCGATCGACACGCTGCGCCAGGCGATTCTCGCCCATCCCCGCGACGTCGAGATTCTCTCCCTTCTGGCCGACCTCCTCTCGCGGAGCGGCGCCTTCGAGGAGGCTGACCGCGTCTTTCGCCAGGCGCTCGATCTCGATCCGGCCCACGCCGAGACATGGTATCGGCGCGGTCTTCACGCGGGGCGGCAGGGAGTCGCCTCCGCGGCACGCGAGTCCTATGAGGAGGCGGTCCGCCACGACGAGCGCCACGTGCGCGCCTGGGTGAATGTCGGTCTGGCCCGCGCCGATCTCGGCGACCGCCGCGCGGCGGTTCGTGCGCTTCAGCGCGCCGTCGTGGTCGATCCCTCCTGCGCCGAGGCGCACACGAACCTCGGCATTCTCTATATGGAGGAAGGACTGCGCGAGGAATCGGTGGCCGAGTTCCGCGACGCGGTGCGGCTGAGCCCGGAGAGCGGAGAGACGCATTTCAATCTCGGCTGGGCGCTTCTCGCCCACGAGGAACTGGAGCAGGCCGAAGGGGCGCTGGAGGCGGCCGCGCGGATCGATCCGCGAAACGCCGAGGGTCTCTACGCGTTGGCGCTCCTCCACCTGAAGGTGGGGAAGAACGCCGCCGCGGTGACGGTGTTGAAATCGGCGATCGCGCTCCGCCCCGACGACGGTCGGCTCCACTATCATCTGGCCGTCGGGTACAACAATCTGGAGGCGATCGAACAGGCGATCCTGGCCCTCGAGACCGCCGCGCGGCTCATCCCCGACGATCCGCGCATCCATCGCCTTCTCGGCGTGGCCTTCGACAAGAAGGAGCTTCCCGCCCGCGCGCGCGAGGCCTACCGCCGCGCCGCGGCGCTCGGCGGATGACGCCGGCCGGAGCACCCGGCCCCGCGGGCACGCCCCGGCGAATCGCCGCCGCGTTCGCCGCCGCCGGCGCCAGCGGTCGAGGCGCCTTCATCCCGTACCTCACCTCGGGATTTCCCACGCTCACCGAGTCGGACCGTCTCGCCTCTTCGCTCTGCGAGGAGGGCGCCGACGTCCTGGAACTAGGCGTTCCGTTCTCCGATCCGCTCGCCGACGGTCCCGTCATCCAGCGGACCACGCAGGTGGCGCTCGGCGCCGGAACGACGCCGGCCCACGTCCTGGGACAGGCGCTTCGTATCCGCGCGCGGCACGAGACGCCGATCGTGCTCATGACCTACCTGAACCCCGTCTCGCGATACGGCGCGCGCCGCTTCGCCGAGGACGCCGCCGCCGCCGGGGTGGATGGCGTCATCGTGGTCGATCTGCCGCCCGAGGAAGAGCCCAAGACCTGGGCGGCGTTCGACGAGGCCGGAATCGACACGATCGCGCTCGTCGCGCCGACGACAGGAGAGGCTCGGCTCTCCGCGATCGCTGCGCGGGCCCGCGGATTTCTTTATGTCGTGGCGCGGCTCGGCGTGACCGGGTGGGGAGGGGAAGACTCCGGCGTCCTGGAACTCCTCGATCGCTGCCGACGCGCGACTCCGCTTCCGCGCGCGCTCGGATTCGGCATGACGCCCGACACGGATCTCTCGCCCTACCGCGATCGGGCCGAGGGAATCGTGGCCGGCTCCTGCCTTCTCGATCCGCTCCTCGCCTCGTGGACCAGCGAGGGAGCCAAGGGGGCCTCGTCGCGCGAGGCGCTTCTGCGCGGCATGGCTCGGCGCTTCCGCGCGAATTTGGCCGCGTGGCGCTCGGCTTGAGCCGGCGCCCTTCTGCCGGTCCCTCCGCCCCGCTCACCCCGCTCGCGAAGCTCCTCGCGCTCGCTCAAGTCGTGCGGCCGCTCAACCTGGTCGCCATCGCGCTCGCCGCGTGGGTGGGTGCGCGGCTGGGGGCTGGCGCACTCGACATCGCGACCCTGCTCGTGCCGGTCCTGATCGGCGCGTTCGGCTACGCGAGAAACGACTCGGTCGATCTCGCAGCCGACCGCTTCAATCGCCCCGACAGACCGGTTCCGTCCGGAGCGCTCTCCCCGCGCGCCGCCGCCATCGTCTCGTGGACGGCGCTCGGCGTCGCCGCGTTGCTCCTCGCCGCCACGGCGCACGACGCCACGACGTGGGGAATCGCCATCGCGGCCGCGGGCGCGCTCTTCGCCTACAGCCCCTGGCTCAAGGACCGCGGCGCCGCCGGGCCACTCGCGATCGCGGCGCTCACCGCGGTCGCCGTGCTCTGGGGCGCCGCCGGCGCTCCCCGCGCCGAACGCGCGCTTCTCCCGGCGCTCCTGGCCGGCGCCGCCCAATTCGCGCGCGAATGCGTGAAGCAACTGGAAGACGCGCCAGGCGACCGTGCGGCGGGCAGAACCACGTGGGCGATCAAGGGGGGATTGATCGTGGTGAATCGAGCGGCGAGGCTGGGACTACTAGCGGCGCTCCTACTTCTCCCGTTGCCCGCCACCACAGGAGGACTAGGCGCGCGTTACCTAGCGCTAGCCATCCCGACAGCAGGCCTCATGATGCTCTGGGCGCTAATCGCGCTAGGTGGAAGAGCCCCGCGCAGCGGTCAAATCTCCGCAACGATCAAGCTGTCTCTTTTCTGTGGTCTAGCAGCCCTATGGTGGTCCGCATAGGGTCGGAGGCGGGGCGAACCCGAAGGAAGCCTGCAAGCACGCGCGAAGCGCGGGCGCCGCACAGCGACCGGAGGGCTTCGCCCCGCCTCCGACCCGCTGCCGATAATCACTAGTAGTTGTTAAAACCCAAAAGCAGGAAGACCAGAAAGCAGCCAGAGACTACGAACGCCCCCGCGACCGTCGGAAGAAACGATGATATTCGCCCCGTCCAGCGTCCAGGAAGGCGTGGAGACCGATCCACCCGGCTCGTCGAACGAGACCAGCTTCAGCCCCTTCGCCTCGCCCTCCGGGTGGACGACCCAGACACCCCCGCGGTTCGTGCGATCCGAGGAGAAGAGGATTCTCCCACCGTCGGGGCTCCAGCGCGGACCGTAGTCGTGCGCGGCGCCGACCGTGATCTGGGTCGGCAGGCTATCGCCAGGCGCCAGGTTCAACGTGTAGAGGTGGCGCGTCAAATCGGCGGCGTTCTCGACGCTGAAGCAGAGTTTCTGGCCCGTCGGATCCCAGTCGGGCTCTCCGCAGCGAAGCGTATCGGGCGTGAGGTAGATCCGATCGAGCGGGACGGCGGCCGTGTCGGGGATCAGGACGACGCGGCCGCGCAGGTCGGCGCTCCCCTCGGTGGAACCGTCGTTGTCGTATTCCACATAGACGAGGCCGGGACTTCCCGGTCGCGGAGCCGGCGCGCTCTCGTTCGAGTCGAACGTCGTGAGCCGGCGGTCCTGGCTGACGTCGAGTTCCCGATACCATAGATCGTACGTGCCGTTCCGATTCGCCTGGTAAACGACGGTCTGGGAACGGACCCAGCGGGGCCGGAAATCGACCCAGGAGGCCGGGCCGGGATAGTTGAAAACGGCATGGCCGGAGCCGTCGGCGAGCGACAGCGTGAGCCGCGGCCGACCGTCGACGCCCCGGGCGACGAAGACCAGCGAGTCGCCGCGCAAATCCGGGTAGAGGCAGTCTTGAAGCGAGGTGGAGGTCAGCCGACTCCACTGCACGCCGGTGACCGGCGGTTCGGTGGCCTGGCTTCCTTCGCAGGAGGCGAGGGCGAGCGCCAGCGCGCCCGCGCCGGCGAACGTCCGCCACGCGCGCCACGGTTTTCCACGTCCGTCCGCTCTTCTCTCCATGGGGCGGCACGCTACCATCACGGCCCCTGCATCACAAGGTCATGGCTCGATCGGGCCTCGGCCCCGCCTCGCGCGTTCGGAGCGCGTCGCCGTTCGGTTTCATGGTTCAGATGAGGTCCCGCGTTGCCGATCTCTCATCGGGACGGGAGAAGGGCGCGCGTTCGCCGGTGAGACGCGCGTCGCCCTCCCAGGCCGGACCTGAACCCCAGCAGGACGCTGGAGAAATCGAGGGCACGATGCTCCTCCTGACCCGCAAGCTCGGTGAGAACATCCGGATCGGCGATGACGTGAAGATCACGATCGTCGAGGTGAAGGGAAATCACGTGAAACTCGGTATCGACGCGCCGCCGAGCGTGAAGGTCCATCGCGAGGAGATCTACGAGCGCATCCAGGCGGAGAACCGCCGGCAGCGCGAGGCCCAGACCCCGAACAGCGCCGCCCCCGGCGACGCTCCCCCGGCGCGTGACGGCGAAACTAACGGCCAAGCGTAAGCGCGCGGCCGGCCGCCGGCGCCTGGGATCGGGTCCGCGACGCCGCGATGTCCGCGACGTCATGGACCGCTGGCTCGAACGGGGCGACCAGGTGACCGCCCTCTTCGAGTGCGCGCTCCGCGGCTGTCTGCTCGGCGATCGCCAGGTGGCGGAAAAGTCGATCTACGAACTGATGAACGCCCTAGACTCCCAGGGACGGGCCGCGGGAAATCGAGTGCTGGAGCACTTCGATACCTGCCTCACGGATGTGGCGGAGGGCGAATACGAGGACGCGTTCCAGGCGCTCTCGATGCTCCGGGACCACTGGGTCGAAGCGCTCGACGCGCTTCGGAGGGATTGCCGCCGTGCCGACCGTCTCCACTAAGGACCGAGCCGACATGAACGAGCCCGAGACGAACGGGCGGGTCGAGCTTGCCCGGCGTCGCATCTCCGACGGTTTCTACAACCGCCTGGAGGTCCGCCGGACCGTGGCCACGCTTCTCCTCAACGATCTGGCGCGCCCCAAGCGCAAGGCTGGAAGTTCCCGCCCCGAAACCGCTTGACCCCCGTTTCGAACAGCTGGTAAATATGTAGCCACCTACCGCCTCGCCCCTGTCGGGCGGGCGAATCGATCCGTTCGCCGTCTGGCACCTGGGGGCTCAAGGATGACGCCGCCGCCCGGCTGGGAAGCCGCCCGTTGAGAGCTCGTCCCGCCATCACCGTCTCCACCGCCGAGGGCGGACCTCCCCCTTCCGCTGCCCTGGAAGTGGCCTGGAGCTTCCTCAGACACGCTCAGCTGGGCGTTCTTGCCACCAATCGGGCGGGGAAGATCGTCGCCGCCAATCCGGCCGCCGCGCGGCTCCTGGGCTTCGAGCCGGCTGCCCTGGAGGGCGAGGACGCCGCGCGCGTCTTCCGCGCTCCCCGCGGCGAGGGGCACGTGCAGCCGGGCGCCACCGCCGCAGGGACCGAGCCACAGGAAGTGGAAGTCGTGACGAGGTCGGGAGACGTCCTTCCGGTCGCGCTTCGCCTCCTGCCGCTGGAGGGGCTCGACGGCGCGCTCCATGGCACCGTGGCGGTCTTCCAGGATCTGCGCGAGCAGAAAATGCGCGAGGAGCAGTGGCGCCGACGCGACCGCCTGGCCTCCCTGGGAGAGCTCTCGGCCGGCGTGGCCCACGAAATCCGGAATCCGCTCACCGGCATCGCCACCTCCGCCCAGATTCTCCGCCGCCGGGTCGAAAGCGGCGATCCGCGAGGCCAGTTCGTCGATCTCATTTTGGAGGAGTCCGCGCGCCTGGACCGGATCGTGGAGGGGCTCCTCCAGTTCGCCCGCCCCGCCACGCCGCGCCTGGAGCGCCAGAACGTAGTCCCGGCACTCGACAAGGCGCTGACGCTGGTTCACGAGCTGGCGGTCCGGCAGGATGTCCTGCTCCACGTCGAGCGCGCCGCCACCGTTCCGACGGTCTTCGTCGATCTCGACCAGGTGTTGCAGGTACTTCTGAACATCCTGATGAACGCGCTCCAAGCCCTCGCCAAGGGGGGCGAGATTCGCGTCACGCTCCGCCCCGCGCGGAAGCGGGCCGCGGTGCGGGGGAGCATCGGGCGGCGCGCCACCGACCGGCTGGAGCCGGCCGCGGACTTGCCGCTCCTGGATGTCGTGGAAATCCGAGTGCAAGACAACGGGCCGGGCATTCCGGCCGCTGACCTCGCGCGCGTCTTCGATCCGTTCTACACGACGCGCGCCCAGGGGACCGGCCTGGGGCTCAGCATCTGTCAGAGCATCGTTCGAGAGCACGGCGGCACCATCACGATCGAGAGCGTCGTGGGGCAGGGAACCGCCGTGATCATCGATCTACCCGTGGAGAAGAGACATGGAGACAGACGTCGCGACCCTCGCTAGGCAGACCTACAACCTTCTTGTCGTGGACGACGAGCGCACCCTCCGCTTCACGCTCAAGGAGAGCCTGACGGAGGAGGGCTATCGCGTCGAGACCGCCGCCGACGTGGCGGAGGCGCTGAGCCTCCTGGAGCGGGACGAGTTCCACGTCGCGCTCGTGGACCAGAAGCTTCCCGACGAGAGCGGCATCCAGCTCCTGAAGCGGATCAAGGCGAAGCGCCCCGAGACTCAGGTCATCATCATGACCGCGTTCGGAAAATACGCGAACGCCATCGAGGCGGCTCGCGCCGGCTGCTACGACTACGTCGGAAAGCCGTTCGAGCTCGATCACATCAAGCTCGTCATCGGAAACGCGCTCAAAGAGATTCGCCTGAGCGAGGAGGTCACGCGCCTGCGCGCCGCCGAGCGCCGCCGCGCCGGCGCCACGCTGATCGTGGGCGGCTCCACCCGCATGGTCCGCCTCTTCGAGATGGTGAAGAAGGCCTCGGCCACCGGCACCTCCACGGTTCTCCTCCAGGGGGAGACCGGAGTCGGCAAGGAACTCCTGGCGCGGGAACTGCACGACCTCGGCCAGACGAGCGACGGCCCGTTCGTGGAAGTGAACTGCAGCGCCTTCCCGGAGAACCTCTTGGAGAGCGAACTCTTCGGCTACGAGAAGGGCGCCTTCACCGACGCCAAGCGGACGA
>JBBTHR010000126.1:0-1050 GCA_038060295.1 Candidatus Eiseniibacteriota bacterium
AGAAGCTCGAACGCACCTGGCCACAGGTGCCGACGACGCGGGCCGCGACTCTCGAGGCGGCGGTGGCGTCGGCGCGGTCCCACGCGACCCCAGGAGGGGTCGTCCTCCTCTCGCCCGGCTGCGCGTCGTACGACATGTTCCGGAACTTCGAGGACCGCGGGGCGCGGTTCGAGGCGGCGGTGCACACGCTGGAGCGCGAACGCGCGGGAGCGGGACGATGAACGTGGCCGTCGGTTCGGTGCGCCGTCTCGACTGGGCGATGGTCGCGCCGGTCGCCTGCCTCGTCGCCCTCGGCGTCGTCATGGTCTACTCCTCGAGCGCGTTCCTCGGCGCGAGCCGGTACGACTCGGCGACCTACTTCCTGCAGCGCCACGCCATTCGCGTCCTCCTGGGCGTGGGGCTCCTGGCGCTCCTGATGCGGATCGACTATCACCGGCTGCAGCGGCTCGCTCCCTGGGCCCTCGGCGGAAGCGTGCTCCTTCTGGGCGTCCTGCTCGCCTTCGGTGGCGAGGGCGTGCGGGGTGCGAATCGCTGGCTCTCCGTCGCGACCTTCACGATCCAGCCGACGGAAGTGGCGCGCGTGACCTGCGTGGTCTACCTGGCGCACCTCCTCGACAAGAAAGGGGATCGGATCGCCGCCTTCCGCGACGGGCTCCTGCCGGCCTGTCTGGTGCTGGGACTCCTGGCGCTCCTGATCTTGAAACAGCCGAATCTCGGAAGCACGATCGCGCTCCTCTCGACCGGATTCGCGCTTCTCTATCTCGCCGGCGCGAAGCGCCTGCATCTGGCGTTCCTCGTCCTGGCCGGCGCCGTCGTCGCCTCCCTGGCGGTCCTCCGTAATCCGTACATGATGGATCGCGTCGTCGCCTGGCAGGCGCAGTGGGGCGCGGGACAGGCCGACACGCTCGGAAAGAACTGGCAGGTGTCGCAGTCGATCCTGGCGCTCGGCTCCGGCGGCGTGTTCGGAATGGGACCGGGGCACGGGCTCCAGAAGGTCTTCTTCCTTCCCGATCCGCACACCGATTTCATCTACGCGGTCGTCGGCGAGGA
>JBBTHR010000127.1:0-5244 GCA_038060295.1 Candidatus Eiseniibacteriota bacterium
CCGCCCGGCGAGTTGATGTAGAGATTGATGTCGCGGTCCGGGTCATCGGCCTCCAGGAAAAGGAGCTGCGCGATGACCAGATTCGCGATCTGATCGTCGATCGGGGTTCCGATGAACACGATGCGGTCCTTGAGGAGCCGGGAGAAGATGTCGTACGCGCGCTCTCCGCGACCGCTTTGCTCCACGACGAATGGTACGAGCGACATATCCTAAGGCCTCCCTGTGCCCTGATTCAGTCCCAAGCCAACCGACGTCTCCGTCTAAAGATCGGGCGTCGCCATGGCCATCTTAACCTTCGCTTTTCCACGCAGAAGGGCGAATACCTTCCGTTCCGCCAGGTGAACCCGAGCCCGTTCCCGCTGGCCCGCGTTCCGGATCAGCCGCTCCAATTCGGGCGGCGGGAGCGACCCCTCGGAGGCGCCCCGGAGCGTCTCGTCGACTTCCTCCTCCGGGATCGCGATCCCCTCGGCCCGGACGATCGCGTCGACGAGGAGATCCCGCTTCAGGCGCCGCTCGGCGTGCGGCCGGTACTCGGTCAGGAATTGAGCCTGCTGCTCCTCGCTCCATTCCTCACCTTCGTTCTTTAGACGCTGCGAGACCTCTTCGAGATACCCGGCGATCATGCTTTGGGGCAATTCGAGTGGATTTCGCTCCAAAAGCTGCGTCACCAGGGCCTCTTCCTGGTCGCGCTGGAGGCGCATGCGCGCCTCCCCCTCCAGATTGAGCCGGATCCGCGCCCGGAGTTCAGCCATGTCGTGAAGTCCGGCCACGTCGCCGGCGAACTCGTCGTTCAGCTCGCGCACGCGGCGCTCCCGCACCTCTTTCACTTGAACACTGAAAGCGGCCGATTTACCCCGGAGTTCCTCGTTTCCGAAGTCGGCCGGATAGGCGACCTCGAAGCGCACGGCATCGCCCGCCTTCCGGCCCTGGAGGTTCGCCTTGAACTCGGGCAGGAGCCCCTGAGCTCCCAGCTCCACGAGGGCATCCACCTGCTCCGTCTTGTGGACCGGCTTCCCCTTGGCGTTCAGCCGAACGTAGTCGACCACCACCGCGTCGACATCGGTCGCGTCGCGCTCCACCCTTTCCCAGGAGGCGGCGCGCTGGCGGAGGTCCTCCAGCGCCCGGTCGATCTCCGCGTCGGGGGCCTCGGTCTCCTGCGACTCCATCTCCAATCCGTCGTAATCGCTGGCGGTTACGACGGGCCGGATGTCCACCGCCGCCTCGAAGCTGAGCGGCTTTCCCTTCTCGTAGGAGATCTTGTCGATCGCCGGGTATTCCACCGGTTCGAGGCCCTTTTCCTTCACGGCTTCCTGGTAGGTGCGGCGCACCGCCCGCTCGAGCACATCGTGCTCCAGCGAGTGCCCGAACTGCGACTCGAGCATGGTGCGCGGGACCTTCCCCTTGCGGAAGCCCGGGATGACCGCCTTCCGGCGGTAATCCTCGAGGGCGGCGTCGTAGTCCTGCTTCAACTCCTCTGGCGCTACCTCGATCGAGAGCACCTTTCTCCAGGCGCTCTCATCGCGAACTTCGACCTTCACGCGCATCTCCTCGGTGTCGGATTGGTGCGAGAGGGGGGAGTCGAACCCCCACGAGTTTCCCCACGGGATCCTAAATCCCGCGCGTCTGCCAGTTCCGCCACTCTCGCTAAGGCGAACCGGCCTTCCAAACTACCACCGAAGTGGTTGTCGTTCAAGGGGATTGCCGGTCATGATCGAACTTTTGGCGGGGGTAGGGTTTAGCCGTGAAACTTCCGGCTGGCCGGTCCCCCTTCAGCCACTTACCCGCCCGGCCGGCAACACTGCCTGGGCGACCCGGGCGACGACTTCGTACCGCCCGAACGAGGGCATCAGGTAGGCCCCCTCGACCAGATCCCGTGCCGCCACAAGGAGTTCGCGGCACATCTCCACCCCAACCTCGATGCCGCCCTCCCCCGCATCTTTCATCGCCGCGCGAATGTGGTCGGGAACGTGAATCCCCGGAACCTCATTGTGGAGGAACTCGGCATGCCGATGCGACTGGAGCGGCAGAAGCCCCAGGAGCACCGGAATGCGCCCGGTCCCCACCGATTTCAAGAAGCGGGCGAGCGTCTCGAGTTCGTAGACCGGCTGCGTCATGGCGAACTCGGCTCCCGCCTCGATCTTCTTCGCGAAGCGTTCCAGCTCGCCCTCGAAATTCTCGGCAGTCGGATTCACCGCGCATCCGAGGTGAAAGTGCGTCGGCTCGCCGATCGAATTGCCGCCGAGATCGACGCCCTGGTTCAGTCTGCCCAGAATCCGGAGCAGTCCGATCGAGTCGGTGTCGAAGACCGCGGTCGCATTCGGGTAGTCCCCCGCGTTGGGCGGATCGCCGGTCAGCGCCAGGATGTTCCGGATGCCGAGCGCGTGCGCTCCCATAAGATCGGATTGGATTCCCATGAGATTCCGGTCGCGGCAGGTGAAATGGAGAATCGTCTCGATCCCCACCTGGCTCTGGATCATCGTCGCCAGCGCGATCGACGACATCCGCACGCGCGCCATCGGTGAATCGGCCACGTTGATCGTGTCGACGCCCGCCCGCCGGAGGAGATCGGCGCCCTCGATCATCTTCTTCGGGCGCGCGCCGCGGGGCGGATCGACCTCGACGCTCACGACGAACTCGCGCGCGGCGAGCTTCCGAGCCAGGAGGCTCCGCTGGGACGGATCGGTCGGAGCCGGCGGCTCCTCGATGATGATCGCGGGCGCGGAGCCATAGGGCCGATACGAGGCGGCGCCATCCTCGCGCGAACGCTCCGGTGAATCGGCCGATCCGGGGCTCCCGCCGGTGGCCGCTTCCCGCGCCCGGAGCGCCTCCCTCATCTTCCGCACATGGAGAGGCGTCGTGCCGCAGCAGCCGCCGATCAGGAGCGCCCCCGCGTCGGCGAAGCGGCAGGCCATCGCCCCGAGATACTCCGGCGAGGAGAGATAGACGAATCGCCCATCGTGATAGCGTGGCATCCCCGCGTTCGGCATCGCCGCGAGCGGGCGGTCGGTGCGCCGCCGCATCCGCTCGACCACGTCGAGCACTCCCTGCGGACCCACGCTGCAGTTCGCGCCGATCACGTCGACGCGCATCGCCGAGAGCGTACGAACGATGTCCTCGGGATAGGCGCCGTGAAGCGTCCGGAGATCCTCGGTGAAGGTGAAGAGCACGACGAGCGGGAGATCGGTGACGGCGCGGATGGCGTCGATGGCGATCGTCGCCTCGGTGAGGTCGCTCTGCGTCTCCACGATCAGGAGGTCGACGCCTCCCTCCACCAATCCCTCGGTCTGCTCGCGATAGGCGTCGAAGGCGTCCTCCCGGGCGATCGTCCCGAGCGGCGCCACCGGCTTTCCGAGCGGCCCGATGGCTCCCGCCACGAAGGCGGGCTCTCCCACTTCCTCGCGCGCGTTTCGGGCCAGACGCGCCCCTTCCCGCGCGACCAGCCGGGCCGGCTCCGTGACGCCGTGGGTGCCGAGACGGAAGCGGTTCGCGCCGAAGGTATTGGTCTCGATCACCTCGGCCCCGGCGCGCAGATATTCCCGGTGGACCGACTGGATGAGTGCGGGATCGGTGAGATTCAGCGCGTCGAAGGAGCGATCGAACGACATCCCCTTGCCGTAGAGGAACGTGCCCATCGCCCCGTCGGCCAGGACAGGCCCTCGGGCAAGGCGTTCGACGAAAGGATGCGTGGGACGCGGACGTTCGGAGACGTTCGGCCCGGGGGCTTTCACCATGGGGAGCATCGTACTATACTGCTCGGCTCATCGCCGACGTGCTTTTGACCTGGGGGTTTTCCGTGAATATCCTCGTCTTCGTGAAGCAGGTCCCGGACACCGAGACCCGAATCCAGATCCAGAGCGGGGCCGTCGACACGGCGTCGGTGAAGTGGGTGGCGAATCCGTACGACGAGTTCGCCATCGAGGAAGCGTTGCGCATCAGGGAGCGGCTCGGCGCCGGGAAGGTCACGGTCGTGAGCCTCGGTCCCGACCGCGTGAAGGATGCCATCAAGTACGCCCTCTCGCTCGGCGCCGACGAAGGGGTCCACGTGAAGGGCGACGGAGTCGCGCTCGACGACCCGCTCTCGGTGGCGACGGTGCTGGCGGCGGCCGCGAGGAAGGCGGGTTTCGATCTGATCCTCGCCGGGAAGCATGCGGTGGACCAGGACTACGGCGTCACCGGCGTGATGCTGGCCGAGCTGCTCGACGTACCGCACGTCTCGGTCGTCGTCGGGCTGGAGATCGACGCGGCGGCGAAGAGCGGAACGGCCAAGCGCGAGGTCGAAGGGGGCTTGGAGTCGGTCTCGTTCGAACTCCCCGCGGTCGTCACGGCCCAGAAGGGGCTGAACGAGCCGCGCTACGCCTCTCTCAAGGGAATCATGGCGGTGAAGAAGAAGGTCATTCCGGAATGGACGCTGGCCGACCTCGGGGTGGACGCGGCCTCGGTCGCCCCGGCGGGCGCGGCGCTCCGCACGCTCGAGGTGACGCCTCCTCCGCCGCGCGCCGCGGGCAAGATGCTCGAAGGCGAGCCGGCCGATACCGCGCGGGAGCTGGTCCGACTGCTCCGCGAAGAAGCGAAGGTGATCTGACATGGGCCAGATGATCGCGGTCGTCGCGGAGACGAAGCGCGGAATCGTACGGAAAGCCACGCTCGAGGCGCTCGCCGAGGCGAGGCGGCTGGCGGGCGAGGCGGGAGGAAGCGTCGCGGCCATTCTCATCGGTGCCGCCGGCGCCAGCGAGGCGTCGCGGCTGGCGCAGCACAGCGCCGACCGGGTGGTTCAGGTCGAGGGCGCCGCGCTCGCCGCATACGCCCCGGAGGCCTATGCCGAGGCGGTGAAGGCGGCGGTCGAGATGTTGAAACCGGAAGCGCTCTTCTTCAGCGCCACCGCCCAGGGGAAGGACCTCGCCCCTCGCGTGGCGGCGCGGCTTCGCGTCGGGCTCGCGCCCGACTGCGTCGGATTCGCCTGGGAGAGCGGTGCCCTCACGGCGCGGCGCCCGATCTACGCGGGCAAGGCGTTCGCCAAGGTCGCCTGGAACGCGGCCCGTCCCATGGTCGCTTCGATTCGCCCCAATTCCTTCGCGCCGCTCCAGCCCGACGCGTCCCGCCAGGCCGGCGTGGAGGCGATCGCGCTCGGCGACGTGAAGGTGCGCGCGCGCGTGACGGGAACCGAGAAGTCGGCCGGCGAGATGCTCGACCTCACGGAGGCGACCGTCATCGTGAGCGGCGGGCGCGCCATGCAGGGTCCGGAGA
>JBBTHR010000128.1:0-8365 GCA_038060295.1 Candidatus Eiseniibacteriota bacterium
ATGAGTGCCGAAGCGCCGCGTTTGGCGCTGCTGCGAACGCAGGGGGGAGAATGCCAAAGTGACGTGAAGGGGCGGTTACGAGGGGCGGTCTTCTATGTTACGCGGCGTTACAAACGACGCATCGCCTCCAGCATCTCGCGCACCGCCTGGGCCATGCCGACCTCCACGGAGCGGGAGACGATGGTGTGTCCAATCGACAGCTCGGTAAAGGGATAGCGGCGAAGGAGGGCCCCTACGTTACGGACCGTGAGGCCGTGCCCCGCGTGAACCGCCAGCCCCGCTTTCTCGAACGCGCGGGCGGCGATCGCGATCCGCTCCAGCTCGAGTTCCCGCTCCCCCTCCTCCTCATCGGACACGTTGGCGTAGGCGCCGGTGTGGATCTCGACCATGGCGGCGCCTGCGACGTCCGCGATCGGAGCCAGGTGAGCCTCGGGGTCGAGGAAGAGGCTGAGCGCGATTCCCGCGGCGCGGAGCCGTGCGGCGCCGCGCGCCACGGAGTCGCCGTAGCTCGCAAGATCCAGGCCGCCTTCGGTCGTCAATTCCGCGCGCCGCTCTGGAACCAGCGTGACCCGCTCCGGCTTCACGTCGCAGGCGATTCCGAGCATCTCCTCGGTCAGGGCCATCTCAAGATTCAATTCGGCGCGGGCGCCGGTGCAGAGCGCGCGAAGGCGGTGGACGTCGTGGTCCTGGATGTGGCGGCGGTCTTCCCGGAGGTGGATCGTGATCCCCGCCGCCCCCGCGCCCAGGGCCAGCTCCGCCGCCCGCGCGGGATCGGGCTCCACGCCCCCTCGCACTTGGCGCAAGGTTGCCACATGATCGACGTTCACGCTCAGTTCGCAGGCCACGATCGACTTCCTCCTAGAGTATGAGTGACGTGACCGGCACCATCTCCACACCGCGCGCCGCCAGCCCCGAGCGCTCCGCCTCCAGCGCGGTCAGCACGGCGCCGTTCGCGCGGATGGAGATGATGATCACGCCGCGCTGGATGGCGCTCTCCACAATGGCGGGGAGCTTTGTCTTCACCGAAGCGGCGGTGGCGCCGTCCAGGGAGCCTCCCACCGTCGCGGTCCGCGCGCCCAGGTGCTCGCCGATCTCCTCCACTACGCTCGGCCCCGGACCGTGCGCGTCCAGGAACGGAAGGTCGCGGCGGCGGAGTTCGCCCAGTACCGACTTCATGACGTCGGGGTCGTTCACCGCGGCGCTCCCCATCCGCGTCACCACCCCGGACACCGGCGCCAGCGCCGAGAGCGCGCGCTGGATCCGGTCCTCCACCTCGATGCGAGAGAGGTCGAGGAGGATGGCGTCTTTCCCCGGGTCGTTCTGCGGGTAGCCGCGCGGCTCCATCGGCAGGAGTGCGAAGACTTCGCGCCGCGAGTCGCGCCACGCGCGCGCCAGCTTGACGCCCGCGGGTCGGTCGTGGCGGAATGCCGCGCCGAACGGGACCGGGCTCTTGAGGAAGGCGGCCAGGAGTTCGGGATCGGCGTCCTCGAGATCGGTCACGAGGAAGGCGATCCGCGCTCCGGCGTCGCTCATGGTCGGGTTCGGCTCCACGACGATGGCGTGCGTGACGCGGTCGCCGTAGCCGACGCGGAGATCGAGCGAGATGCCGGCCAGTGGCGCGGGGCGCTCGGCGCCGCGGATGACGCGCCCACCCAGCGCGTGCATCGCCTGGCCGATGGCGTCGTTGATTCGGTAGAGCGACGTGCGCGGCGAGACCTGGATCCGCCACTGGACCGGCGCGTGACCCGCTCCCGCCGCCAGCGCCGCGCCGGGGCGCTCGTCGATCTGCTCGCGCGTGACCCCGATCTCCTCCATCGCGCCGCGGAGCGTGCGGCTCGTCAGCCGGTTGATCGCGGCGGCGTCACCCGCGCGGGCGATACGGAGGTACTCCGACTCCGCGCGAAGCCGGAAACGGTCCCAGTCGTTGTCGAGGGCGAGGGTGGTGGGACGCGTGCCGCTGAAGAGGGTGTCGGATGGCTCGCCCGATTCGGCGAAGCCCTTGGCGGCGCGGGCGGCCTTCCGCCCGCCGCGCGGCTCGTCGTGGAGACGCGGCCGCGTCTGCGCGACGAAGACGACGACTCCGATGAGGACGGCGGTCAGGCCGATGATGAGCCCCTTCGAGGGGGCCCGGCCACGCCGCGAGGACCTGCGGGCTTTCGCCAATTCAGTGCCGTTGTCGGGGAGGATGGGGCGCGCCGGGGCGCGCGGGAGACAACGGGGCCGATTCTAGGTCAGTTCGCGATCTCCGTCCATCGCACGACCGTCCAGGTGGTGTCGCCGGGGGCGGAGACAGTGGGCTTGAAGGTGTACTCGATGACTCTATTGACCGACTCCCAGGTGGTGAATCTCGCGATGTCCTCGATCCGAATCGTCTGGCTGGGAATGGGGATGATGGCCCAGCCCAGGGGATCGCTCGAATTCCCCGCAAGACGTTCCCAGGCGCCGGGTGCGCCGAGGTCGAGGAAGATACTCACGATGTTCGGGTCGTCGTGGAGATTCTTCACGTGGGAGACCTCGTTCGCCCTGGTGAAGTTGAAGAGTGGGATCGGGGCGCTCGGGTCGACTGACGTTCCTTCATAGAACTCGTCATACACGATCTTCGTCTGGATCGAGTCGCTCTCAACGTACGACTTGATCAGGTTTTGAAGCACGTTCTGCGGAGAAATAGGGGCGAGGTACTCGATGGGGGGTTTCGGCTTCGGCTCTTTCCTTTCCGGGCTGAAGATGCAGCCGGAGAGAAGCGCGAGCGCCGCCGGAATGAGGAGAAGTCTGGAGCGCCTAACTTGCGATGCCATAACTAATTATACCTCCGAAACGGCTGGTGCGTCAATGTCGCCGTCCCTGGCTCAGATTCCGATGCGGAAGGACCCTCTTAAGTACCCCCACGTCAGGGAGGTGGTTCCGCTGGGATCCCGGCGGTCGACCCAGTCGCCCACCAACCACTGGCCCCCGGCATTCTTCCGAACCGTGATCTCGGCCAGTCCTTGGAAGAGCGTATCGGCGATGGCCGTACCCCTGAACTTGATTTCGTAGGGGTAGCGGCGCGTCTCCACATCGGGCGCCTGCGCCACGAGGTCGTACGGCGATATCAGGCGAAGGAGGAATGAGTCGGGGTCGCTGTCGCTCGCGATGTTCCGGGCGACCCGCTCTTCCACGAGAATCGTCCACCCAGTGAACTGCACCGGAGAGGCCGCCGAGTCGGCGGGGTCGGCATGGAAGGCGAACGCGACGGCATCGAGTGTCGAGAGGTAACAACCGAGCCCATCTCCGCGCCCGTACGCCCGGGTGATGTTGGCGAAGACGTTGTCCGGGGTGTCGAGCGAGAGACAGGGAAAGTTGTTCCGACCGGGATCGGCGGGAGTTCTCGTCTCGAAGAGATCGCAGGAGACGCCGCCCGCCATGAGGAAGGCAAGGAGCGACGCCGCAGCGGCCCGGCTCAGAAATCTTTTTGGAACGTGACGCCCGCGAGCCAATAGCTCTCCTTGTTGAGCGACCGGACGGCGTCCGATCGGTTCTGGTACTTGCTCTCGCGCCGGACCGATCCCGTGAGCCCCGCCCCGTTTCGAAACGAGCGGTTCACTTCGAGTCCTAGGCTCAGATTCCACTGGTCCGTCCCCTGCCGCGTCTTCGTGACGAGGGCTCGATTGTCCGTGTCGGCCAAGCTTTGCTTCACGATGAGCGTAACGCCCCGGACTGGCCGGATGCCAATGGTTCCCTCGAGAATCTGCTGAGCCTGCTCCTGCGCGACTCCGTACAGATCGGGACCGCCCGCGTCGATCGGCGAGAAGTCGCCTTGATCGAAGAAGAAGTAGCGGTGGTCCATGCGCAGGTAGGCGAATGGAAAGAGGGTGTCGGCCACCGACGTATCGATCCGGAAGTTGCGGGAGAGGTCGTCCCGCTCCTCGTCGAACTCGAACGCCCGGTAGGTCGCGGTGATGATGTAATCCTGGCTGATCGAGAGATTGCGATGGAGCGGTAGACGCAGGGCCCCGTTAAGCTGATAGACGGTGGTGGAGATGTTCCCCCCCGACCGCAGGCTGTCGATCGATACGTTGTGAACCCGGCTCACCGAGAAGTTGAACGCCGTGCTGCATCGCGGCGTGAACGCGAAGCGCGCGCCGACGCTCCCGAACGCGCTGGCCACGTCGCGATCGTCCACGGAGTAGATCCGCGCCGAATCCAGCGGGTCGGGCGCGAAGAGATAACGATAGGAGTAGAGCGTTGCCGAGCCGATTCCGGCCAGCCAGAGTCTGCCAAGGACCCGCTGCCGGAAACTCGTCGTCAGGACGCGGCTGATCGTGAGGCCGTTGCCCGTCGCCTGTCGTTCCGCGCGAGTGCGGTTCACGATCATGTTCACGAAGACTTCCGTGGCCGGCGACGAATAGGCGACACCGGCCGAGGCTTCCCGGGAGATGACGAGCGCGTTCAGATTCGGGCGCGCGACGTACTCGCGGAGCGTTCGACTCATCGTGGCATTCGACGTGATCGCGAAACCGGGAAACGGAGCGCTCTGCGCCTGAAAACCGTAGAGCCGGCCGTCGTTCGAGTATTGCTCCACCTGGAGCTGCGCCAGATCGAAGTAGACCTGGTCGATGCCGCTTCGCTTCGACTTGAAAACCAGCTTCGTCGCGCGGAACGGGTCGATCGTGAGTGTCCCGTCCAGGAGCGCGTTGTCGGCCGGAAGCTGGATGCGGCGAACGTCGATGGTGTCGAACCCGGCGCTGCCGTCGAACGGCTGCGTGGATCGAAGCGTCCGGACAGTCGTGATCGGCCGGCTACGGCTCCCATAGACCTTGCCTTCGAATTCGACTCCGCGCACGACCGGCCAGCGAAGTTGGCCGCGGACCGCGTCGAGCCGGCCGGACACGTGGGAGGAGTCGCTCTGGAGGCCGAGGGAGTCGGGCGCTCCGATCGGCGCCGCGATCGTCCGCTCGCTGGCCCTGAGATCGTAGTTGCGCTGCAGCTCGCTCGAGCCGAGGAGCGTGAACGACGCCTTGGCGAAGAGCGGCGCATGATACTGAGTCTGCAGCGAGAGGTTGCTTCGCCGCTGCTCGGAGTTCGACGCCCGGACGCCGTCCGCGATCGAACTCATCGAAAACCGCCCGTTCATGGAGACGACGAGGCGGTTGGCCGCGCGCCAGTTGAACATTCCGAGCATGTCGCCGTTCGTGCTCCGCGAGCCGAGCCGGAGGACGTCCTCCGACGTGCCCGACGAGCCCGAGACGTTCATCGCGAGCTTCTTCCAGGTGCGGTTGTAGTCGAGCGACTGGGTCCATCCGCCCCGCGACTGATCGTGGGTGTATTGCGTCTGGTAGTACGCGCGGGGCTTCGGGCCTTCTTGAAAGAGACTGTCGGGCACGATGCCGCCCGACTCGTCGAACTCCTGCGCGGCCAGGCGCGGGGGGAGTATCGTGCCGCTCCCGCCGAGAACGGAGCCCGCGAGGAGCAGCGTCAGCGTCAGAGCGCGAAGCGCGGCGACCCGGCGACGCCCCCTCATTCCGCGGCTCCCTCGGCCCGCGCGACCTGGATCCACTCGTCCACCGTGACCGTCTCCGCGCGCCGGCCCGGATCGACCCCGGCCCTTCCCAGGATCGCGCGGGCCCGCTCGGCCCCGATGCCGAGGCCGTGCCCCAGCGAGTTGGCGAGGGTCTTTCGCCGCCCCCCCGTGGCCGCGCGGACGATTCTCTCCACCGCGGCGCGCTCCTCGGGAGTCGTCCCGGGATAGGGGCGCGGCATCACCGTGAAGACGACCGAGTCGACGTCGGGTCGCGGATGGAACGCGCCCGGGGAGACCCGGAACTCCACGTTCAGTTCGGCGTGGAGCGCCAGGAAGACGGTAAAACTTCCATGTTCCTTCGTGCCCGGCTTCGCGGCTAGGCGCTGCGCCACCTCGCGCTGCGCCATCAGCACGGCGCGCGCGACGCGCGGCCCCTGCTCCAGCACCCAGGCGATGGCCGGGCTGGTGATGGCGTAGGGAAGATTCGCGACGACGGTGACCGGCGCGGTGCCCGGAAGGAGCGCGTCGAGCCGCTGATCGAGGATGTCGCCGCGCACGACGCGGGCGTTCGGGTAGGGGCGAAGGAGCGTCTCGATGTGCTCGGCCAGGCGAAGATCGAGTTCCACCGCGACGAAGGGGCGGCCGCTCGCGGCGAGCCGCTCGGTGAGCGCCCCGAGTCCGGGGCCGATCTCGAGGATCGGGCCCGCGGTCGCGGCGGGCGGGCCGGCGGCTGCGCCCGCGGCCGCGGTCGCGGCACCCACCCCCGCGCCGCCCCCCAGCGCCACCGCCACGATCCGTTCCGCCACGCGGGGGTCGCTGAGGAAGTTCTGCCCAAGCCTCCGGCTCGGCCGCACGTCGAGCGCGCGGAGCATGGCCGCCACGCCGGTCGTGGCGCGCGGCGCGCTGCGGGCGTCCCGTCCCCTCGTGGTGGAACTCTCCCTAGAGATGAAAGAGCGCGCGGGATGATTCATCCGTCGCCTCCTCCACGGCGTCCGGCGTGACGCCGAGCGCTCCGGCCAGATGGTCTCGAACGAGCGTCAGGTAGGCGGGTTCGTTCCGCTCGCCGCGGTGCGGCACCGGCGCCAGGTAGGGGCTGTCGGTCTCGAGCACGACGTGCCGGAGTCCGATCGCCCGCACCAGCTCGGTAAGATGGCTCTTCTTGAACGTCGACGAGCCGCCGACCCCCAGCTTGAAGCCCATCGCGATCACCCGCTTCGCCAGGGCCAGATCGCCGGAGAAGCAGTGGAACGATCCGCCCGCCTCGGGCGGCCCTTCCTGCTCCAAGATTTCCGCCACCCGCTCGCCGATGGCGCGATGGTGAAGCACGAGCGGCTTCCCCACCTTCTTCGCGATGGCGATGTGGCGGCGGAGAAAGGCTTCCTGCACGGCGAGCGGCGCGTTCTCGGCCCAGTGGGCGTCGAGCCCCGTCTCCCCGATCGCTACCACTTCGGGCTCCGCCGCCAGCACCTCGATCTCGTCGAGCTGGGCGGCGCGATCCTCCCGCACGTCGCAGGGGTGCATCCCGACCGCGGCACGCACGCCGGCGGCCCGGCGCGCGAACGCCAGGGTTGCCCGCGCCGACGCGGCATCGGTGGCCGCTTCCACAATCCAGCGGACACCGGCCTCCCGCGCCCGAGCCAGGACCTTGTCGCGATCGGCGTCGAACTCTTCCTTTCCGATGTGGGCGTGTGAATCGATCACGGCGCGATGGCTCCGGGCGTCACTTCTCGATGCGGGGAAAGAGCGGCTGTGACTCGCCAAGCGCGACGCCGGCGGGCGGCGGCGGCAGGAGTGCACCGTCCGCGGGAAAGCGAGCCATCTCGATGGCCGGAGAGAGTCGGAGCGTCTCCCAGGCCAGGCGCGCCTTGGACGGCATGATCGGGAAGAGAAGGAACGCGGTGTGCTGGAGCGCCACGGCCAGTTGCCCCAGGAGCGCGTCGAGTTCCTCCGCCTTCGCGGGATCCTTGGCCAGCTTCCAGGGAGCGCCCTCTTCCACCATTTGGTTCGCGCGGCGGATGATCACCCAGGCTGCCTCGATCCCCTCGTCCAGCGCGTAGCGATCCATCGCCTCGCGGTAGTCGGCGATCGCCTTCCGGATCAGCACTCCGAGTTCGGCGCCCGCCTCCGGCTTCGCCAGGAGCCCCGCGCGGTAGCGATGGATCATCGAGACACTCCGCGTGAAGAGATTTCCCCAGTCGTTGGCCAGGTTCGCGTTGTAGCGCTCGATGAAGAGATCCCAGGTGAAATCGCCGTCGCGCGTGAGCGGTACTTCCTTCAGCAGGAAGTAGCGGAGCGAGTCGGCACCCCACGTCTCCACCACGTCCAGCGGATTCACGATGTTACCGAGCGACTTCGACAGTTTCTGACCCTGGAAATAGACGAATCCGTGACCCAGCACCGACTTCGGCAGCGGCACGCCGGCGCTCATCAACATGGCGGGCCAGATGATGCAGTGAAAGCGGGTGATGTCCTTCCCGATCACGTGCAGGTCGGCCGGCCAGTAGCGCCAGAGTCCATCGCTGTCGGGATAGCCGAGGCCGGTGATGTAGTTGATGAGCGCGTCGAACCAGACGTAGACGCGCTGGGTCGGATCGTCGGGGAGCGGAATGCCCCACGTGGAGGCGCGCGACACCGAGATATCCTGTAATCCTCCCTCGATGACGTTCAGTATCTCGTTACGCCTGATGTCGGGAACGAGGAAGTCGGCGTGGTTGGCGTAGTGCTCCAGGAGGCGCGGGCCGTAGGCCGAGAGGCGGAAGAACCAGTTCTCCTCGCTCACCCACTGCGGCTCGGTCTTGTGGTTCGGGCACTTCCCGTCGACGAGTTCCTTCTCGGGATAGAAGCGCTCGCAGCCGACGCAGTAGAAGC
>JBBTHR010000129.1:0-2943 GCA_038060295.1 Candidatus Eiseniibacteriota bacterium
CGCCTCCCAGCTCGAAGAGAAGCGCCTCCCCCTGGCGGTACTCGGGATGCGTGGCGAGCGCCTTCTGGACGGCCGCGAAGGTGAGGAGCGTCTCCTGGGAGCCCTCGATCACTTCCACCTCGATCCCGGTCGCCAGAAAGACCCGGTCGACGAAGGTGTCGCGGTTCAGCGCCGCGCGGACGGCGTGCGTGGCGACGGCGCGAACGTGCGTCACGCCGTACGCGTCCATCCGCTCGCGATACTGGCGGAGGACGTTCACCGCCTTCTGGATGCTGGAGGCCGAGAGCGTGCCGGTCCGGAAGGCCTCGCGCCCCAGCGCCAGCGGGCGGTCGAGTTCCTCCAGCGTGCGGATCGTCCCGTCGCCGCGGAGTTCGGCCACGAGCATGCGGATGCCGCTCGATCCGATGTCGATGACCGACATGATCGGAGGCGCTCCGGGCGCCACGGGACGGATGGCGTTCTCGCTATCGCTCATCGCCCATGCTCACCGGGCCAGCACCGGCTTGAGTCCGAACTCCTCATGGAAGAGATCCCCCTTGTCCTCGACCGACCAGGCATCGAGCGTCACGTCGCCGCGCGTCCGGAGCGACAGCTTGAGCTCGTCCCCGCGCGCCTTCGCCCGCACGGCCGAGACGCGCTGGCGGTGATCGTGGTCGAGGGCGTCGGCCACGCGGAGAATGGCGGCCAGCGAGCGGACGCGATCCCGATCGCGATCGTCCAGGGCGCGGTAGGCCTCGTGGCTGGGATCGGGCGGCGCCTTCCGATGGTAGCGCGCCACGTTGGCCACGATCTCCACCTCGCCGTCGCTCAGGCCGAGGATCGGCGTCTGCGAGATGATGTAGTAGGCGTGCCGGTGGTGCCCCCCGACGCCGATGAAGTTCCCCACTTCGTGAAGGAGCGCCGCCAGCTCCAGCAACAGCCGGTCGCGCTTCGAGAGGCCGTGCAGGTTCTTCGTCTGGTCGAAGAGCGAGAGCGCCAGCGCTCCGACCCGGTTCGCGTGCTTCTGGTCGATGTCGTACTTCTTCACGATCGCGACCGCCGCGTTCCGCGTCTGGCTCACCTCCAGGGCCTTCAGCCCCTCGGCGCCGACGGAGCGCGCCACGTCCACCAGCACGCCGTCCACCAGCCCGACGTGCGGCACCCAGATCTCCTTCGCCCGGACGCGCGTCCCGACGTACTCGAAGATGCAGCCCGCCGGCACGATGACGTCGGCGCGGTCGGGGCGAAGCCCGTAGCGCTCCGCCCGCTCGGCGGGGCTCATCCTGGCGAGCGTGGCGAGCATCTTCCGGAGGCGGGGCATCGTGATGCGCGATGGCTTTCGCTCGCCGTCGGGCCCCTTCGCCACGCCGTTCGTCGAGAGAAGCGCGGCGATCGTGTCGATGTTTCCCCCGGTGCCGACGAAGCGCTCCAGCCGGCGCCGCTTGAAAAAATCGAGAATCGGGAATCGGGAGGTCTTCAGGGAGTCCTGGATCATCCGGAGCGCCTTTTCCGGCGGCGCGTTTCCGATACGCTCCAGGAGCCGCACCCCGCCGACGTCGTGCGATTCGACCACGAGGATCTCGCCGTGGCCCACCAGCGCGATCTCGCTGGAGCCGCCGCCGACATCCAGGATGAGCGAGAGTCCGCGGTCGAGCGAGAGCCGGCTCCGCACGCCGAGCGCCACCAGGCGCGCCTCCTCCGTCCCCTGGATCAATTCGAGATCGAGCCCGGTCTCCTGGTGGATCCGCTCCAGAAACGCCGCCCGGTTTCGCGCCTCGCGCGTGGCGCTGGTCGCCACCGCGCGATGGACCACGACGCCGTGCGTCTCCATGGTGCGGCGGAAGGTGCGAAAGGCGTCGAGCGCCGCCTCCATGGTGGCCGGCTCGATGCGTCCCCCCTTGAAGACCGACTCTCCCAGGCGCACGGGAACGCGGACGCGCTCCAGCACTCGATAGTGGGTCGGGGTCTTGAATTCGGCGATGACGAGGCGGAAGGCGTTCGAGCCGACGTCCATACCGGCGCAGCGGATGGGGAACGGCGACTTAGCGGGGGAGGCCATGGGGCCCATGTTCGCGCCGCGACGGCGGCGGCGTCAAGGCGCGAGGGGGATCCGCGCCTTCGTCGCCTCCGCGGCGGCGTTGATCTTGCCCAGCACCTGGGTCCACCCCGCAAAATTCGACGCAGTGACGAGCACGTCCTTCCCCTTGGCGCGATGCCGCACGAAGCCACCCTTCACCCGCTTCGGCGCGCCCGTGGGCGAGGCGATCGCGTCGCGGAAGGTCCACGAGCTGTCGGGTTCCGCGCCTCCATCCGCCAGGATCGCCGCGAATTCCTTCACCCACGGCCGGTCGGGATCGCGCACGTGAAGGACGATCGCGTCGACCCTCCCGTCGAAGTCCTCGTCCGCGGCGTGGCTGAAGATGTAGCGGGTGCGGTCGAGCATGAAGTCGAGCCGCTGATGGTCGAGCGCCTGCGATTCGACTGGGAAATCAGCCGGAAAGGAGTCGCCCTCCACCGGCATCGGTCCCACGAGGTAGCAGAGATAATCGGCGCGACCGTCGCCGTTCCGGTCGTAGACGTAGGCCCAGTCCATCACCTCGCCGGCGGTCGCGCGGACGAGCGGCTCCCTCCCCTCCTGCACCGCCGTCATGTCCTTCGCGACGACGTAGCGGGGCGACAGGTAGAGCGCCTGGTCGGGCTTCTTGAACTTCTCCCTCGTGAGGACCGCGAGGATCGAGAGTCTCTTCCCGGGCGAGACGAAGGTCACGTGGGAGCCGTCGCCGTGTTTCCACTCCAAGAGAACGCGCAGCGACTTCTCGGCGGGCGGCTTGGCGACCCGCGCCACGACGCGGGGATAGAAAGCGATGAGGCCCGGAGGGTTGGCGATGGCGGGCGGGGTCGCCGGGGCGGGCGCCGCCTCGGACTGCGACCGGGAGAGCAGGTACGTCAGGATCATCGCCGCGG
>JBBTHR010000130.1:0-8134 GCA_038060295.1 Candidatus Eiseniibacteriota bacterium
GGCTCGCCGATCGAATTGATCAACTGGCCCGTCTTGTCGATGAGCATCACGCTCCGCGCCGACGCGCTCCGCATCAGCGTCTGGAGGATCTGGTTGATCGCCCAGAAATCTTCCTCGAAGAGCGCCCAGTTCCCTTTGACCATGTCCCTCGGCTCCTTTCCGGAGGTTCCCTGCGCCCCGAATCCCTGGGGGAGTTGGGCGAACCCTACGCAGCGCGTTCCCACCGGTCAAGCGGGAAATCGCCTACTTTCAACATCTTAGATTTAAATTCGACCGGACTAAATTTCCTTCCGGCCGGTGATGGCGCGCGCCAGGGTGATCTGGTCGGAGAATTCGAGGTCGGAGCCCATCGGGACGCCGCGGGCGATGCGCGTGACCATGATCGGCGGCCCGGACTGTAGGAGGCGGGCAATGTAGAGGGCGGTCGCCTCGCCCTGCGCCGTGGGATTGGTGGCGACGATCAACTCCTGGACGCCGCCCGCGCGGATCCGCTCCAGCAGTTCCGAGAGGCGGAGCTGCTCGGGCCCGATGCCGTCGACGGGCGAGAGGGCGCCCTTCAAGACGTGATAGCGGCCGTGGAACTCCCCTGTCCGCTCGATGGCGAGGACGTCCATCGCCTGCTCGACCACGCAGAGCGACGACGCGTCGCGTCGCGGATCGTCGCAGAGGGCGCACGGCTGGGTCTCGGTCACGTTGCCGCAAATCCGACAGTCCTGGACCTTCTCCTTCAGCTCCACGATCGCCCGGGCCAGCCGTTCCGCCTCCTCCCGCGAGATGCGGAGGAGATGAAAGGCGATCCGCTGCGCCGACTTCCGGCCAAGCCCGGGGAGGCGGGTGAGTTCGGCGATCAACGTTTCAAGTAGCGCGCTGGAGTACTGCACGGGATCGGCCTCCGGGTCTGGCGCGTCATGGCGGCTGGCATCGATTCTGCCGGAGGGTACCTCATCGCTTCCAGAGCGTCGTCCCATACGTGAGCGACGCGCCGATCCGGTTCTCCGAGTAGCTGGCGGGGTCGGTCGTGGGCGGGTTCAGCGCTCCGAACGAGGCGTGATTGTTCTCGTGCTGATAGAAGGTCCGCAGGGAGAACGGCCCTGGCGGATTCCACCGGAGGCCAAGAGTCAGGTCGTTGAGTTGGTCCTGGCGATCGAAATGGGATCGATCGGCCACACGATCGGAAGTGTAGTCCCGCGTGCGCAGCTCGTAGGCGGCCTCGGCCACGAGCCGCCCGGAACGGCCCCGGGCCAGCTGGACGCGCCCCTCGGCTCCGAGCACCACGCCGTGATAGCTCACGTCGGGGTCGTCGGGTGTGATGCCGGCCGGGTCATTTCCGTCTTCGGCGCGGGCGCTACTGGCGCGGTAGGCGATGTTCGTCCCGAATCCCAGGCGCCCCCCGCGCTGCGTCCAGTCGAGGCCCGCCCCCGGCTCATGCGTGTCGGAATCGCGCTCCAGGAAGTCGTCGTTGTAGTTCCGCCGCTCGTATTGATAGGCGACCGAGACGAGCGTGCGGGGCGCGACCCGCTGCTTCCACGCGATCGAGGCGAGCGTGAGCGCGAAGGAGGCGCGGCGGTAGCGCGTGGCGCCCGTCCCCGAAGGGAGGTCCTCGTCGAAGAGCTGGCGCACATAATAGTTCGGGAGCTCGTAGACGCTCAGCGTCAGGCTCCGCCCCTTCCCGAACGCCTCCTCCCAGAGGAGGCTCCCCGATCCGTGATCGGCGGTGCCGTTCTTTCCTTGGAACGAGCCTGTCCAGCGCATGCGCAGCGTTCGCCCGGCGCCTCGGCGGCGCTCCCGCTCGTACGTCAGACTGGCGGTCGGTTCGATCGTGACGTCGTCGA
This sequence comes from Candidatus Eiseniibacteriota bacterium, assembly GCA_038060295.1. Lineage (GTDB taxonomy): Bacteria > Eisenbacteria > RBG-16-71-46 > SZUA-252 > SZUA-252 > SZUA-252. The sequence goes on from JBBTHR010000130.1 coordinate 1,833, forward strand.
CGCTCTCGATCGAATAGCGATCGGGGTTCACCCCCGCCTTGAAGTCGGCGACCTGCCCATCCGAATACTCCAGGAAGTTGTCGTCCAGGACCGCGCCGAGACCGAGGTTCAGGCGGAGTGATTCCTTCGACGCGGCCGTCGCGGCGGACGCCACCAGGAGAAGGGCGCCGGCGATTCCCGCCACCCGCGCCGCCAACCAAGCCCGGCGAACCAGCGGCATGCTCATTCCTCGCTTCCGATGGAGGGCTGGGGAATGCGGCCGTGAATCTGCGCCGTCCCCTTCTTGGGCGCGATCAACTCGATCGCGACGTCGTGCGATCCTTCACCGATGGGCAGGACGATCCGATCGAGTTTGGACGGCAGGCGGTCTTTCATTTCGGAATAGGAAGCCCCGGCGGCCTTCGTCGTGGTGAACGCCTCTTCCCTGGCCGGCGCCCCATCGACCCGGATCGCGAGCCGGTATCGTTGCGGGCCGCGCATCGTCGTCTCGAAATCGAGGCGCGAGGAGAGTTCCAGATTCGTGGGACCGAGCACCCGGAAGACGACCGGAGAGGTCGCGCGCGTGGTGTAGTAGGGGATCATCAGCTCGCGCTCCACGACCGTGACGCTCCTCGCGGCGACGGTCGGCGTCAGCGACACCATCTTCGCCGCCGGGTTTCGCCGCGGGGACGCGACGAGGATCCGAACCAGGAGCGAGGGAGCGCCCTCGGCGTGCACGATCAGGTGGTGGCGGCCAGCCGGAACCTCGACGGCGAGCGTGCGGCTCTTGCAGACCGCGCCTTTTCCGTCGCGGCGCTGGGCGTTCGACGCCCGGGAAGACTCGGTGTGGACCTCACCCAGGGATTTCTCCCCGGAGGTGACGCGCAGGGTGTAGATCGCGGGAGCTTTCGCGTCCTTCGCCACGACCGCGCGGGAGACGATGCGAACGCGGGCCGGTCCCTCCACCGGAATCTCGAGCGGCCGCGGTGGCGAGAGGGGGAAATAGAGGCGCCGCTTCCCCCCCACGACGACGATGACCGGCGGCGTTCCCTCCAGACGCTCGACGGGATCCCAGGCGCCGGCGCGGGCCGCGGTGGCGGGCGGCGCGATGGCAAGGAGCAGCGATGCGGATAGCCCGAGTGCGAAAAGGGCACGGCTCATGCGGAAGGTCTCCGTTCGGGATGGGGTCGGCCGAGCATCTGATGGCGAATGTCGAGGCGTAGCACGAAGACGTTCAGGAGCAGGACCGCGGCGGCTGCGGCGGCCACGATCCAGAGGTTGTAGCGGTACTTGATGAAAAGAAGCCCCTTGCCGGGCCGCGGGGTGGCGCCGGTGCGCGTATCGACGATCGAGTAGGTCCGCGCGAGCGACTCGACTTCGAGCAGTTGAACGATGGGAACGCGGCGTTCCGCCAGGACGTTGAGCACGCCCCGATTCGGGTAGTTCTTCGCGGCGAGCCGCCGGGTCAGACCGGCGGGGATGAGGCGGGCGTTCTGGGCGCCGCCGAGGCTCGCCACGCCGCCACCCACGTTCACGTAGAGCCGGATCGGCTTCCCGCGGGCCGCCGCGACGGAGTCGTAGAGCGCCACGCGCGCCTTCACCGCCTCGAACAGGTTCGGCGCGCCGAGATAGGCGGTCCCCGACCGCCGCATGGCGTCGAGGAGGAGCTGCCGTCCCTGCGGTGATAGCCCGCGGCCGGCGTCCCCGCCGCCTCCCAGCGAGGCGGCAAGCGACCGATAGTTCCAGAGTCCCCGTTTCACGCAGACCTGCTCCATGTCGAGCCACGTCAGTTCCGGATCGGTCGCCCCGAACATCGAGGAGCCGGCCGAGGTCACGATGACAGGCTCCGCGCCGATGGACCGGCAGGCCGCGAGGACGGCCACGTTGAGCCCCGGGAGCGATCCGGTCATGCCGACCGCGACCAGATCGCCGGATCGAACTCCGGCCTCGAGCATCATCTGGGTCACGGCGGCAGCGAAATTCGGATGGGCCGCCAGTGCCTTCGCCGCCTGCACGCCGCGGTCGGTGGTGATCAGGGAGAACTGAGGCCCGATGAGACCGCTCCCCTCGGGATCGTTGCCCGGGTCGGACACGATCCCCCGCTCCTTCTTCGTGGCGGCGATCGCTCGCCCCGCGCTCTGTGCCAGCGCCACGGCGCGGAGCTTCATCTGGTACGCCTTCGCGTGTACCGGCTCCACCGACCGCTCCGCGACGGCGTAGGCCACCAGCGCGAAGAGCGCGAGACCGACCAGGGTCGAGGCGGGGACCTTGGTGCCGCTCATCGGATGAGTTCTCCGCCGCCGATCAGCATGAGACAGAGGCGGACCAGGACGGCGGTCGTCACCATGACCGCGAGCGTCTCCACGATCCCCTGCCGTTCCATCCAGTTCGCGATGAGCCCGGGGATGATGTAGCCGATCGTCTGGAATTCGAGCGTGCCGCCGCGCACGTGAATGACCAGGAGGTCGCGGGAGAGGGCCCCGAAAACGAATCCCAGGAGGACCGCGACGACGATTCGGCGGCGCCCATAGACGATGGTGTATCGGGAGAGGAGCTTCATCGCCCCGAGCGTCACGAGACTCACGAGAATCGTTCCCGCGATCCGCATCGGATCGTGGACCAGGAGCGCCAGGTAGCCGGGCACCACCATGCCGCCCGCGGCGACGCCGAGCGTCTCGGAGAAGATCAGGCTGATGAAGAGGCCGAGTCCGATGGCCGATTCGATCATGGGCGCTCCGCGCGATTCTGGAAGTGGAGGACGATCTCCTGGCCGAGGCCGACGATGTTCCCGATTCCGACGACCGTGGCGCGGGGACCGGCGAGGGCCAGGATTCGTTCGTAGACATGCTCGGCGGTTCTGCCTCCGAGATCGGTGAGCCGGGCCGGGTCGAGACCCTGCTGCACGGCCTTGAAGGCGACGACGGCGGTCCCTTCTCCCGAGAGGACGACATGATCGGCGGTCAGGGTCCGCGCCACGAGCGTGGCGATCTGCTCCGAGCGCTGCAGACGGTCCGACCGGCAATTGGCCAGGACGAGCCGCCGCGATCCCGGCTGGGGGCGATCGAGCCCGAGGCGCTCCCAGATGATGCGCGTCGAATCGGGATCGTTGGCGGCGAACGCGTTCACGAAGGCGATCTCCTTGCTTCCGACCCGAACGACGACCCGGCGGAGGACCCCCGGATCGGGGGCGGCGGCCGCCATGCCCGCCAGCGCCGCTTCCCGGCCGACTCCGAGGCGGGCGCAGACGTCCAGGGCGAGCGCCACGTTTTCCGCGTGTTCCACGTAGGAAAATCGGGCGAGGTCGGCGTCGGTCACCGTTGAAGCGTCGGCGACGCGGAGCATCGTGCCCCTGGCCGCGGCCTCCTCTTCCAGAATGGCCCTCCGCTCGCGTTCCGCCGTGAACACGATTCCTTGGACCGGCATCGTCTGGGCCAGAACGCGGGCCGCGTCTTCTACGGTCGGCCCCATGACGTCGAGGTGGTCGGCGCGGACGTTCGTGATGACGCCGATGGTGGAGCGAACGAGCCGCCGCTCGGTGATCGGCTGAAGCTCCGGCGCCACGGCCATGCACTCGATGACGAGGGCCTCGGCCCGCTCGTCGACCGCGCGGCGAACGATGCGGATCTGCTCGATGATGTTGGCACGCCCCGGGCGGTAGACATCCACTTCCGCTCCATCGGGAAGGATCATGCGCGCCATGGTCCCCGTGGTCTTGGCGAAGGTCCGGACGCCGCCGGCCCGAAGCCCGGCCGCGATGAGGCGAGTCACGGAGGACTTGCCCCGGGTTCCGTTCACGTGGATGCGGAGGGGAATGGAGGCGAGGTTGGCGGCATGACGGCGGCTTTCGAGAACGCCGAACGTCGTGAGTCCGATAAGTAGCGCCGCCGGAACGACGATCATCGGGGTGACGCGGTGTTGATTCCTGTGGCCATGAGGCTCGAGATCCCTCTCGCGCAATCCGAATCGCGGCCGCACGCCGGCCGCGCGCCCCCCGGAGCGACGATGCGAGAATAGCACGTGGTCGGGTCGAGGTCCCCGCCCACCTGAATCGGATTGTCTCCTAGAAGAGCCCCGGAGGAAGTCCCATGCCGCCGGTCACACGCTTCATCTCCGTCTCGACCATGGTCGAAACCTTTCCGCGCGCGTCGCGGCAGGCGGTCAGGACGAGATCCTCGAGGAGGTCCGCCTCGTCGGGCCGGACCACTTCGGGATCGATCGCGATCGCGGTGATCTCGTTCGCTCCGTTCATGGTGACCTTCACCTTGCCGCCGCCGGAGGCGCCGACCTGCTCGCGCCCCCGCAACTCCTCCTGGAGCGCGGCGACTTTCATCTGCAGGGCCTGAGCCTGTTTCATCACCTGCTGGATGTTCACCCGTTCTCCTCCCGCTTCGCCGATTCGCCCGGGGCGTCGGGACCGCCCGCCACGCGCGCTTCCGGCGCCTCCACGATTTCGCCGTCGAAGAGATCGACGATGCGCCGGACGAGCGAATCGCCCGCCCCGCCCGCGGCGGCTTCGGAGGAGCGATCCGATCCGAGCGCCTCGCGGACCTCTCGGTCGGCGCGCGTCCGCTGCTCGGCCAATTCGGGTGCGGCTTCCCGCACGACGCACTGGAACGAGAGCTTTCGGTCGAACCCTCGCTCCAGTTCCTGCTGGATCAGCTCGCGGTTCTCCTTCATCTCGAGCATCGCCCGGTGAAAGGAGTGCTCCGGCGTCAGCGCCACCGTGAGATGGACTCCGGAGATGCCGAGGAAGTAGCCCTCCTCGAGGCAGGTTCCGAGGAGGAGCTTCCGCTCCTTCACGCGCTCCACGACGAAGCGCCAGCGATCGGAGTCGCCTCCGGCGGGCGCTCCGGCTGCAGCCCCTCCGCCCCCCGTCTCCGGGAGCGCGAGGTCCTCGCCCGAGGTGACGATGCCGAGTGCGGGCCTGGGCGCCGTTCGCGCGACCGCGGCCTGGCCGAGCGCGCTAGGTTTCGCCTCGGGAGGCGCGGCGCGGCGTTCGGCCCTCGGAACTTCGTGGGCCGCGGGCGCGGCCGTGCGCGGCGAATCGGCGGCCGCGGCGCGTGGTCCACTACCGCCCGATCCCGACGTCCCCGCACTACCGCTCCCGCCCAGCCTCGCCTCGATCGATTCGAGGCGCCGGATCAGGGTGTCCACCGCCCCCGCCGTCGGCAGCGTGCAGAGATCGACCAGGCAGACCTCGAAGAGGGCGCGTGGCGCTTCGGCTCGGCGGAGCTGCCCGCGGCATTCGATCAGGATCGCGAGCATCGCGGAGAGGTCGGTCGCCTGAAAGCATCCCGCCTGCTTCGCGTAGCGCTCCCGGTCTGCCGGGGCCGCGTCGATCATGCTCTCCAGCGAACGGTCGACCGCGAGAAGCATGAGCTGTCGCAGGTGGTGTGTGAGGCCATCGGCCACCTCCTCCACATCCATTCCGCGGTCGTAGAGCCGGTCAAACGTCAGGAGCGCGTCCTTCGGCTCGCGGGCGGCCAGAGCGTCGCCCAGATCGAAGTAGGCCTCGAGGCCCGCGAGGCCGAGCGCCTGCGCCACCGATGCCACGGTGACTCCCTCCGATGAGACCGCGAGCGCCTGATCGAGCCGCGAGAGCGCGTCGCGCACGCTCCCCTCCGCGGCGCGGGCGATCAGCGCCGCCGCCTCCTCCTCCAGCGCGGCCGATTCCGCCTTGGCCACGTGGAGAAGGTGGCGCACGAGCTCCTCGCTTCGGAGCCGGCGGAACTCGAAGACCTGGCAGCGGGAGGCGATCGTCTCGGGGACGTCCTGCGGTTCCGTCGTGGCGAAGACGAAACGGACGTGGGGAGGCGGCTCCTCGAGGGTCTTCAACAGGGCGTTCCAGGCGAAATCGGTCAACTGGTGCGCTTCGTCGATGATGTAGACCTTCGACTTCCCGCCCGAGGGAGCGTACTTCACGTTCTCCCGGAGGTTCCGGATCTCCTCGATTCCGCGATTGGAAGCACCGTCGATCTCGAGGACGTCGAGCGACGAACCTCCGGTGATCTCGATGCAGGTGGGGCAGGCGTTGCACGGCTCGGCTTCGTCCGGCTTCCTCGTCTCGCAGTTGAGCGCCTTCGCCAGGAGACGCGCGGTGGTCGTCTTGCCGCTGCCGCGCGGACCGGCGAAGAGGTAGGCGTGGGCGACGCGGTTCGTGGCGACCGCGCGCTCGAGCGTCAGGCGGACGGGGTCCTGGCCGACCAGGTCGGCGAAGCGCTGCGGGCGGTACTTGCGGGCGAGAGCCAAGTGCGACACGGGTCGATCCTCATGGGGCGAGGCTGACGGCGGGCCGCCCGGCCCGCCGACGAAGCGGTACGGCC